>NZ_CP013650.1:4066061-4378835 GCF_001466725.1 Lacimicrobium alkaliphilum
CGCAGTGCTTATATGACAGGCCAGCATGATTTTACCAAAATGCTGCTAAACCAGGGAGATGCAGCCAAACTCGAACGCATGCTCAGTTATTACCGTTACCTGAATCAGGCCAGGATGGAGCAGATCCAGGCCTTTACCCGGCTGGCCAGAGATCTGCAAAAAGTGGAAAAAGAGTTGCAGATAAAGGTCGACGAACTGGCAGAACTGTTAGAGGTACAGGAAGCTCAGCGCCAACTGTTAGCCAGAGAGCAGGATAACCGCGAGCAATCTCTGGCAGCACTGGAAAAGCGCATTACCAGTGAAGCCGAGCAAATTGAACAGCTTCAGATCAATGAACAGAATCTGATTCAGGCAATTGCCAGAGCAGAAGCCAGAGCCAGTGCGTCGCAACAAGTCCTTGCGGGTCTGCAGCCATACAAGGGTCAATTGCTCAAGCCCACCGGTGGACGGATGCGGAATCTCTTTTCCAGTCGCCGTCAGGGACAGATTCGCTGGAAAGGCGCCATGTTTGATGGTCGCGCAGGAGACAGTGTCAGAGCCGTACATCATGGTCGTATTCTTTATGCAGACTGGCTCAGAGGCTTTGGTCTGGTGATGGTACTGGATCACGGCGAGGGCTATATGAGCCTCTATGGATACAATCAGGCATTGCTCAAAGATGTGGGTGATACCGTGCAGGCTGGTGAAGAAATCGCACTGGTAGGACAAAGTGGCGGTCAGAGTAGTCCCGGATTGTATTTTGAACTTCGCCACAAGGGGAAAGCGGTCAATCCCGCGGGCTGGATACAGCCATAGTAATTATTATTCAAAACCTTATAATCAAATCAGCGCTAACAACAATAAAAAATAACGTGATCACAAGACTCTGCCTGTTACTCATCTGTTTGCTCAGCCTGCCCGCGGGCGCCGGCAATATCGCCCTGATTATCGATGATATGGGCTACCGTAAACAGGACATAGATGCCTTTGTGCTGCCAGCACAGGTCACCTTTGCTATCTTACCTCATACGCCCTATTCCACTGCCTATGCAAAAAAAGCCGCCACTCAGAACAGGGAAGTGATGCTGCATATGCCCATGGAAGCGCTGGCCGGCAACAAACTTGGCCCTGGCGCCCTGACCGCCGCGATGGATGATCGCGCAATTCAGGCTAAGCTGGACGCGGCACTGACCTCGGTGCCCCATGCCATCGGCCTGAATAATCATATGGGCAGCAAACTCACTCAGTTAACCCTGCCGATGCAGGCCACCATGGACTTTCTTCGCCAGCAACAGTTGTTTTTTATCGACAGTCGCACCACCCGGTACAGCAAAGCCAATAAGATTGCGACCCGGTTTGGGGTACCGAACACGCACCGGCAGGTATTTCTCGATCATTTCCAGAACGAGAAACATATGCAGGCACAATTTGACCGCCTGATTCGGATCGCCCGTAAATATCGCAACGCCATTGGCATTGCCCACCCCTATCCGGAAACCCTGAGCTTTTTGCAACAAAGCCTGCCCAAATTGCAGGAGATGGGGATTCAGCTCATCCCTGTCAGTGTTCTGATGAAAGAAAAAGCCCTGGCCCTGCGCGAATCATCACCGGATACCTCAAAAGTGGGGTCAGAGTAAACTTTTCAACCCCGTTCCCGAACCCCGAGCTACCTGGGGTATAAAAGTTTACTCTGACCCCACTATTTTAAGCTGCAGGGTCTTGCGAAAAATTCAAAATGTTATAATATAACGTCCCTTAATCATGAAGGTGTTTTTTTGAGTATGTCCGCCAACAGCAGTAACAATTTTCTCGACAGAATGGGGATCTGGGCTTCGAGCCTGTGCGCCCTGCATTGTCTGTTGCTGCCTATACTCATTCCGCTGATCCCCTATATTGGTGCCAGCTTCGTAGCGCAGGACTGGTTTGAGCGCAGCATACTGACTATTTCCATGATCATCGGCTTCTGGGCACTGTTGTCAGGCTTTTATCGCTATCACAGGCAGATCTATCCCCTGTATAGTCTGGTATTAGGCGGACTGATTTACTGGAATAAGGATATGTTCGGTGAAGCTTACGAGCCTTTTACCATTGCGGTTGGTGCTCTGCTGATTATTGCCGCCCATATTATCAACTTTAAGCTTTGTCGCAGTTGCCAGGAATGCGCGCACTAGTCACTGATTAATACCGCTGCTGAAACATCCGTCAGGCGTGGGTTGTCTCTGAAATTCAGTGCTCTGTCAGGCACATTGGTAAAGATTCCATCCACTCCCCAGCTGGCCAGCATTTCCATATCGGGCAGTTCATCCACAGTGTACACATAAACCTGCAGACCTTTTTCTTTGGCATCTGCCACAAAAGCCGGATTCACAAAGTTCAGTTCAATATGCACGGAGTAAGCATGTAATGCCACCGCGAAAGCAGCATAGTCCAGTGGGCAGGAGGCCGTCAGAGCGCCGACCTGCAAATCAGGGCGGATCTGTTTGATCTCAAATAATAAATGATGATTAAACGAGGACAACAAAAACTGATTCGGACTGAAGCCCAGCTCTGCCACGGCGCTGTCCACCAGCCTCAGAATGGGGATCACATCACTGATGCCCTTGAGCTCAATATTCAGTGAGCAGCGACCACTGACCAGACTCATCACTTCCCAGAGGGTGGGGATCTGCTGCCCCTGGCCGGCATCCAGTTTTCTCAGTTCAGCAAAGCTTAAATCACTGATCCGGCCTTTACCGTTTGTAGTCCGATGCAGCCAGCGGTCATGGATAACGATGACTTCGCCATCGACCCCATGTACATCTATTTCAATACCATCAACGCCCATGTCGATCGCTTTCTCAATAGCCATAAGGGTATTTTCCGGCGCGATGGCACTGGCGCCGCGATGAGCAATAACCAGCATACTGGCAATCCTTCAGGCAGACTCCGGTGAGTACGATTTAACCATTCGATACTCCGGGATGTAATTTATGTGCGTTTATTGTTTCGTAAATTGCAGCGCAGATCACTAAAATTCCACCCAGCAATGTCTGCCAGTTGGGCTCTTCATCCAGCACCAGCACTGCCAGAATAACGCCATACAAGGGCTGCATACAGGCCACCAGGGAGAAGGTTTTAGCGCGCAGATGGATGAGTGTGTAGGCCACCAGTGCATGAGGGGCAGCGGTACACACCGTACCGAGCAACAATAACAACAGATAAGTCTGTTCTGAGGCCTGATACAACTTTTCTGAGCCAAACCAGCACAGACACAACACAATCACCAGGGTCTGATAGGTCATGGCCTGGGCGCCGCCATAGTGAGAAAAGTACTTGCGATGAACAAGATTACGCATGGCATAGAGGAATGCCGAGCACACCCCCACGGCAATGCCTAATGTCACATCATTACCCAGCGAGACTTCCGGTACGATCAGCCAGATGCCGCCTAATACCACCAGCGCACTGACGATATCCTGCCAGACCAGCCGAATCCCCTCGAAAAAAGGCTCCAGCAATACGGTAATCACCGGGAAGGTAAACAGGGCAATCATACCCACAGACACCGAAGAGTATTGCATCGCAGCAAAATAGGTGACCCAGTGCACCGCCATCAAAGCGCCAAGCAATATGGCGATCAGCGCATCTTTTTTGCTGTGCAGACGCAGGCTGTTGCCACTGAGTTTTACCAGCACGGCCAGCACCACAAAGGCAATGACTGCCCTGCCAAGGGTAATATCCAGAGCCGATAAGGGAATAATACGTGAGAACAGAGCCGTAGCTCCGAGCAGGATCACCGCCAGATGCAGTGACCACAAACTCTTTTTAACCGGATCCACGTCAGGACTTCAGTGTCGCTACAGGCATACCAAGGCGGGTGCAGTCTCCGCTGGCCAAAGAATCAAATTCCTCCAGCATACCGGGCTCGAACAGTGCCACCACGGTTGAGCCAAGCTTAAACAAGCCCATCTCCTCGCCCTTTTTCAGGAATACCGAATTATTGCCCTGTGCGGGATATTGCCAGCGCATGACCTGCTTACCGGTTGGAGGCGTCACCGTACCGGCCCAGATGGTTTCGATGCTGGCAACAATAGTCGCCCCCACCAGTACCAGTGCCATTTTACCTTTTGGCGTGTCAAACCGCGTGACTACGCGTTCGTTTCGGGCAAACAGGCCCGGTACATGGGCCGTGGTCAGTGGGTTGACAGAAAACAGCTCACCGGGCACATAGATCATATCCGTCAACTGGCCGTCAACTGGCATATGGATACGGTGATAGTCTTTAGGTGAGAGGTAAATAGTAGCAAATTTGCCATCCATAAAAGGCTGGCTGAGCTCACTGTCACCGCCAAGTAACGCCGTAAGGCTATAATCGTGACCTTTGGCCTGGAAAATTTGTTCCTGCTCGATGTCACCAAGCTGACTGACCGTGCCATCTACCGGGCAGGCCAGTTTGTTTTCATCTTTGACGACCTCCCGCACTCCGGCTTTAAGCGGACGGGTAAAAAACGCATTAAAACTTTTATAGGCCCGGGGATCAGCCTGCTCGGCTTCCTGCATATCCACATTAAAGTGGCGGATAAAGAGCTTAATCAGCCAGGTACTGAGAAACCCCGCTTCAGCAGCTGCCAGCTTGCCCACCAGGCGGGAAACGGCATGCTTGGGAAGAATATATTGAAGACTGACTTTAACTGGCAACACCTTGTAAACCTTGTGAAAAAAACCATCTGAATTGTACCCGGGGGCCAAACAGAAAGGAAATAACAATAAACTACAGGCTAGAAGGAATTGTTTACAGCTTAGCGGGGCGGTCGGCTATGGGCAGGTCGCTGTTCGTCCATACCGGCAAGGATCTTATGATAGCTGTCAAAGCGCTGGCGGCTGATTTTGCCCTCTTCCACTGCCTGGCGCAGCAAACAACCCGGATCATCCAGATGTTTGCAGTCACGGAACTTGCAGCCGCCCAGAAAATCACGAAATTCACGAAACCCCCAGGTGAGCTTTTCTACCGGTAAGTGCCACAAAGAAAACTCCCGCACACCGGGTGAGTCGATAAGGTTACCGCCACCGGGAAAGCGCAATAATTTGGCCGCTGTGGTGGTGTGCTGACCCAGCCCGGAGTTGGAAGACACATCACCAATGGCCTCCTCTGCTTCCGGTAGCAGGCAATTGATCAGACTGGACTTCCCCACCCCTGACTGGCCGACAAAAACGCTGGTCTTGTCGACAAACAAATGATTAAGCCCGGCGATACCCTCACCGGTTTTACAGCTGGCATAATGTACCTGATAGCCAATGTTTCGATACAGCTGAAGCTGTTTTTCCACTTCCTGGCGCTGCGTATCACTGAGCATATCTACTTTATTCATCAGGATCAGCGGCTCAATCCCGACATCCTCTGAGGCCACCAGATAACGATCAATAATATTCAGCGACAGTGCAGGTAACACCGAGCTGACGATAATAATCTGGTCGATATTCGCCGCTACCGGTTTGATTCCATCGTAAAAATCCGGCCTGGTCAGTACTGTTTTGCGTGGCTCTATGGCCTCCACCACCCCGCTGACATTCAGACTCTGATCTTTACCGGGGCGAAACTGCACTCTGTCACCACAGACCACCGACTCTATAGTGCGGCGAATATTACAGCGATGCACTTTAGCTGCCTGATCTTCCACATCGGCATGCTGACCAAAACGGCCAATCACCAGGCCCGGCTGCATGGCCTCGAGTGTCTCGTCAGCGATGCTGTCTTCGGCGCCACTGAGGCGCTTGTCCAGATTACGGCTGACCTGGCGCCTCTGTCTTTGGGTAAGCTTGTTTCTTTTTGCCACTGGGGAGTCGAATGCTTTATATTGGGGCTACAAGGCAGTGAGTGTAACCTTTGACTGTCGAAATACCAAAAATTTAAGGTGAGTAAGATGGCACAAAGTGCAGATAATCTGGTGTGGATCGACATGGAAATGACCGGGCTGGATCCTGAGCGCGAGAAAGTTCTGGAGATCGCTACCATCATTACCGACGGTCAGCTTAATCTGCTCGCCGAAGGGCCGGTTATTGCAGTACACCAAAGTGATGAGGTCCTGAACGCCATGGACGACTGGTGTACCAAAACCCACGGCGAAAGCGGACTGACCGAACGTTGCCGCCAAAGCGAAATAAATGAACAGCAGGCCAGTGAACAGACCCTGGCTTTTTTACATGGCTGGGTACCGGAAGGAGCCTCACCTTTGTGCGGAAACAGCATCGGCCAGGACAGACGCTTTATGGTCCGCCATATGCCGGAACTGGAAGCCTATTTCCATTACCGCAATGTCGATGTCAGTACCATCAAAGAGCTGGTAAGACGCTGGAAACCGGAATTGCTGAATCAGTTTCACAAGAAAGGCACCCATCAGGCCCTGGACGATATTCGTGAGTCTATTGCCGAGCTTCAGTTTTATCGTAAGCATGTATTCAGCATCTGACGCCGATACCAATCTGCCCGGCCAGAGCGCCGAATGGTAAGATAATGAGAACCATTCGGCGCTCTGATTGGTCTTTAATTAAGCAGATAACAGAGGGATTAAAATTATTCCTTGCGTAAAATGGGAATTTTTGTAAAATGCGCCTCCGCTTAAGGTTGAAGAAATTCAGTTTTAAGCTTTAGCAGAATGCGGGAATAGCTCAGCTGGTAGAGCACAACCTTGCCAAGGTTGGGGTCGCGAGTTCGAATCTCGTTTCCCGCTCCAATTCTGCACCACAATGTAAAATCTCAGACAAATCTGTCTGAACAGCACCAACTCCGAAATGCGGGAATAGCTCAGCTGGTAGAGCACAACCTTGCCAAGGTTGGGGTCGCGAGTTCGAATCTCGTTTCCCGCTCCAAATCCAAATATCAGAAAAAACCATAACGATTATGTTGCTGGTACAGTCAGTTCCTGATCAGGCATAGTGCTCCTTAGATACGAGTTCAACCTCTATATTCTGCGATAGAATAAGAAAATTTTGCGGTGAATAACTATTCCCTCTTACCTTTTATTCACATTTAACACACTTTCAACTTATGACCGTTAATAAATGGTGAGTCATCCCTTTGAAACAAAGGGTTAGGATAGATATTGCATAAACATATCATTAACCTGCATTTTCATTCACTTACATCCTATTTGTGCGCTTGATAGCGAAATATTATCGTGCTTATATGAGCTTTATTAGGACAAAACACACAACCACAATACCTAGAGGCAATAAGCTAGTATGGGCACAAAACAATTCTTCAAACCTAACCTGCTATCAATGACCATTGCGTCAGTGATGGCCACCTCATTCACCGCAGGAGCGCAGGATGCTCCGCAACCCAAAGCTGAACGCAGCATAGAAAAGATCGAAGTTACCGCCACCCGCCGGGTTGGTTCGGTACAGGAAATTCCCTTAAACATCACCGCATTAAATGATGATGTGATGAGAGAGCAGAATATCGGCGACCTGGAAGATGTGGCTCGCTGGGTGCCTGGTCTGACCGTAACAGACCAGGGCGGCCGCGAAGGGTCCCCTGTAATAGTGAGGGGCCTGAATACCACCTCTTCAGACCGCGGCACTGATGCCGGAACAGTCGCCAAATATCTGGGTGAGATTCCACTGAATATCAACCTGCGACTGACAGATGTTGAACGGGTCGAAGTGTTGATTGGCCCGCAGGGAACCTTATACGGTGCGGGTACCTTAGGTGGTGCCATCCGCTATATGTTAAAAGAGCCAGTGATGGATTTCACTGAGGGTGAAATCAGCGGAGATCTCTTTACTCTGGCCCACAGTGATGATGTCGGGGGCGAAGCCGGGTTTGTATTTAACACACCAATTATTGAAGACGAACTGGCGTTGCGCACCAGCATCAATTACTACGATCGTCCCGGTTATGTCGATTACAACTATGTAGTGCGTGAACCAGGTGTTTCATTGCCAGATCCCGACTGGTCAGATCCTGCAGCCGTCGACGCTAACCTGCGTCAGGTGGAAGATGCCAACGACGAGAAAATTTTTACCGGTCGCGTGTCTTTGCGCTGGGCACCGAATGATGATTTCAATGCAACGCTGAATTACTTTTATCAGAAATCGGAACATGGTGGTAACTCTATTGTTCAGTATCAGAGCATCAGCGATCTTAATCCTATCTCCGATTTGATTGGTCCTTATGACTCAGCCTACCGTTACGAAGAGCCTAACGAAGTCGAAGATCAACTGCTTAGTCTGGAACTCAACTATGACCTGGGCTTTGCTGAACTGGTTTCAGCCACCGGTTTCAGCAGCTATGATCAGATTGGCCAGCGTGATCAGACTGATCTGCTGTATGACATCTATTCCGGTTATGCAGATTTCCCGGCCTTTGCCGCTTTTACCCGCGACACCGGTGAAGAAGATGTATTCACCCAGGAAGTACGTTTAGTCTCTCAGGGACTTTCTGACTGGAACTGGATAGTAGGTGCGTTTTACAACCACCTGGAAAGCAGCTCAGATGACCGCGAGTACACCCCCGGTCTGACCGAATTCTGGTGGGGTTCCCCTGATGGACAACCCAACATTGAACAGGATCTTGAGTACATCATATTAAGCGACTCAAAAGATATCGAGAGAGCGGTTTTCGGTGAAGTCGGTTACCAGGCCACGGAAGATCTGAGCCTGACAGTCGGCGCACGTTTCTATGAATACGACGTATGGTCGCAATCAGGTGCCGCCACACCTCTTTATACCAGTGTACCTGTGGATAGTCTGAGCGACATCAGCCTGAGTCCTACCCGTGCTAAAGACGACGGCAATTTGCTTAAATTTAATGCCAGCTACCAGCTCAACAGCGATGCCATGGTCTACTTTACTGTCAGTGAAGGATTCAGGCTTGGTGGTGCCAATGGTTTGCGCCCCTGTACAGACGAAGATTTAGCCAGCGATCAACAAGTAGTGTGTGCACTGCCTGAAGAGGTATCCTACGATCCAGATACCACCACCAACTATGAACTGGGCCTGAAAAGTACCTGGTTGAGAAATAAGTTCCACTTTAACGCAGCGCTGTTCAGTGTCGACTGGGATGATGCCCAAATACAGGTCACCTCAGTCAATGGCCAGGAAATCATCACAGGGAATGCCGGTAAAGCCAACTCCAAAGGGGTTGAGCTGGCTACACGAGCCATTCTCAGTGACAGCCTGACGGCTTATGCTACTTACGCCTATGCCGACGCTCAGTTAACCGCCGATGCCCCTGACCTCTTCGGTCGCGGAGTCGGTGCACTGGACGGTGATCGCCTGCCCGGCGCCGCGAAACAGCAGTTCTCTATGGGATTAAGTTACGAACAGGAAGTGTTCGACGATAAGCTGCTGATTGTGAACTATGGCCTGACCGCACAGAGCGACGTGGTTACAAAAGTCGGTGTCCGCGAAGACGGCGAGGTGTTACCCGGTTATGGCATTAGCAACCTTTCGCTTAAACTGGATGCCTTCGACTGGTCTGTGACCCTGTATGCCAATAACCTGTTCGACAAGTATGCTTTTACCGGCACCCGTCGTGACAAGTCCTGGGCCAACGGTGGACGTAATTTACCTGAGTTGCAGCGGGTTTATGGCCACTTTTTGTTACCGCCACGCACTGTTGGGGTGAAATTTAACTATAAGTTCTGAGTGGACTTTATTGTTATTGTATAAGGGCGCCTTCTGGCGCCCTTAGTGTATTAAACCAACCGGATTAATCGAACCCGCTGATGAATTCAATTTCCGAACTGCACAATCAGGCCGTACAACTTATCAATAACAAGGCGTTTGTCGACGCACACCCACTGTTGGTTGATATCATCAAACAGGATCCCAAGCATGCTGATGCCTATTTTTTGTTAGGGATCATTAATATGGAAGTAGGTCAGCCGGAAAAAGCCGTACAACTGATAGGAAAGGCGCGGCAACTGGATACAAACAGTGAAAGGGAATATCTGGTTTACCTGATTAAAGCCTATTCATTGACGCGAAACCGTGAACAGGTAGCAATGCTTGAAAAGCTTTTCTCCCAACTACAGGGGCAACCCTCGCTGCTTCTGGATACGGTCGGCGTCGCCTTAAGTAAGGTTGGCTTGCATGAACAGGCAATGCCTTACTATCAGCAGGCTATAGAGCAGGATGCCAGCAAGGAGAGTTATCACTATAACCATGGCATCGCGGCCAAGTTTCTGGGCCAGTTTGATAAAGCCAGACAGGCCTTTGAACAGGCGATTCATCTGAATCCCAGGTATGTTAAAGCCTACTTTGCGATGACCGAACTGTCCGACTCCGTCGCACCATTGCTGCCGAAAATGCAGAGGCTAATCACACAGACCCATAACCCGGATGAGCAATTACATCTGGCCCACGCCATTGCCAAGGAATATGAAAAACAGGGTGATTATCAGCAAGCCTTTAACATACTGCACCAGTATAAACAGCGTATTCTGAATAAGATAAAGTATGATCATCAGGCCGAAGATGACCTGTTTGACGCCTTATACTCAAGCGCTTTGTCGCCGGTACTGCAGCAAGGCGATACCAGCAATCAGCCCATATTCGTAGTTGGGATGCCGCGCTCTGGTACAACCCTGATGGAACGTATTCTGTCCTCCCATTCCATGGTGTGCTCAGGTGAGGAATTGCATGACTTCTCCATTACCGTAAAGGCGCATACCAAAGCAGCATCATCAAGGCTGTTAGACAAAGCAGTTTTAGATGCCGCCTACAGCGCTGACTTTACAAAAATGGGCAGACAGTATCTTGCCCGCACTGCCTCTCTGACCGCTGCTCATCCACATTTTGTGGATAAACTTCCGTTTAACTTTTTATATCTGGATCTGATTCGACGCGCACTTCCCAGTGCCAAAATCATTTGCATGCTCAGAGACCCTCTGGACACCTGTATTGGTAATTTCCGGCAACTCTTTTCTTTACAGAATCCCTTCACCGCGTATGCACTGGATCTGGAAAGAACGGCACAGTATTACCAGAGGTTTTATCGCTGGGTACACCAGTTCGACGACCTTCAGCACCCCAACTTTAAACTTGTCAGCTATGAAAATCTGGTAACGCATCCGGAATCCCACATCCGCGAAATTCTCGATTTCTGCGAGTTACCCTGGCAGCCGGCCTGTTTGCAGGTGGAGAATAATTCCGCCCCGGTTTCCACTGCCAGCAAAGTGCAGGTGCGCGAACCCATTAATACAAAATCCATTGGTCGCTGGCGTCGTTATCAGCCCCATACTGACTCACTGGAGGCGTTTTTTACTGAACAGGGCATTGCCTATGGCTTGTGATTAGCCTGTCACTCTGGCAGACTCAACTGGTCTAACCAGAGGAATCATCATGTCTGCCAGTAATCCGTTGCGCAAACTCGCCGATAAAGCCAGTACTTACCCTGCCTGGCTGGGAAACCGCCTGCTCACCTGGGTGTTCTGTCACAAAGTTAAACTGGCGGGCACCACCGGACTGGAGATCCTCGGTACCGACGGCAGTTCGGTCACTTTTCGTCAAAAGAATCACCGTAAAGCCCAAAACCATATCGGTAGCGTGCATGCTGCCGCCATGGCGCTGCTGGCTGAGTCTGCCACAGGTTTTATTGTTGGCATTAATCTGCCAGGCGATAAGTTACCCCTGATAAAATCCATGCAGTTGCGCTACCTGACAAGGGCTCAGGGGGATATGACCGCCACCGCAAGCCTTACGCCAGAACAAATTGAACTGATGCAGCGCGAAGAAAAAGGCGAGATCAATGTGGCTGTAAAGGTCACTGATGCCACGGGTAGTGAGACCGTAACCTGCGAGATGCTGTGGGCCTGGATCCCGAAAAAAAGGGCCTGAGTTTACAAGAATAATTGTTACTGTTTCCCAATTGATTAAAAAACCACTTTTCCGACGATTTTTTATTGACAGGCCTGAGTTTTAAATCTATTTAGTCTTTGAAAAAGCTACCGGCAGCCGGTGGTTTTCAACCCTGATGTTAACAACCTTTTTGTTAGGGATGCCGATATGGCTAAATTAAGCAAAGAACAGCTCCTGAAACGACAGTTTCTGGATCCCAAGCACTACCCTTATGGCTTTTCCCGCTCCGGTGATTTTTCGATCTCCGAGAGTCAGGCGCTGAGCCGGTATGGCTGCCTGATCGCAGCACTGGTGGACGGTGAGCTGGAGCCAGAAAACGATGAGGAAGAGAGCCTGCTGGCTGCGGCGCGGGGTGAGCAGGAGCCCGGCACCACCGCAGAAAAAGCCTGGTGCAAATACCAGAAACGCATCAACCGTCCGCGTATGGGCAGCATTTATGGCAGTCGCTCTGGCAGCATCAGCGATTCTGACGATATCGGTGAAGACAGCGAACTGGAGATAGAGCTGGACGACTAGCATGACTCTGTGCAGGGGGAAATCTTCCCTCTGCCTTTTCACACCATCAAATCAAAAGCTTCATCCTACTTTTTCCGTATATAGGGATAAACATCTCACTTTTATCCGATTTTCTGTTTAAACCTACCTATTGATTCAGTATAGTGCCGGGTAACTAAGACAATCCGTTTTTGCGGATTGGTTTGCTGTCAGTTTAGTCAGAAAATCGGCTGATGCCGGTATGTGCAATCCAGCCAAATAAAGAGATGGGAGAGTTTCTGGTGGAAATGATGTCAGGTGCCGCCATGGTGGTAAGAGCACTGAAAGACGTAGGGGTAAAGCATGTGTTCGGATACCCCGGCGGTGCTGTACTGGATATTTATGATGCCTTGTATGCTCAGGAGGATGTGCAGCACATTCTGGTCCGACATGAGCAGGCTGCCGCACATATGGCGGACGGCTATGCCAGGGCGACCGGCCAGACCGGCACGGTTCTGGTCACCTCCGGCCCCGGCGCCACCAATACCATCACCGGCATAGCCACAGCCTATATGGACAGTATTCCCATGGTCGTGCTCTCCGGACAGGTGCCTTCCATGCATATCGGCGAAGATGCTTTCCAGGAAACCGATATGGTCGGCTGTTCGCGCCCTATCGTTAAACACAGCTTTCTGGTTAAACGTGCCATCGACATCCCCGAAGCTATCGCTAAGGCCTACTATATCGCCAACAGCGGCCGGCCAGGGCCGGTAGTGGTGGATCTGCCTAAAGATACGGTGAATGTTCAGGAAAACCATCCTTACCGCTTCCCGGAAAAAGTACAGATGCGCTCCTACAACCCCACCATCAAGGGGCATCTGGGCCAGATCAAAAAGGCGCTGAAGGTACTGCTCAAAGCCAAACGCCCTGTGGTCTATGTGGGCGGTGGTGCCATTGCCTGTGATGCCAGCCCGCTGGTTACTGAGCTGGCAGAAAAACTGAAACTGCCGGTCACCAATACCCTGATGGGGCTGGGAGCCTTCCCGGGCACCCATCCGCAATTTCTGGGCATGTTGGGTATGCACGGCACCGTGCAGGCCAACAAGACCATGCATAATGCAGACTGTATTCTGGCCCTTGGCGCCCGCTTTGATGACCGGGTCACCAACAATGTGCAGAAGTTCTGCCCCCATGCGCAGATTATCCATGTGGATATCGATCCGGCCTCCATATCCAAGACCATAAATGTGCATATTCCGGTTGTGGGCTCGGTTAAGACCGTGCTGACACAGTTTTTTGAGCAGATGCATGAGATTGATGAAAACGAGCGCAAAGAGCAACTGCAGGACTGGTGGGAACAAATTGAAGCCTGGCGCAGCCGTGATTGTCTGGCCTATGCCAGAGACGATAAACAAATCAAGCCTCAGCAGGTGATCGAATCTTTGTACAAACATACTCAGGGTGATGCCTATGTCACCTCTGATGTGGGTCAGCATCAGATGTTTGCAGCGCTGTATTATCCCTTTGCCAAACCCCGGCGCTGGATAAACTCAGGTGGCCTGGGCACCATGGGTTTCGGCCTGCCTGCTGCTATGGGCGTACAGGTGGCCCACCCTGATGCAGTTGTGGCCTGTGTTACCGGTGATGGCAGTATCCAGATGAATATCCAGGAGCTTGCCACCTGCCTGCAATACGGTATGCCGGTAAAAATCATTTCGCTGAATAACCGGGCACTGGGTATGGTGCGGCAATGGCAGGATATGATTTACAAAGGTCGGCATTCTCATTCCTATATGGATTCATTACCGGATTTCGTTAAGCTGGCGGAAGCCTATGGCCATGTGGGTATTAAAGTCGATAAACCAGAAGAACTGGATGAGGCCATGGCCCGCTGTTTTGCTATGAAAGACAAACTGGTATTTATGGACATCACCGTAGATCAGAATGAGCATGTTTACCCTATGCAGATTAAGTACGGCGCCATGGATGATATGAGACTGAGTAAAACGGAGCGCACCTGATGAGAAGAATTATTTCTGTATTGATGGAAAACGAACCCGGCGCCCTGTCACGTATTATCGGGCTGTTCTCACAACGGGCCTATAACGTTGACTCATTGTGCGTGGCACCCATTGATGACTCCAGCTTGTCCAGACTGACCATTACCACTCAGGGTGATGACAAGGTCATTGAGCAGATCACCAAGCAGGTGAATAAGCTGATCGATGTGCTGAAGATCTCCGATCTGACCGAAGGCAGTCATGTTGAACGTGAGCTGATGCTGGTTAAAGTCGGTACACGCAACGAAAACAGTCGTTCCGAAGTCAAACGCACAGTGGAAATCTTCCGAGGCAAAATCGTTGATGTGACGCCGAAAAACTACACCATTGAGCTGACCGGCACCAGCGACAAACTGGATGCCTTTGTACAGACCGTAGGACAAACCGGTGAAATCATTGAAATCTCCCGCACCGGCGTCTGTGGCCTTTCGCGGGGTGAAAAGGCAATGCGCCCGTGACGTTTCCCCCCGGTATCGTAATATAAAAAAACGCCAGCAGCATGCTGGCGTTTTTTATGTGCAAAAGAGAATCTGACTACTCGGTTTTCAGCTTATCCAGCTGCTGTTGCAACTGCTTCACGCAATTGCTGATATCCTGAGCACTATGCATGGAGGATTTTGCCAGTTCGGCCACCTGGCTGGTGGCATCACCAATAGACACCATATTCTGATTCAGCTCTTCACTGACCACGCTTTGCTCCTCCGCTGCAGTGGCCATTTGCATAATACGATCAGAAATATTGCCCACTTCGGTCACTATCACGGTCAGATCCTTAAAGGCCTCTTCTGACTTTTCCGCAGTAGAAGTGGCACGGGTGCTATTCTCATCGATAACACTCACCGTAGTTTTTACTTCCTTTTGCAAACCGGCAATCACGTTGCTGATTTCTTCTACGGAATCGGCGGTTTTCGAGGCCAGCGCCCGCACTTCATCGGCCACCACAGAGAACCCACGACCATGATCACCGGCCCGGGCTGCCTCAATAGCCGCGTTCAAAGCCAGCAGATTGGTCTGTTCGGCAATGGCGCCTATTACATCGAGGATCTTACGAATATCATCACTGCGGCCAGACACCTTGGCTACCGCCTCTGACGCCTTACCCATATCCTCGGATAACTGGCTTACCTCATCCACCGCATATTTGAGTTTCTGCTCTGTGGTATTGGCCGACTGCCTTACTGCCTGCGCACTGTCAGCCGCCTCATTCGCATGCTTGGCCACATCGGCAGCAGTGGAAGACATTTCTGTGATTGCCGTGACCACACTGTCAATCTCCTGATGCTGGCGACTGATCTGATCACTGGTATTCTGGGCAAAACCCTTTGTTTCTCCTGCGCTGCCGGCCACTTCACGACTGGAGGACTTGACACTGTCGAGCAGCGAGCGAATTTTATCCTGGAACTGATTAAAACCATCCGCCAGCGAAATCAGCTCAGCATGAGTATTCACCTCCAGATTTTGGGTCAGATCGCCACCCTGTCCCGCCAGTTGTTTCATCCGATCAGACACCATTCTCAGGGGGCTGACGATAGACTGAGTAAACAGCCACACCACCAGCAGAGATACGGCCACCAGAATCAGGGCAATCACCAA
The DNA here is from genome assembly GCF_001466725.1 of Lacimicrobium alkaliphilum. Taxonomy (NCBI): domain Bacteria; kingdom Pseudomonadati; phylum Pseudomonadota; class Gammaproteobacteria; order Alteromonadales; family Alteromonadaceae; genus Lacimicrobium; species Lacimicrobium alkaliphilum. The sequence goes on from NZ_CP013650.1 coordinate 4,082,009, forward strand.
CAGTTGGGCCAGTAAGGCGCTCACCTCATCCTCAATAGACCGGGATACCGCACCCACTGCCGCCATAGCCGCCTGATAATCAACACCGATAATCAGCTGCCACTGGGTCGATGCTGTTTCCAGTTTGATAGGCTGTGCCACGTACAGATAAGAGCCGATTCTCAAAGCTGTATCAGACTCTGACAACGCTATCAGTCGCTCTGCATCTTTGTCATCCACCAGCTCAGAAAAGGGCCTTGCCAACTTGGCTTCACCATCTGTGGCGGCGGCCAGAAAACCATCCTGACTAACCAGATAAACCCTGGATTTGCCGTTAAACAGCGAGGCTGCCAGCTCTTTGGCGCGGGTCTGCAGTATCGGCAGATTCATATCTGCACCCACCACACCACGGAATCGCCCCTGAGCCATCACAGGTACCACAAGGCTGGTCATAAGCTCTTCGTAACCAGGTCTGATTTCATAATTGTAAGGATTGGTGATGCAGGGACGACGCTTCTCCATGGCACATAGGTACCATTCTGCGGCTCTGAAGCCAAATTCATCCAGACTGGTATCGTGCTTTTCTTCTGCATCGTCGACTTCTTCCAGTACCAGACTGCCATCAGGCTCACGCACATAATACACCTCCAGTGTGCCGTGGCCGTCTACGGAATGGGCAAAGCCGGACAGATAATCCTGATCGGCATCATAAAAACCGTTGTCTTCAAATTGTGCGTACATTGAGGAAGAGGGACTGACCGACAAGGTATAGCGCACCAGATCCTGTACCTGCTGCCGGCTCAGGGCATGCTCACCGCCATCTTCAATAGTCTGAGCCAGTTGCGTCGCCAACGCCCTGGGATACTGAAAAAGGGTTTCAATGGAGGCCGCGACTTCTGCCGCCTGTTGACCAGCCTGCGCCCGCAGGCCTGTTACGACCTGCTGTTCGAGTTGTTCACTCACCTCACCGACAATAATCTGTTCAGAGCGGCCAAGGGACCAGTTGCTGTACAGCAGGAAAGCCAGCGTTACCACTATCAGTAACACGCCCACAGTAAAAAGAAGTTTAAGTGCTAAAGAAGCCTGTCGGAATGCATTCATTTTAAAGTACCAGGGGTTGCAACAAATCTATGGGCCAGCGTCTCCTGGCTGACACAAAACTCCTGTCTGTATCGGCCACGACAGATTTATCTTTCATTTTTGTCTCTGTAACGCACTCAGAGTGCACTGAAATAATGGTAAATAAATCAGTTAAATACCAATAATTTAAGAGCACTGGTTTAAAAATCAGTTAAAAATTTGCGCAAGCCGGACAATTTCCATCCGCGCCGCTTCCTTTTTTAAGGCTTATTTCTTATAAAAACTAAGAATATAAAAACAAAAAGCTATTAAGGCGCAACCCGACAGCCCGTCAAATCAGCCTCTGATAACCAGTATTGTTGCTTTTTACAACTCAGTAACCGGAACACTACATTAAAACCACAGACATCCTTCACCGATGCCATAGAGTTGATAGGGCAGGCAGGTGCTTGCTTAACAGGTTGAAAACCACTGAGGTGTAAGATGAAAAAGTTAACTCTGATAATGTCAGCCATGGCCCTGGTGCCGATGCTCTCTGTAGCCTCAATCAAGGGCCCGGACAACGAAGATGTGCCAATGTACAAATTTTCAGGCGATCTGGCCTTTGCCGGATTCTGTAAGTCTGTATTGCATAATGATGTGTCTATGCTGCGCAGGAATGTCAGTCAGCAGGTTGGCCGCGTAGCGGCGACGTCAAGGGGGGTTTACCGTTCCTTGCTGGATACCGATGGTGTGACCTGCGCCGGACAGGATTTGGTCAGCTTTTCACAAAGCCGCAAAGCCGAAGAGGTACTGGCCTATCTGCAGCGAAGAGCAAGTGCGTTATGAAGCAAATAACAGGTAACGGCCTGCACTCGCAGGCCGTTTTTTAACAGTGTCTTATGGCCTTTGAAACCAGATGGGGTTTAAGGGCAGCTCAAACAGCAGCGGCGACATGTTCTGGTAATGCTGGCGATTGGCCTGGCAACGAATATTTTTCGGGTAGTTCACTTTCCAGGGATCGTTGACCATCCACAGACTGTTATCTTTGACCGCAATGCCTTCGATGGCTGTAAATTCAATAGGCTCCCAGTCCGGGCACTCGCCTCCGGCTTCGGCCATAAAATCCAGATCCAACATACGTGTGGGTAACCTTTTATCCAAATCGACTATCCACAACTGGTCATCATTACGGGCCGCAGCCAATAAAAAGCCACTTCCCTCTCCGGCAGCATAGTATTCAAGTGCATTGATAGGATGATTGCCGGATACAAACTGCGGCAATAGCAATTCAGCATCCTCCACTGCCACAAAGTTTTCGCTCTGCCAGAACCTTTCACCGACTGTGGTTTTAAAGATCCGTGGTTGCACCGCCATATCCTTTTCCAGCGCCATGTACAGGGTCCGCCCCGGTCCAAAAGCCAGTCCCTCGATACCATCATTAGGGAAGTTGCCTACCCGATACCCAGGGTCAAACTGCAATGGCCTTAACCCGGTAACCAGCAGTTGCCGGTCCGGCTGCAATTCGAGTCTGATCAACACAGTTGGAAAGTCCGTGGAGCCCGATTCGGCATAACGCCTTGCACAATCATCGCTGAGCACAGATTTGGACGCATCTTCAGTAACAGTGATAAATACCCTGTGATCATCCGGATCCACCACCAGCGCTTCAAGGTCGGGGTTATCACCCACATAATCGGCGAAACAGGAGTCTTTGACCTGCTCACTCAGACTGATCGGCCACTGCGGTTCTGCAAGGCGGGCATTGTCAGGGTCAATGGGATGCACCCTGAGTCTCTGGGACTCGATAGCACTGCGATCAGAAACAGACAATAACTTTCCCTGCCACAATGCTAATCCGGATGGCTGCGGGTCAGCCATAACAGTACCATCGCTATGACGGATCCACTGGCCTTTTACCTCAAGCTGCTGAGCCGCTACTAAGGTTGTACTGGCATAAAAAAATAACAAAAGGCCGAAAAGAAGTGTCCTGTTCAAGTTCATTGCTCCCTGTTTGACCGGATATCGGGATTATCGATTCTCTGAGATTACTTGGCTTGCCAAGCAAGGGTCAAGCCTGCGCCAGTATTGTCGCGAAATATTCACTTTAAGCATCCGATCGTCATGGCAATTGCAGGAATGGCGCAGTACTGGTAAAAATGATGAATGAAAAATAATACCCCCTTCGTACTTGCCGGCCCATTGCTGCGCCATTGTAGTCCGACAGAGCTGAATTTCTGGTTGGTAACCAATGCCGCCTGTGAAATAGAACTGCAACTTTTCGATGACAACAATCACAATTTACTGCAAAGAGCACTGAAGGAGCCTGAACACCGGCAGATCCGCATGGGTCGCGATTGTGTGATGCACCTGTTACAGGTGAAACTCGGACATCTTTTGCCGGAAAACAGACTGATTCAGTACGAGTTATTGCTGGGTGACCAGCGCATTCCCGTCAGCCAGAGCACAGACGGACTTTGTTATCCTGGTTATCACCACCCGGGTTTTGTCATCAACTCCCGCATTGATAACCTGCTGCATGGATCCTGCCGTAAACCCCATCATCCTTCTGAAGACGGCTTGTTGCAGGTAGACAGAGTGTTGGAAGACACACAGGCAAGCCCCAAGCAACGACCTGCAATGCTGATATTATCCGGTGATCAGGTCTATGCCGATGATGTAGCCGGACCCATGCTGGTGGCGATCCATCAGTTGATTGAAAAGCTGGGCCTGTTTGATGAGCACTGGCAAGGCACCGAAACAAACTGCAGTCAGCAACTGTTTAGCGATCCGAATTGTTATTATCAGCGAGAGGCCCTGTTACCCGCTGATAAAGCCTCGCAGAAAATGCTTGAGCGGCTATTTGCAGGTGCCAGCAAGCCTATTTTCACTTCATCCGGAGCCCATAATCACCTGATCAGTTTCAGCGAAATGCTGGCCATGTATCTGCTGGTATGGTCGCCGGAATGCTGGCAATGGGTAGATCTTGCAGCAGGTGAACAACGAATCCCGGTGAAACATTGCGCCAGATATCGTCAGGAAAAGGCCATCATTCAGGATTTTAGTGCCAATCTAAAGCAGATACGCCGGGCGCTGGCACATATCCCCAGCTATATGATTTTTGATGATCATGATGTTACCGATGACTGGAACCTCAGCCGTAGCTGGGAAGAGTCAGCCTACGGCCACCCTTTCTCGAAACGCATTATCGGTAATGCTCTGCTGGCCTATTTTCTCTGCCAGGGCTGGGGCAATAAGCCGGAAAACTACCCTGAATTACTGGCTCAGACCCTGCCACGCTTCACCGACAAGGGGATTGAAGATCACGACCAGCTACTAGACATCATGCTCAGGTGGGAACACTGGCACTACTATCTGGATACCCAGCCCAAACTGATTGTACTGGATACCCGTACTCACCGATGGCGCTCAGAGAGCAAGGCCTCCAAGCCCTCTGGGCTGATGGACTGGGAAAGCCTGACTGAGTTGCAACAACAACTGATTGGCGAAGATGCAGTGATTATGGTGTCACCTGCGCCCATCTTTGGGGTTAAACTGATTGAAGTGGTACAAAGGATTTTTACTTTCTTTGGAAAGGCTCTGTTGGTGGATGCTGAAAACTGGATGGCGCATCCCGGTGCGGCCAATGTGCTGTTGAATATCTTCCGGCATCACAAAACACCGCCTCATTTTGTGATCCTCTCTGGCGATGTGCACTACTCTTTCGTTTACAACGTCACACTGAGATTCCGCAGACACAGCCCTGAAATTCTTCAGATCACCTCCAGCGGTATAAAAAACACCTTTCCGGAGCGTCTGCTGCGCTGGTTTGATGGCCTGAATCGCTGGCTTTTCGCCAGCCGTTCACCTCTGAATTATTTTACTAAAAGACGACGCATGCTGATCAAAAGACGACAACCAGAACATGCCGATGGTGTATTGCTGAACCAAAGCGGTATCGGCCAGGTATTGCTGAACGAAGACTACGAGAAAATTCGCGCACGTGTCCTCAGCAGTAAAGGAACCATCGAGTTTAAGTAATCACCGCCCCTATTCCTGCGCTACCAAACCTTGATAAAGAGGTTTCCAGACAGCTCTGGTGTTCGTTTTTTAACTGTATGGCGCTAGTCCACCAGATAATATTCGATAGTCGAGACCACCCGCACTTTTTTAATATAGGGCGTATTGCGATCCCTGTCGCTGATGCTGAACTGCCCCTGTGATGCCCGGCGGATCTTGCCCAGTTGGCTATCCGAATCCCGGGCAAATTTTTGTGCCACGGTACGGGCATTTTTAGTCGCCTCCTCCACCATTTCCGGTTTCAGATCATTGAGTCCGTTAAACTGATAGTCGGGCTGGTTTTCATAAGCGTTGCCGCCAAACACCACACCTTCCTTGCCCAGTTCAGAAATCGTCTGCATGGCACTGCGCACTGTTTCAATTTCGCCGGTATAGACCGTTACCGTCTGCACCGCGGTATAGCGAAACTCAGCCTTCTGCCCCCCTCCCCACTGCTGAGCCGACTTATCGGTCACCAGCGGTGGATTGATACTGATGGCTTCCTCAGCAATGCCTTTTAAGGTCAGAAATGCACGGATTTTCTCCACATGCTTCTCCATGCCCAGATAGAGTTGCTGCAGATCATTCTCAGCCCCGGTAAAGGTAATGGGCCAGATAACAACATCTGCCGGGACTTCCCGCTCCGATAACCCTTTGACCGTTACCGTGCGCTCATACTCCTTAACATCAATGGCAGCACCGGCCAGCAGATAGCCAAGCAGTACCAGCCCCAGAAAAATACCGATAGCCAGTATGCGATTCTGTTCCCTTTCCATATTGATCCTCTGTCGTTGATTTGCCTTAAGGATAATCCATAAATAAGGCAGAAATCTGACCATTTTCTGATTAAATCTGGCCGGACTTTACAGATGAAATGTTATAGCATAACATTTCATCTGTGGTTTGTTCTGTGTACTGTTTATTTGAAAAGATGGAGACCTGAGTGGAGCGGATGATACGTGACAAAGCCGGTATATTTTTCTCAGGACTATGCCTTTGCCATTGTTTGCTGACCCCAGTGGTCTTGCTTCTGGCTGGAGCAGGTGCACTGACAAACGCCTTTGCATCAGAAACCACGCACCAGCTACTACTGATCCCGGTAATGTTTCTCGCACTTTATAGCCTGCCTGTGGCCTGGTATAAAAGCCGAAATTACCGTCTGTTGGTGCTCACCCTGGCAGGACTGGCTGGGCTGATTTCCGCCCGCTTTTTTCATGGCAACCTGGAAGTCATACTGACCACCGCAGGTTCATTATTCCTGATCGCGGGCCACCTTATCAGCTTTAAACAATGTCGCGGCGACTGAATGTCTATGCAGATCGGTTCCCTGAGTCCGTGTTATCAGCGTTCGTCCTGCGCCGAAGTACTTTCCGCAATCTTCGCCCGGGACACAAATCTCTGCGTTTGGCAGCGAGCCCTGCCCGATAATCTGCAAAACTATGTTTCTATCCTGCAGAGCCAGACTCAGTATCTTAACCTGACCCGGCAGGTCAGCGCACAGAGCGTAACAACATTGTTGTCTCCCTGTTTACCGGAAGCTGAAGGTAAAGCCGCTTTTATTGAAGATATCAGACTGCTGACAGAGATGCTGATTTGTCTGTTTGACTGCCAGTATGCAGGCTTACGGCTGAGGCTGCTTGATGGTGCCATGTGCCCAAGATTTCATACCGACAAGCTGATCTGCAGAATGCTGTGCAGTTACAATACCCTTGGTACGCAGTGGCTGGGTAATGCAGCCATTGATCGCAGCAAACTCGGCCATGGCAGTGGCGGGCTGGATGATGCCCATTCAGGGCTGTATTCCGACACTACAGCTGTCTGCAATGCCACAGCCGGCGATGTGTTATTGCTTAAAGGCGAAGCCTGGCCGGATAATGAGGGGGGCGGTGTGGTACACCGGTCGCCGGCCGTGCCAGACGGCACAAAAAGATTGTTATTAACACTGGATCCCATGTGAGGACATTGTATGTTCAGAATCGCCTTATCCCTGCTCACCTTGTTACTGTGTAGCACCGCACCGCAAGCTCAACACAAAGCTCATACCCATGGCGAAGGCACTCTCAGTCTGGCTCAGGATAATAGTGACTGGTATCTCGAACTCGCCCTTCCGGCAATGGATCTGCTCGGCTTTGAACATGCACCCCAAAATACGGCGCAGAAGCAAAAAATTAACGAACTGGCAGACAGGCTTGGCGACAGCGATAATCTGATCCGTTTTTCACCAGACTGCAGACTGACGGAAAAAGTTTTAGAGTTGCCTGATCAGCATAGGAGTGATCATCACCATCACAGTGATATCAGTGTGCAATACCGCTTTAGCTGCCCTGGTGATGTCAGCAATGCCAGGCTCACGATTTTCACCTGGGCCACGAGTCTGCACCTACTTCACACCCAATGGCTGACACAAAAATCCACTGCATCAGCCCGACTGACCCCGGAACAGCCACAGATAGAATTTTAGAAGGTTACTCCTCGTACGGGTAAACCTCTGTCGGTTAAATCCGATAAGATCAACTGGTATGCACTCCTGCAACAAATTTTTACCTATTGCTGCAGCGGCCCGGATCCTGAAGCGCTAGAATATCCGGCTTTCAACAAGAGCCAGAGATAACAATAATGCAAATTCAGCCCTCTGAACGCCTGTATTACCGGCTGATGAATGAACATGACGGCGATCTGTTATTTGAGCTGGATCAGGATCCGGCCGTCATGCAGTACATTACTTATGGGAAGACCACCAGCAGGGATGAGATTAAAAACACCTTTATTCCCCGTATGCTGAGTTATCGCAACCCACAAAAAGGCTGGGGACTATGGCAGGTGAATATCAAACAGGATGATCGTTTTATTGGCTGGATCCTGGTCAGACCCATGCACTTTTTCAATGACAACCGCGATGACCAGGATATTGAACTGGGCTGGCGCTTTAAACAGGCAGCCTGGGGTAAAGGCTATGCCACTGAGGCGGCCCGCCATATTGCCGATGCCATTGTTGGCCATGATGCAAATATCCATTCAATCAGCGCCATTGCCATGGAAGACAACCATGGCTCCATTAATATTATGCGAAAACTGGGTATGCAATTTATCAAACATGACCTGCATAAAGACCCGCTGGGGGATATGGAAGTGGTGTATTACCGCAAGATGTTAGAGCGCTAGTTTAGAAACTGAGGTTTCTCGCCCCTCTGCGGTGACCCCCTTCTTACGAGTCTTTAGTGTTTTTGGTGATTCAATCGCTCTTGCCCTAAGCGCATCGTCACAAACTCTTCGGCGCTGGTGGGTCAGCGCAAAGGACCAGATTTGATTGGCAGACATGGTACCGCCATTTGGATAATAAATATAAGCAGGGGATGGGGTGAACCTTACCCGGCATCCTGCCGGGCCAGCGTCCAGGCTGTTGGACAAATCCCAATCTTCCCGAGCTTCCTGCCACTTCATCCTACGGATGACATAGAAGATTGTAACCTGCCGGGCATCCTGCCCCAGCCATCCCTGGCATCGGAAAAGGAGAGTTTTCGGTTTCCCGCCGAAACAGCCATCCAGGCTATAGTAAGGTTCATGAATAGACTATATCAAGAGCCATGCCATGATGTATTAACCCATGAAAATCAACAAGTTATATGAATTCAGCAGACAATATCCAATTATGGCTCACAGTGAAATGTCTCCATACCCCAACAGTTTTTGCATACAAATCTGTTTTTTAATAAGAATCAACGAGTTAACATGTTGTCGATCCAACACGGTGGTGGTCCATTGCGGTGGAGACGCAGCGCTCTCTGCCGGAAAGCAGAACACTGCGGACGTTTTCCCTCATATCAATCCATTTCCTGGCTTTAGCATTTCGTGGTTCAATCGCTCTTACCCTCAGCGCATCGTCACAAACTCTTCGGCGCTGGTGGGATGAATCGCCACACAGGCATCAAAATCGGACTTAGTGGCGCCCATTTTTATGGCCACGCCAAAGCCCTGCAGGATCTCATCCATACCCATGCCAATGCCATGCAGGCCCACCACTTTTTCCTCCGGGCCGGCGCAGATCAGCTTCATTTTGGTTTGCTGGCGATGGCGGGTTAAGGCCGTATACATGGCGGCGAAAGCAGAGCGGTAAACGCGGATATTGTCGGCTCCATATTGTTCAACAGCCTGCTTTTCGGTCAAACCTACGGTGCCGATCACAGGATGGCTGAACACCACAGTGGGAATATTAGTATAATCCATGTGCGCCTGAGGCTGGTTGTTAAACAGCCGTTCAGAAAGCAAACGCCCAGCCTTCACTGCCACCGGGGTCAGTTCCATCTGGCCGGTATTATCCCCTACCGCATAAATGCCCGGTGCGCTGGTGTTCTGGTACTTATCCACCCTGATATAGCCTTTGTCATCACAATCCACACCGGCTTTTTGCAGACCCAGGTCGGCGGTCGCCGGTTTGCGGCCAATGGCCCAGATCAGGCTGTCTACTTCCAGACTGTTACCGTTTTTAAAGCTGACTTTAAGAGCGTCTCCAGGCTGCTTTTCCACTTTTTCCACATCGCTGTGGGTATGCAGTGTCGGGCCTTCATTGGCCATCAGTTCCACCAGCGTATCGGAAATCATCTCATCAAAGTGTCGTAGCGGTTTGTCATGCCGCACCGCCAGGTGAGTTTCGCTGCCCAGCGCGTGCAGCACCCCGGCCAGTTCCACGGCAATATAACCGGCACCCACTACCAGCACCCGTTCTGGTTGCTGATTCAGTGCGAAAAAGCCGTCAGAGTCGATGCCATGTTCGGCGCCAGGCACATCGGGCCAGACCGGCTGACCACCGGTAGCCAGCAAAATATGTCTGGCCCGGTACTGCTGGCCGTTTACTTCAATGGTATTGGCATCAACAAAACGGGCAAAACCCTCAATACGCTCAATACCGTTATTGCCCAGTACCCTGTCATAAGAGCCGTGAATACGCTTGATATAAGCTTCACGACTTTCCATCAGCGTCTGCCAGCTGAACTGATTGAGACTGACATCGAAGCCATAGTCAGGGGCATAGAGCTTGATGGCTTCAGCCACCTGGGCACCAAACCACATGGCTTTTTTGGGTACACAGCCTACGTTTACACAGGTACCACCGATCTGTTTTGCCTCGACCAGCGCCACTCTGGCCCCATGGCTGGCGGCGCGATTGGCCGAAGCAATACCACCACTGCCGCCGCCGATACAAATATAATCAAATTCTGTCATAGCTTGTTTACTCAGTATTAGGGATGACCACAATGCATCCGATTGTGCCAGCAAACGCAACTACTGGCGAATTTGTGTTGCTCTGGTGCAAACGACAGGATATGGGGCGTTTTACTTTCCCCGACAAGCCTCGACTGATTAATTTTCAGACAATTTTGATCCAGCGCAAAAGGCATGAATTTACGCTTTGCCAATTCCCAAAATCAGAGCTATCTAATAACTCCCTACCAGCAAAAGGAGATGATGATGAGCTTATTTCCCAGCCTTTTTGGCAACCATAAACCCGAAGCGGTGAACTCACTACGTAGTCGTATTGATAATGTTTTTGAGGACTTTTTCCGGGACTGGCCACAGAGTCAGACTTCTCAGTGGTTAAAGCCTGCTGTTGATATTGCTGAAACCAAAGAAGCTCTGGAAGTCAAAGTCGATCTACCGGATATGAACCGCGAAGACATCAAACTGGAATTACACGGTGATCAATTGGTTATTCAGGGCGAAAAGCAGTTCAGGCAGGAGGATAAAGAAGACAAAGGCTACCATCTGATTGAACGTTCCTACGGTTCATTCAGGCGGGTCATCCCCTTGCCCTTTTCCCTTGCGGATAACAGCCAGGTGCGGGCCAGCTATGACAAAGGCGTGCTGACGGTTATGCTGCCCAAACCGGCTGAAAGCGAAACGGCCAGTAAGCGGATAGCGATCGGCTAAACAAACTCATGCAGGTGGCAAGCATGTCACCTGCTTTATACCCGCACTGATCATTACTGTTAACAGGCGCTCCTGTTGTTTTATCAATGTATATCACTATCTGCAACGAAATCGGTGATCGACTATTGAGTTTCACCGGTACAGCCTTATCTTGTACCCATAAACTCTGATAATTCAACAGCGAGAATCAAATGACCCGGAACCAACAGTCAGTTCAGGCGCTACCACGCTTTTCCGAGATCAGACCTGAGCATATCAGGCCTCAGGTAGAACAGGCCATCGCCCACTGCAAATCAGAGATAGAGCGGCTGGTAAAGCAGCCTCAGTTCAGCTGGGATAATCTGGTGATGCCGCTGGATGAAGCGGACGATAAGCTCAGCCGCCTGTGGTCACCGGTTTCCCATATGAATTCAGTGGTCAGTAACGATGATTTGCGCCAGGCCCATGACGCCTGTTTACCGCTGCTGTCTGAATACAGCACCTGGGTGGGGCAGCATGAAGGGTTATATCAGGCCTATAAAGCCATTAAAGACAGTGCTGAGTTTGCCGAGTTGTCGCAGCCACAGCAAAAAGTCATCGACAACACACTGCGTGATTTTGAGCTAAGCGGCGTGGCCCTGGCCGATGACAAGAAAAAACGCTTTGCCGAGATTCAGAGCCGCTTATCGGATCTTTCCTCCGCCTTCAGTAATAATCTGATGGATGCCACTCTGGGCTGGAGCAAGCATGTTACCGATAAAGAGCAACTGGCTGGCCTGCCTGAATCGGCGCTGGATGCCGCAGCCCAGGCCGCGCGCCAGAAAGATCTTCAGGGCTGGCTGTTTACCCTGGATATTCCCAGTTATCTGCCGGTGATGATGTACGCCAATAACCGCGAACTGCGCGAGGAAATGTACCGTGCCTTTTCTACCCGCGCCTCCGATCAGGGCCCCAATGCGGGTAAATGGGACAACAGCGAAATCATGGAAGAAACCCTGGCACTGCGTCATGAACTGGCGCAATTACTGGAGTTTGATTCCTACGCCCACAGCTCTCTGGCGACCAAAATGGCGGAGTCGCCACAACAGGTGATTGGCTTTTTAGAGGATCTGGCTAGACGCTCTAAGCCCCAGGCAGAAAAAGATCTGGCCGAGGTCAAAGACTTTGCAGCCAAAGAATATGGCGCCATTGATCTACAGGCCTGGGATCTGGCCTATTACAGTGAAAAGCTCAAGGAATCCCGCTACGCCATCTCCGATGAGCAATTGCGCCCTTATTTCCCTGAACACAAGGTGGTCAAAGGTCTGTTTGAGGTGGTGAACCGCCTGTACGGCATGCAGATCAGCGAGCGCAGCGGCATCGACACCTGGCACAAAGATGTACGCTTTTTTGATATTCATGACCGTGACGGTAACCTGCGCGGCAGCTTCTATCTGGATCTCTATGCCCGCGCCCATAAACGCGGCGGTGCCTGGATGGATGTGTGCCTGGATCGCCGCCATCAAACCGACGGCGCCCTGCAACACCCTGTGGCCTACCTGACCTGCAACTTCAATGGGCCGGTGGGAGACAAACCGGCGCTCTTTACCCATGATGAAGTGGTTACCCTGTTCCATGAATTCGGCCACGGATTGCACCATATGCTGACCCAAATCAGCGCCAGCGGCGTTGCCGGTATTAATGGCGTGCCCTGGGATGCGGTGGAACTGCCCAGTCAATTCCTGGAAAACTGGTGCTGGGAAGAACAGGCACTGGAATTTATTTCCGGGCATTATAAAACCGGAGAGTCTCTGCCCAAGACGCTGCTGGATAAGCTCTTAGCAGCACGCAACTTCCAGTCTGCAATGCAGATGGTTCGCCAGCTGGAATTCAGTTTGTTCGATTTCCATTTACATAAAGATTATCAGCCGGGCAAAAAAGACCAGATACAGCCCATACTGGACAAGGTACGCAAGCAGGTAGCCGTAGTCATTCCGCCCGCTTTCAATCGCTTTCAGCACAGCTTCGGACATATCTTTGCCGGTGGTTATGCTGCCGGATATTACAGCTACAAGTGGGCAGAGGTGCTGTCTTCTGACGCATTTTCACGGTTTGAAGAAGAAGGTATCTTTAACTCTGAGACCGGCCGCAGCTTTCTGGAAAATGTGCTCGAGCAGGGCGGCAGCCGGGAACCCATGGAGCTGTTTGTGGCCTTCCGTGGCCGGGAGCCGAATATTGATGCCTTGTTGCGTCATAGCGGTATTGCTGAATAGGCTGTTTACCGGCACAAAAAGAAATTTCACCGCAGAGCCAGAAAAGTTCTCAGTTGTCAGTTTTAGGGGCTGATAGCTGACGACTTAGATTATTATATCTTTGCGTACTCTGCGACTCCGCGGTGAACAGCTAATAGCCTCAAGGAAAACTAATGGCTGAAATATCACAACCGGAATCCTTCGATGCGCTCTATCAGCGAGCCTGCGAGCGCAAGGGCGGCGAACAGGCATTAAAAGCCCTGCTCGGCAATCCAAAAAGTAATAAGGCGCTGAGGCAACTGGGTGATGACCGCTATCTGGCCGAGTTCAGTAAAAAGATCTTTCAGTCGGGCTTTGTCTGGCGGGTGGTGGAGAACAAATGGCCTGCCTTCGAGGAGCTGTTTTTCGGCTTTGATATCGACAAGGTACTGCTGATGCCCGATGAGATGCTGGAGCGCAAAGCCGCCGACCCCGCCATTATCCGCAACTATAAAAAAGTGCGTACCATCCGCGATAATGCCCTGATGATCGACAGCATCCGCCGAGAACACGGCAGTGTTGGCAACTTTGTTGCCGACTGGCCCGGTGAGGATATTACCGGTCTGTGGGCTTATCTGAAAAAGCACGGTGAGCGCCTCGGTGGTAATACCGGCCCTTATGCCTTAAGAGCACTGGGCAAAGATACTTTCTTACTCAGTCGAGACGTAGAGGCCTATTTCCGCCAGCACAAACTGATCGACGGTGGCCTCACCAGCAAGCGTAACCTGGATAAAATTCAGCAGGTATTTAACCAGTTGCAACAACAAAGCGGCCTGCCCCTGCAACAGCTCAGCCAGATTATTGCCTACAGCACCGGCGATAATTATGTGGTCTGAGTTATTAATCAAATAAATTGATGAACGGGTAGCGGCTCGCCTTGCAGACCCTAACGACATACAAAGCCTGATCATTAGTCCATCAATTGACGTATCAAGGTCACTGTCAAACTCCGCCTAATCAGGTAAACTAGCTGCCAGTAATCAAAGGAGTTTTCATGAGCGAGCCAGGCCAGTCACAACCACAGTCAGACGATCAGACCCATTTTGGTTTTAAAACCGTCGAGAAGCAGCAAAAAGCTTCGATGGTGGCCGAGGTATTTCATTCCGTGGCCGGCAAATATGATCTGATGAACGATCTAATGTCCATGGGTATTCATCGCTTATGGAAACGCTTCACTATCGACTGCAGCGGCGTACGCCCTGGCCACAAAGTGCTGGATCTGGCCGGTGGAACCGGTGATCTGGCGGCGAAATTTTCACGCCTGGTGGGTGAGCAGGGTGAAGTGGTACTGGCCGATATTAATAATGCCATGCTCAGAGTGGGGCGGGACAAGCTCCGTGACAAAGGCATACTGGGTAATGTGGATTATGTTCAGGCCAATGCCGAATGCCTGCCTTTTCCTGACAACCACTTTGATCTGATTACCATTGCTTTTGGCCTGCGCAATGTCACCGACAAAGACAAAGCGCTGGCGTCCATGTTACGGGTACTTAAACCCGGTGGCCGGTTGCTGGTACTGGAATTCTCGAAGCCGGAGTTTGATGCCCTGAGCAAGGTCTATGACCTGTATTCTTTTCATCTGCTGCCAAAGATGGGCAAACTGGTTGCCAATGACAGCGAGAGCTATCAATACCTGGCTGAATCCATCCGTATGCACCCGGATCAGGAAACCCTTAAGGCTATGATGGAAGGCGCCGGATTTGAACAGGTGACGTACCACAACCTGACCGGCGGAATTGTCGCCCTGCACCGTGGCTTTAAGTTTTAAGGCCTGTTGATGAGCGCACCGCAATTGCTCACCGCCGGGATTGAACTGGCCCTGAATAACCTTCTGTCTCTGGATCCGGACAGCCAGCAGCGACTTGTGCCCCTGCACGGCAGACGGCTGCAGGTTAAACTGCATGAGCTGCCCTGGCCACTGACCTTTGCCTTTTCAAATCAGGTTGATGTGTTGACGGATGACCAGCAGGTTGACTGCACCATTGAGCTGTCTTTAGCCACCTTGCAGAAAATGCAGGATATCAGTCAGCTCAGTCAGCTGATACAGCAAAAAGAACTGAGTCTGAATGGCGATATGCACACGGCGCAAAGCTTCAGCAATCTGCTCAAGGAACTGAATATCGACTGGGAAGAGCAACTCTCCCGCTACACCGGCGATGTCATCGCCCACCAGTCTTTTAAGACCGCACGTCAATTTCATCAGGCCGCCCTTTCGCGACTGCAGCGTTTTGGCGAAATACTCAGAGACACCGCCATGGACGAAAAACAGCTGACTGCGCACCCATTGGCGGTAGAAGACTTCTCAGAACAGGTTAACCAGTTGCGTTCAGATGTGGCACGATTTGAAGCCCGGCTACTGCAGCTTGAACAACGACCGAAACAACAAAAAGGCAAATAAATCGTGCAGTTGATGCGTTTATACACCATCAAGAAAACCCTGTTGCAACATGGTCTGGATGAATTGATCCCGCCCCGCTGGTTACCCTGGTACGCCAGAATTGCCCGTCACAGTGCCTTTTGGTTGCGCAACCGTTATCCGGATAAATGCCGCGGCGAACGCATTCGTCTCGCATTGCAGTCATTGGGGCCGGTGTTTATCAAATTTGGTCAGATGCTCTCTACCCGTCGTGATCTGCTGCCGCCGGATATTGCCGATGAACTGACATTACTACAGGACAAAGTACCGCCTTTTGACAGCACACTGGCCCGACAAACCATAGAGAAGGCACTGGGGTTATCTTCCATCGATCAACTGTTTGATGAATTTTCCGCCGCCCCCCTGGCCTCAGCCTCCATCGCCCAGGTGCATACGGCCAGACTTAAACCTGAAGGCCAACAGGTGGTGATCAAAGTCATCCGGCCCCGCATTGGCGATACCATCCATGCGGACATCGAGCTGATGTATACCCTGGCCATGGTGGTACAAAAATGGCTGCCCGACGGCAAGCGGCTGCGTCCCGTGGAGGTGGTCAGAGAATATGAAAAAACCATCCTTGAAGAACTGAACCTGTTACAGGAAGCCTCTAACGGTATTCAGCTAAAAAGAAACTTTGAAGACTCCAGCTCCTTGTATATTCCGCATATTTACAGCGATTACTGTCGCAAAAATGTAATGGTGATGGAACGCATCTATGGTATCCCGGTAGCCGACATCGACGCCCTTCATGCTCAGGGTACTGACATGAAAAAGCTGGCCGAACGGGGCGTGGAGGTGTTCTTTACCCAGGTGTTCAGAGACAGCTTCTTTCACGCCGATATGCACCCGGGCAATATCTTCGTGTCCACCGAGAACCCCGCCGATCCTCAGTATATCGGCATTGATTTTGGCATTGTCGGCACGCTGAACCGGGAAGATAAGCGCTATCTGGCGGAAAATTTTGTGGCCTTTTTCAACCGCGACTACCGCAAGGTGGCAGAGCTGCACGTGGACTCTGGCTGGGTGCCGGCCGATACCGATCTGGAAGAGTTTGAAGTGGCGGTCCGTACCGTCTGCGAACCCATATTTCAGAAACCGCTGGCTGAAATCAGTTTTGGTATAGTGCTGTTACAGCTGTTTAATACCGCCCGGCGCTTTAATATGCAGGTGCAGCCGCAACTGGTGCTGTTACAAAAAACTCTGCTGTATATTGAAGGGCTGGGACGTCAGCTCTATCCACAACTGGATCTGTGGCAAACCGCCAAACCTTTTCTGGAAAACTGGATGCAGGAGCAGATTGGCGTCAAGGCCCTGTATAAAAAAGTCAGGGCTAACCTGCCCTACTGGTCAGAGAAAATGCCGGAAGTACCGGATTTGCTGTTTGATACCCTGAAGCAGCTCAAGCATCTGCCGCAACAGCAGCAACACTGGATAGCGGCGCTGCAACAACAACAGCATCAGCAACACCGCAGTCGTCGTTATCAGTTACTCGGCAGCACCCTTATCCTCGCCGGTGTGATATTGCCGATCTATCCAGTCAGCGGCTGGTATGCCCTGGGGCTGGCGGGGCTGGGTGTTATCAGCTTTGCCCGCGGCTGGCTGATTAGCAGCAAGCCACAATAGAATTGACGCAGCTATCACAAAAAAAGCCTTTTTCACCACAGATACACGGAGGTCACAGAGGGGTTTAACTGGGATCTATGCTTCTCTTTGTCCTCTGTGACTCTGTGGTTATTATCGTCTTTGTTACAGGACCGCTGCGCTACATTACGGACTACGCTTACTTAACAGGCACTGGATTACCGCCAACGACATGCGGTAATGACACCCTGAAAGCTGATGGCTGAAAACTGACTTTTTTTGAAAGCTGAAAGCTTTTCAGTTCAGCTCGCCAAAATAGGCTTCTACCCGCATGGCCAGGCCGTAGGACGGTTTAAAATCCTCATCCCTGCGCCAGAGCACAAAAGGTTCCAGTTCGAAAAACAGCCATTCCCGCACAGCATTGCGTCGCCAGCGTGCACTGAGCAGAAATTCCTCGCTTCGATAGTAGGGCTGGCTGTTGCCTTCAACAAAGATTCCGTAAATCAATCCGGTACGAGGGTCCAGCTGTTGATAGCGGTGCAGGCCGTGTTGCCAGATCCAGTCATTCTCTTTGTCGCGAAAGTAAAAGTTATTGTCAAAGCGAAGCAGGTTTTCATTATCCATCTGATAGCTGTATTGAGCTCTGAGCCTGCTGCCAAAACGGTCCTGCGTGTAGTAGTACACCGAACCTTCCAGGTGCAGATTACTGACATCTGACAGACCAAAGGTTTTGCGTATTTCCGATTTCACATAAGGCTGCAGCTTTCTGCCCACACCAATACGGTGGGAGATATTCAGATCCTCGGTTTTTTTCGCGGTAAAACGCAGTGCCATACTGAACCGGTTGCGATTGTCCAGAGCCTCGTTGCGGGCCGCCTTAATCCCTGCTCCCTGCTCATCCTCATCATAATCAGAAAAGATTAAGTCAGTCTGGTGTTTCATATTCGGCAATCTGACCCTGACCCGAAAGCGGCTCTCAAACTCCATCAGATCGCGACTGCGGGGTTCCCAGCCGAGACGAAGTCTGGCTTCCGCTTTGGCGGCCTCATTCAGAGGCTGGGTCTCGTCAATAAAAAAACTGTCGAACCATCTGACTGTGGCGTCAATAGAATCAGAGACATTGTCCTGCATATTGTCCAGCCAGACAGCCTGCTGTTCTTCAGGTGGCTCTTCTGAGGCCGCAACCTCCGAATTTATAAAAACCAGTAACAACAGACTGGCGCATCTATTCAGTCCGGACAAAGGCCTTTCCTTTAAGTAAAAAACGTACCGGCTAAGTACATAGCATGGTTAACCAAATGAGCATAATCAAATCCAGTGACCTTTTATATAAGCTACGTATAATAGAGGAAAATTACTATTCAGGAGCAGGTTATGGGTGGAATCAGTCTGTGGCAATTATTAATCATTTTTGCCATTGTTCTATTATTGTTTGGAACCAAGCGTCTGCGTACGCTGGGCAGCGATCTTGGCTCTGCTATAAAAGGTTTTAAGAAAGAAATAGACACTGATAAGGATGCTTCTTCCGACGCTGACTTCGACCAACAGAAAGTGGAGAACAAGCGCGATTCTGCTGCCACCTCCAGGTCGGATAAACAGAAACAAGACAGTTAATCCATGTTTGATATCGGCTTTTGGGAACTACTGGTTATTGGTATCGTTGCCCTACTGGTGTTAGGGCCTGAACGGCTGCCTGGTGCTATTCGCTCAACCAGCCGCGCCCTGTCAGGCGTGCGTTCCATGGCCAGTAATTTTAAGCAGGAGCTTGAGCAGCAACTGAAAATTCAGGAACTGCATGAAAACCTCAAAAAGGCCGAGAAACAGGATTTGAAGAACCTGTCACCTGAGTTACAAAAGTCGGTTGATGAATTGCGTGATGCCGCAGAATCCGTCAAAAAGCCGTATCAGAAAAAAGAATAAATGTCAGATTCCCAGTCTCTTTTTACCCATCTGGTCGAGTTGCGGGGGCGTTTGCTCAAGGCCTTGCTGGCGGTGTTGGTGGTGTTTTTATGCCTGGCCTATTTTGCCCAGGATCTGTATCACCTATTAGCCACCCCGCTGCTAAAGGTAATGCCTGCAGGCACACAGATGATCGCTACCGATGTAGCCTCGCCCTTTTTCGCCCCTTTTAAGCTGACCATGGTGTTGTCATTTTTTATTGCCATCCCCGTGGTGTTTTATCAGGTATGGGGCTTTGTGGCGCCGGGGCTGTATCGCAATGAGAAGCGCCTGATCGCGCCCTTACTGGTTTCCAGCACGCTGTTGTTTTATCTTGGTATCGCCTTTGCGTATTTCGTGGTGTTTCCGCTGGCGTTTGGGTTCTTTACCCGGGTGGCTCCGGAAGGCGTTACCATCAGTACTGATATCAGCAGTTATCTGGATTTTGTACTTAAACTGTTTTTCGCCTTTGGCCTGTCATTTCAGATCCCGGTGGCGATCATACTCACCTGCTGGACCGGCATGACCACGCCACAACAATTAAGGGAAAAACGCCCTTATGTGATCGTCGGGGTGTTTGTCATCGGCATGTTGCTGACACCACCGGATATTATTTCACAGACCTTGCTGGCAGTACCCATGTGGCTGCTGTATGAGTTTGGGCTGTTGGCTGGTAGTCTGTATCAGCGCCGAACCGAAAAAAACGAAACGGAGTCTCAGGACACATAATGAAAATATCAGCAATGTTAGTTATCCCCGCCCTGTTAATAGGTGGCATGGCTCAGGCAGAGACTCTGGCCGACGCCATGCAGCAGTGCAGCAAAGAAGAAAACAGCCTCAAGCGTCTGGTCTGCTATGATCGGCTGAATAAAAACCTGCGTCAGTTTGAAAATTCGCCTTTGCCACAGTCATCTCAGCAGCGTCAGACGGCAGCCTCAGATTCCGTAGGGGAGCAACCAGCAACACCGTCAACACAGATGCAGGAATTCGGGCTGCCAGAGAAAAGCGAGGTGATCTCAGAAGATAAAATTCTGGTCAGCGTGGCAAATAAACGCCGCAATGCCCGTGGGAAATGGGTATTGGAGTTCACTAATGGCCAGATGTGGGAGCAAACCGATTCACAGGATTACTATTTCCCTGAGGGCCAGATTTACATTGAAAAAGGCTTTCTTGGCGCATTCTTTCTTGGCTCCGAAGAATCCAAGCGCAGGATGCGGGTGAAGCGTATCCAATGATATGAAATGGTTCGATATCGGCGTTAATCTGACCAGCAGCAGGTTTGGCAAAGACCTGGAATCGGTACTTGAACGTGCCCGGGCCAGTCAGGTTACGCAGATGCTGATAACCGGAACCAGCGAAAGTCAGAGCCTGGCGGCTGTTACCCTGGCGGAGCAATACCAGCTATACAGCACCGCCGGTGTACACCCTCATGATGCCTCTTCTGTCAGTGAAGATTATCTGCATCAATTGCGCGACCTTGCCAGTCATCCCAGGGTTCGCGCTATTGGTGAGTGTGGTCTTGATTTTAACCGTAACTACTCTGCCAAACCCGATCAGCTGAGAGTGTTTGAACAACAGCTGGAACTGGCCGCAGACCTTGAATTGCCAGTGTTTCTGCATGAACGGGATGCGTTTGAAGAACAGTTAAGCTTACTCAAAAAACATCGTCACAAACTGGTCGGCGGTGTCGCTCATTGTTTTACCGGAGACCGTGAGCAAATGGAGGCCTACCTGCAACTTGATTTGTATATTGGCATCACAGGTTGGCTGTGCGATAGCAAACGTGGGCAGGCTTTGCGTGATGCTGTATCCGTTCTGCCTCTTGAGCGCCTGTTGCTGGAGACTGATGCCCCCTTTCTGACGCCAAAAACCCTGCGCCCGAAAGCATCCAGAAACGAACCGGCGTTTTTACCTCATATCGCTGAGGCCCTCAGCGAGCTGATTCAGGTGCCAGTGGAACACGTTGCCGAGGCCGCCACAGACAATGCGCGGCAATTGTTCAACATTGATGGTGACAAAGATTTTGGCCAGTCTTAGCGGTAATCGTCTGCTGGGCTCACGCTGGCTATGGTTCATCGTGCTCTCTGCCGTGCTGATTGGCAGTTATGCATCCGTGAGTATGTTACAGGCCATTAATGGCACCCAGCCGCAGCGGGAAATTGATCGCGGAATAGAATACCTCAGCGGTGCTGAGGCGAATCTGTCACTGGACAGCCTGTTACAGAACGATCAGCTCAACTGGCAGACCGAGCAACGTCGACTGCTGTCCTACGGCATGCAGAAAGAACCCATGTGGTTTCGCTTTACCCTGAGCCAACTGGATTATCGTCAAAAATGGCTGTTGGAAATCGACTATGCCTTGCTGGACAGTCTGAGGATCTGGTTTATGCAGGACAACAGGCTACTCAGTGACTATAGCACCGGTGACAGTCTGCCTTTTCGCAGTCGTAATATTGCCAGTGAAAAGTTCCTGTTTCCGATTCCGCAAAGCGACCAGCCCGTTACTGTGTATATCCGCATTCAGAGCAGTGGTTCATTAAAGCTACCTCTCAAACTGTGGGACATGGAGCAATATCTGGTTTACAGCGGTGAGCATGGACTGATGCTGGGGCTTTTCTTTGGCTTTCTGGTTGCCATGGGTCTGAGTAATTTCTTCTTTTTCCTGACTACCCGCTCGATTAACTTTCTGTTTTATTGTGGATATGTGCTGTTTCTCGGTCTCACCCTGATGACCCTGCACGGTATCGGCTACAAATATCTGTGGCCGGAAAATATCTGGCTACAGGGGCGCAGTGTGGTGCTGTTTGCCAATGCCACTATGTTCTTCGCCGTGATTTTCAGTCGTGAACTGCTGTCTGTGCACCGCCATAGCTTGCTGGTGGACAGGCTGCTGAAGATCTCAGCGCTGGTGTTCCTGGGCCTGTTCCTGCTCAGCCTGTTGCTTCCCTACTGGTTAATGATCAAGACCTTTTTACTGATTCTGATTGTAGAGGTGTTTTTTATCTGCGGGGTGGGCATCTGGCTCTGGCGGCGGGGTGTCGCTATTGCCCGTATCTATACTATTGCCTGGACTACTCTGCTGCTTACTGCCATGTTCGCAAGCCTGGAAACCCTGGATCTGATCAGTCTGGATATCAATTCCCACTATCTGCTGATTGCCGGAGCATCAGTGGAAACTATTCTGTTAGCCCTGGTACTGGCCATCAGTTTCAATCAGCAGCGCCAGCAGGTATTTGATGCCCAGCAACTGGCGCTGAATAAGGAACGGGATCTCAGAGAAGCCGAGCATCAGGCTCAGGAAGAGCTTGAATACAAAGTTCAGGAACGCACACTCGAGCTGGAAATTGCACTCCGGGAATTGTCAGAGAAGAACCAGGAACTGGAAGAGCGCAATACGCTGGATTCGCTGACAGGCATTCGCAACCGACGTTATTTTGATCGGCGCTATCAGGCCGAAATTCGCCGCAGCCGGCGTGAACAGACCACCCTCACCATCGCCATGATCGATATCGATCATTTTAAGCAGACCAATGATAATCTTGGTCATTTAGTCGGTGATGACTGTATCAAAGCGGTGGCCAATCTTATAAAGTCCTTGCTCAAACGGCCCGCTGACGACGTGTGTCGCTACGGTGGCGAGGAGTTTGCCCTGCTGCTTCCGAACACCGACGAACGTGGCGCCAAAGTGCTGCTGGAACACATTCGTGAGCAAATCGAGCGATCACCGGTCGGTACAGATGCCGGTGACGTAAGCCTGACCGTCAGCATTGGCTTTGTCAGTGCCATGGTCAGCAGCAGCATTGACGATAACACCTTGTTATCTCAGGCCGATCAGGCTCTTTATCAGGCCAAGCAAAGCGGCCGGAACAAGGTTTGTCAGTATCATTCAACAGCATCGCAGGAGTAAGTTTTGGCTAGTTATCCTCATACCAGATTACGTCGTTTACGTAAAAATGCCTTCACACGGAACCTGGTTGCAGAGTCCAGGCTGACCTGTGCAGATTTAATCTATCCCATGTTTGTTCTTGAGGGCAAAAACCGCCGTGAAAGCGTGGATTCAATGCCCGGTATTGAACGCTTATCGATTGATTTATTGATCAAAGAAGCCGAACAACTGGTGGCTCTGGGCATCCCTGCAATCGCGTTGTTTCCGGTGACGCCCATCGATCTTAAAACAGACTGTGGCAGTGAGGCCTTCAACCCGGACGGGCTGGCACAAAAAGCCATCCGCGCGCTGAAAGAGTTTGTGCCAGAGATTGGTGTAATCTCTGATGTGGCGCTGGATCCCTTTACCTCTCATGGTCAGGATGGCCTGCTGGATGACAGTGGCTATGTCAGCAATGACAGTACCTGCGATGTACTGGTCAAACAGGCTCTGTCGCACGCCGAAGCGGGGGCTGATATCGTTGCCCCATCCGATATGATGGACGGTCGCATTGGCAGGATTCGCTCAGCACTGGAACAACAGGGGCATCAAAATACCTGCATCATGGCCTACTCGGCTAAGTATGCGTCCAGTTACTATGGGCCTTTCCGCGACGCCGTCGGTTCGGCCGCCAATATTCAGGGTGGCAACAAGAAAAGCTATCAGATGGACCCAGCCAATAGTGATGAAGCGCTGCGGGAGATCGCCCTGGATATCGAAGAAGGCGCCGATATGGTCATGGTTAAACCCGGTATGCCTTACCTGGATATTGTGCAGCGCTGTAAACAGCAATTCGGCGTGCCCACTTTTGCTTACCAGGTCAGTGGTGAATATGCCATGCACAAGGCCGCCTTTGCCAATGGCTGGTTGTCAGAAGAAGAGGTGATCCTGGAATCGCTGCTGGCCTTCAAACGGGCCGGAGCGGATGGCATTCTAACCTACTTTGCCAAGCAAGCCGCCCAGTTGTTGCAGCGGTGATAAAAGTGTAAAAGTGGGGTCAGAGTAAACTTTTCCACATAGATGTCGCTCCGTTGATTTTGAAAAGAGAAAAAAGTTTACTCTGACCCCACTTTTAAAAAGAGAAAAAAGTTTACTCTGACCCCACTTTTACTCCTCTGTCCTAACCCCTCACTTTATCTCAAGGGCCCAGCCTACTCTGTGCTGCAGCCAGCGTTCGTTAGCCAGTTCGGCATCCAGTAGCGGGTGAGATTTTAGCCAGCCGTCGGGGAATCTGAGCGTAATCCCATCGCCGTCCATCTCTAGCTCGATAGCGGGAAGTAAATTATTCTTGCGGCGAATGGATAATACATAGGCGATCCGCAGCAAGCGACAGAGCATTTTCAGCACACTAGCCACCTCTTCCTGATAGAGACTGAAAGGCTGCAAGTCTATGTCCTGACGGTGGCTGAGGATCAGATCCCGCACAGAATCCCGCTGTAATTTATTATAACCAGGCATGGTCACATGGCTGAGTATATAGCTGCCATGGCGATGGCTGAGCTTGTAATCTATATGCAGGCCAATCTCATGTAATTTGGCGGCAGCAAGCAGAATACCCTCTGCATCCATCTGGCAAAACAGTTCCGATTGAGGCAACTGTCGATAGAGGGCAAGCGCTGTCTCTGCGACTCTGTGGGCCTGTTCTTCCTCGATATGAAAGCGCAGAATCAGCGATTCCAGGGTCTGCAGGCGAATATCATGGTGATGAATATTTTCCAGCATGCCGTAGATCAGCCCCTCGCGCAGGGCGCCGCCGGAAATCTGCATCTGTTCAATACCAAGTTCTTCAAACAATACCAGCAGGATAGCCAGGCCGCTGGGAAAAACAGAACGTCTGGCCTCGGTCAGGCCCTCTATGTTGAGCTCATCCAGACTGCCATGCTCAACACATTGCTGCATCAGGTCCTGTAAATAGGACAAACGAATATTGTCGTTGATGCCCTGTGCCACCATGATTTCGGTAACCGCCTGAGGCGTACCCGAGGCGCCCAGACACTGACGCCATCTGAAAGTTTTATAATCCGCTACAATCTGTTTTACCTGAGCACGGGCGGCCGCGATAGCGGTATCAAAGTTTTGCCGGGACAATTTGCCCTGTTTGAAATAGCGCTCCATAAAGGTGACACAGCCCATATCCAGGCTGGCCAGTTTAAGCGGACTGAAGTCCTTACCGACGATCACTTCTGTGCTGGCGCCACCGATATCGATAACCAGGGAATTGCCCTGATTAGCAGAGGTGTAGGCGACACCGAGATAGATTTGCCGTGCTTCTTCTTCGCCACTGATAACATCAATGGCATGGCCGAGGATACCCTCTGCTTTAGCAAGAAAAGTACTGGCGTTGCGGGCCAGTCGCAAGGTGGCGGTGGCCACAATCCGGATATTGGCAGGCGGAATATCCTGCAAGCGCTCGGCAAAGGTTTCCAGACACTTCCAGCCCCGTTCCATGCTCAGCTCATCCAGCCGCAGATCCTGATCCAGACCTGCAGCCAGGCGTACTTTCTGCTTCACTTTGCCGACAATGTGCACACAGCCATGGGTGACCCTGACGATCACCAGATGGAAACTGTTAGAACCCAGATCCACTGCGGCATAGTACTGCTCAGGCAACGGACTGCTGGTGAGTGTTTCGTTGCTCATCTGTTACGAGGGCTTCTGCCTCTGGGTTTACCTTTGCTGAGGTTTTTACCGCTTTGCATACGCTTTTTGTACTGACGCTTGGGCGGCGTCACATCGTCCAGCAAGGCATCGTGGAAATAGTCGGTGACCGGAATGGAATGACGGATATATTCCTCGATAGCCGGCAAATTCAGCGCATATTTTTCACAGGCAAAACTGATGGCATGGCCACTCTTACCGGCACGGCCTGTGCGCCCGATACGATGCACATAGTCTTCGGCATCGTCAGGTAAATCGTAGTTGAACACATGGGTCACTTTTTCGATGTGCAACCCGCGGGCTGCGACATCCGTGGCCACCAGCACATCCAGTTTGCCTTCACTGAACTGATTCATGATCTGCAGACGCTTTTTCTGCGGTACATCACCGCTCAATAAGCCTACCCGATGGCCATCGGCCTGCAACCAGTCAAACAGGTTTTCACAACAATGCTTGGTATTAGCAAAAACAATGGCTTTCTCAGGCCATTCCTCTTCCAGCAATGTCAGTAGCAGCAACATTTTATCTTCGTTGGAAGGATAAAAAAGCTCTTCCTGGACCCGACTGGCCGTCATCTGCTGTGGCTCGATCTCCACATGCACCGGGTTATTCATATGCTCATAAGCCAGTTCCTGCACCCGCATCGACAAGGTGGCAGAAAATAACATGCTGAGTCTTTCGTCAGCAGATGGCATGCGTCTGAGCAGATAACGGATATCCTTGATAAAGCCCAGATCAAACATACGATCGGCTTCATCCAGCACACAGACCTGAATGTGTTCCAGGCTGAAGATATGTTGTTTGTAGTAATCAATAATACGCCCGGTGGTACCAATAATGATATCCACACCTTTTTCCAGCACTTCACGCTGGCTCTGATAGCCTTCACCGCCATAGATCAGTCCCAGCGTGATACCGGTATGCTTGCTCAGCAATTCCGCATCATTGTAGATCTGAACAGCCAGTTCGCGCGTAGGAGCCATAATAATGGCCCGAGGCTGTTTGGTCTGTTGCTGACGATTGTTCAGCAAATGATGGAAGGTGGCCGCCAAAAATGCGATAGTCTTGCCGGTGCCGGTTTGGGCCTGGCCGGCAACGTCTTTGCCCTCTAACATGGGCGGCAGACTAAGCGCCTGGATCGGAGTACAATGTTGAAAGTTCGCGGCAGATAATGCCTTGATCACATCCTCATGCAGAGGAAGCTCGGAAAAACGGGTTTCAGTTAAATGAGTTGTTTGCATAGCTTATAGCTTATCAGTGCTTGCATTAAAAAACAGTTTCTATATAAATAGCCACTACCGACTGCCCGGCCCTTAATTCGTCGAGGCAGGCAAAGTTTGGAGAAAAAAATGAGCGACAAAATTATCCAGTTATCTGACGACAGTTTTGAGGCCGATGTTATCAATGCCAAAGATCCTGTGCTGGTTGACTTCTGGGCAGAATGGTGTGGCCCTTGTAAAATGATCGCGCCTATTCTGGAAGAAGTAGCCAACGAATTCGATGGCAAATTAACAGTTGGCAAGCTGAATGTCGACCAAAATACTGAAACCCCGCCTAAATACGGCATCCGCGGCATCCCCACGCTGCTGTTATTCAAGGACGGGAATGTGGCTGCTACCAAAGTAGGCGCCCTGTCAAAAACTCAGTTAGCTGAGTTTCTGAACGACAATATCTGATGAATAAGGCCCGCACTGCGGGCCTTATTTCCTTGCATTTTTTAAAATCCACTCAAGAAATCAGACAATTAACGGATAATCAGTAGACGTTATTGATTTTTGGTGCTAATTTAATCTTCGCTATCATCGTTGATCGCACCCGAACCGAATACAGTCCTCGCGTCAATCAGGCGCAATCAGACGTTTAAAACCCGTTACCCTAATAACAAAACCGTGCATAACGAGCATACTTCAATCATTAAGACCCACCGATATGAATCTGACGGAACTAAAAAGTAAACCCGTAAGCGAGCTTGTTGAGCTGGCCGACCAAATGGGCCTGGACAACATGGCCCGGGCACGCAAACAAGACATTATTTTTGCTATTCTCAAAGCCCATGCCAAAAGTGGCGAAGACATCTTTGGTGATGGCGCATTGGAAATACTGCAGGACGGATTCGGTTTTCTGCGCTCCGCAGACTCCTCGTATCTGGCCGGCCCCGATGACATTTATGTGTCTCCCAGCCAGATAAGGCGTTTCAATCTGCGCACGGGCGATACCATCTCAGGCAAAATACGCCCGCCCAAAGACAGTGAGCGCTATTTTGCCCTGCTAAAGATTAACGAAGTTAACTTCGACCGTCCTGAAAACTCCCGTAATAAAATCCTCTTCGAAAACCTTACGCCTTTACATGCCACCGAAAGGCTGCGCATGGAACGGGGTAATGGCAGTACCGAGGATATTACTGCGCGGGTACTGGATCTGGCATCGCCCATCGGCCGCGGTCAGCGTGGTCTGATTGTGGCGCCGCCGAAAGCCGGTAAAACCCTGTTGCTACAAAATATCGCTCAGAGTATCGCCGCCAATCACCCCGAGTGTGTGTTGATGGTACTGCTGATCGACGAGCGCCCGGAAGAAGTGACAGAAATGCAACGTCTGGTGCAGGGTGAAGTGGTCGCCTCGACCTTTGATGAGCCGGCCAGCCGCCACGTTCAGGTAGCTGAAATGGTGATCGAGAAAGCCAAGCGTCTGGTTGAACACAAGAAAGACGTGGTCATCCTGCTCGACTCCATCACCCGACTGGCCCGGGCCTACAATACCATCATCCCGTCGTCCGGCAAGGTACTCACCGGTGGCGTGGACGCCAATGCGTTACACAAGCCAAAACGCTTTTTTGGTGCCGCCCGTAACGTTGAGGAAGGCGGCAGTCTGACCATTATTGCCACGGCTCTTATTGATACCGGCTCCAAAATGGATGAAGTCATCTATGAAGAGTTTAAAGGCACCGGCAACATGGAACTGCACCTGAACCGTAAGATTGCCGAAAAGCGGGTCTTCCCGGCTATCGATTTCAATCGTTCAGGTACCCGTCGCGAAGAATTGCTGACCACACAGGATGAATTACAAAAGATGTGGATCCTGCGCAAGATTGTGCATGAGATGTCAGAAATTGATGCCATGGAGTTTTTAATCGATAAACTTTCCATGACCAAGACCAACAATGAATTCTTCGATGCCATGCGGCGGCAGAAGAGCTAATCGTATCCAAAATAAAAAGGCGCCTGATGGCGCCTTTTTTGTCTTTGTTATCAATGGCTCAGCTCGGTTAAAAAGCGAAGCAGAATCCTGCCAACAATAGGCCTTTCAGGAAAAGCGGAAATTAACCACGGAGGCACAGAGGTAACGGAGATGAAAGATTCAATTCTCTGCGCCCTCTGCGACTCAGTGGTGAAATTCGCTTTTCGTGTGGTTCGGGTAT
Organism: Lacimicrobium alkaliphilum; assembly: GCF_001466725.1. Taxonomy (NCBI): domain Bacteria; kingdom Pseudomonadati; phylum Pseudomonadota; class Gammaproteobacteria; order Alteromonadales; family Alteromonadaceae; genus Lacimicrobium; species Lacimicrobium alkaliphilum. The sequence continues at coordinate 4,111,213 of NZ_CP013650.1, forward strand.
CAGAGATGCTCTTTATATAATGTCTGAATCAGGCGATCTTCCAGTTCAAAGCGCTCTTCCATCGCCTGCCCCAGGTTGGAAAGATGTTGATCGAAGTGCTGCATATCCTGATCTTTGTCGATTTGTGCATAATGATCATTAAAACTCAGGGCCTGATCTGTGGTATCTGATATGCGCGGGTACACTTCTTCAGACAGTGCTTTACCCATACCGTTGCCCTCAGCACTCTCGACAATACGATCATAAAATTCGAAATGACCGGCTGAGACATAATCCACCAGCAATTCACAGAATGTTTCAATGGCTTCGCTTGCAGGCAAGGCCGTGTGGTCCCGCTCAAACGGGGGCAACCCCGCCAGCTCACAGTATTGCACCAGTAATTTTCTGCGCCCTTCAAGCCACTTGTCTATGGCGTGATGAGCCCCACCCCACTGCTGCTCTGCGTGCTCAACCTTTGTCAACATCTCTGTGTACTCCTTTCCTGAGTCGTCAAACGACATCAAGATTAATGAATGAATCCAGTATACCAAATTGGAACCTAATACCAACGGTCACTGGTATACTCTGCTCATCTAAAACACAAGATGTTCGCCATGCCAACAGATAAACCCATTAACAAACCCGCCTATTGGCTGATTCTGTCGCAAAACAAACTGGTCAGGCTTGAGAATCAGAGCACCTTTATACTTGCCCGGCATTCAGAACTGGAGTTTGTTTCCCAGTACCTGAATAACGCGGTCAGAGTCGGTCAATACCAACAAACTGACTGCTATATGCTGGATATGGAGCAGCAGGCACCCGATCACAGTAATGCCGAATTAATCGGATTGCGTGATGCTCTGATGAGCGAAAATGACGATGCATTCAATATTATCGCCAGGGCATGGCAGGTAGCAGTATTTCTGCGTACACACCGATACTGCGGCCAGTGTGGCAGCCAGATGCAAAGGGTTGACAGGGAACTGGCAACTCATTGTCACCGTTGTCAGCATCGTTGTTATCCGCGTATTTCACCCTGTATTATCGTTGCGATTAAAAAACAGCAGCAGATTCTGCTGGCCAGGGGCCGCCATCATAAACAAGGTATGTATTCAACCCTGGCGGGTTTTGTTGAAAGCGGTGAATCCCTGGAGCAGGCGGTGCACAGGGAAGTCATGGAAGAGGTAGGGATAAAAATAAAAAACCTGCGCTACTTCGACAGCCAGCCCTGGCCTTTTCCCCATTCGCTGATGATGGGCTTTCTGGCAGAGCATGACAGTGGCGAAATTAACGTCGATGGTGAGGAAATACTTGAAGCGGATTGGTATGCAGCGGACAGCCTGCCTGTCACACCACCGGAGTTTTCCATTGCCGGGCGACTGATTAAAGCTGCCCTGAGGAAATAAAAAAGCCTTATCCGAAGATAAGGCTTAAATATTTTAGCGTGGAGGTCTCGTTTACCGAGCTTCTTTTAGTTGATTCCACTAGCGCAAGGGTTTTATAGCAGACTTTTTTACACTTGTGCAACTTTTCCGGCGCAAAATACGATGAATGACATACTGTTTATTCTTGTATCTTTCTAATTCTTTTGCCGGCACTGGTTACTCTGTAGCTGTGCCGACAGCACACTGGTGATAGAATGCCGACAATTTCGCAGTCTGAATTAATAAAGAGTAGCCCCATGCCTGGATTAGAGAATGATCGTTATCTTAAAGCCCTGATGAAGCAACCGGTGGACAAAACACCGGTATGGATGATGCGCCAGGCGGGACGATATTTACCTGAATACAAGGCAACACGGGCGCAGGCCGGTGATTTTATGTCACTGTGCAAAAACCCGGAACTGGCCTGTGAAGTGACCCTGCAACCCCTGCGACGCTTCGATCTTGATGCCGCGATTCTGTTTTCCGATATTCTCACCATTCCTGATGCCATGGGTCTTGGACTGTATTTCGAAACCGGTGAAGGCCCGAAGTTTGAGAGGCCTGTGCGCAGTCTCAGCGAAGTACAAAAGCTGGGGGTGCCTGATCCCGAACAAGAGCTGAGTTATGTGATGAATGCCGTGCGTACCATACGCGAGGCACTGGCTGGCCAGGTGCCGTTAATTGGCTTTTCAGGCAGTCCCTGGACGCTGGCGACCTATATGGTTGAGGGTGGCACAACTAAAAGCTTCAGCCAGATCAAAAAGCTCGCCTTCGCCGAGCCTCAGACATTGCACCTATTGCTGGATAAACTGGCCGATGCAGTGATTCTCTATCTGAACGCACAAATTGCTGCCGGCGCCCAATCGGTGATGATCTTCGATACCTGGGGCGGGGTGTTATCACCCAGAGACTATAAAGATTTTTCATTGCAGTATATGCACAAAATCGTCGATGGTCTGGTGCGGGAGAATGAGGGACGTAAAGTGCCGGTGACCCTGTTTACCAAGAATGGTAGCATGTGGCTGGAAGCTATTGCTGCTACCGGCTGTGACGGTGTAGGTCTGGACTGGACCATAGATATCGGCGAAGCCAGAAGCCGAATCGGTGACAAGGTGGCCCTGCAAGGCAATATGGACCCCTCCATGCTCTATGCCAGCCCTGAGCGTATTGAAGAAGAGGTGCAACTGATACTGCAGGGGTATGGCAAAGGGTCAGGGCATGTATTTAACCTTGGCCACGGCATTCACCCTGATGTGCCACCGGAGCATGCTAAAGCCTTTATCGATGCGGTGCATAAGTACAGCCCGCAATATCATCAGGAATAAAGTCTGCCGAAAGCGCCTGTTGCTGGCTGGTTTCGATCTACAAGTCAGCCGGCAGAGGCACGGATATCGTCTGACTGAACCACACGGTTGCGACCATCATTTTTGGCCTGATACAGGGCCTTGTCGGCCAGATCAATCAGGCCCTGTACGTTTATAAGCTGATTGCCCGGCGCCGAAGCCAGGCCAATTGAGACCGTCACACCTGTGCCGCTCTGCTGTACATGCTCTCGCATGCTCTGGGCAACACTCAGCGCAGTCTCAGTATCGGCCCCCGGCAGGATGGCGGTAAATTCCTCACCGCCATAGCGGGCAAGCAGATCTTCACTGCGCCGCAGACACTCGCCCAACAGCATAGCAACATCCCGCAGTACCGCATCGCCTTTGACATGCCCATGACTGTCATTAAAGCGTTTAAAATGATCCACATCGATAAGTAACACGGAAAGAGGACGCCCTCTTTCCTGGCTGGTCAGGGCACAATGCTGAAGATAGCTATCCAGACGGCGGCGATTAGCGATACCGGTCAATCCATCAACATTAGCCATAGACTCGAGCTTACGGTTGGCATCGGCAAGCTCGCGGGTATGCTCTGCCACCATACGCTTGAGACGAGATTTCTCCTGCGCCAGGGCGCGGGTACGGTATTGCACTAAATAACGTATCACCAGCCACAGTAAACTGATAATCAGCAACGTCCATATCAGTTTCGCCTGCCATGTTTGGTACCAGGGGTAGGGAACTGTTATATCAAAAGGTTCAATGGCGCTGATATTACCGGCCTTGTCCCGCGCCTGGACATCGAAACGGTACTCTCCCGGTGCCAATTGGGAATAACTTATCCGGGTTGCCCTGCCCCACGCGCCAAATTCATCTTCAAAGCCTGACAACCGGGCACGATAAAGGGTTGTTTCCGGTGGATGCAGGCTGGGTAAAGCAAACTCAAACACAACCCGTCCATTGGCAGGAACAAGCTGGGGTGTGTCAATGTACAACGGCATGGATTGCTCGCTCTCACCTTTGCCCCTCAAAACACGGTTTAACTGCACCTCAAACCCACCACGATTAACCTTTGGTGCATTCGGCTGATAGAACAGCAGGGTGCTATTGGCACCAAAAACCCGCAGGTCTTTGTGCAACCAATGGGAACTCAGAGCACCGCGGCCAACGCCTGTCATAGAGATCTGCTGCCATTGTTGTTCGAACCTGCGATAAAGCCTGTTATGACTATAAGCCCAGACCTCATCATTTGTGGTTTGTATCATCGTCAGGATCTGTCCTGATAAGATGGCCTCCCCTCCACTTTGCCAGGGTTCGAAAACGTTACCGTTAAAGATAAACAATCCTGCAGAGGTGCTGGCGATCAGGTTCTCATCAATCCACGCAAGTTTCGCTTCACCATCGATTCCGTACTCTATGCCCCCGGAAGTGTCAAAATAATCAATATCAACGACACGCCCATAGTCTTCATCGAGCCGTAACCGAACCACTCCACGATGTGCGGTTCCAAGCCAGATCTCACCAACCGCAGTCTCAACCAGACTTTGCACCAGGGTGCCGAGGCCATCCCAGTCGAGACTAAAATATCCGTCGGCTTTATCAGCCTCATCCACCCATACGGCCACACCCAGCTCTGTGCCAATAAGTACGCGTTTGTCAGAGAAACGCGACGGCTTTAATATGCGCGGGTAAAGGGCGCCGTGGCTGATTGTCCGTGCCTGTTGATGTTCCACCATATGTAATCTGTAAGAGTCGGCAAACAGCGCCTTTGATGGTCCCAGAGGCAACAAATCCCAGGCTTCATGATTGCTCCAGTTGAGACGGGAAAAAACCGGCTCGCCAGCCCCCTGAGAAAGACTAAACGCCCCTGCTGAACCCAGCGCAAACCACTGTCCGGCCCAGTTTTCGATGTCATAAACCGTGCCACGAAGCCCGCGTCTGGCATCAATTGACTGCCATGGAGAGGGCCAGGCAATATGCAGCACTCCCAGATCGTTCAGCGCCAGAATGCCGCCGTTGCGGGCGCCCGTAACCCCAAGCAAGACATCATTACTGATCTCAAAACGCCTTACCACGCGCGTATGCCATTCCAGTATATAGATGGCGCCATCCTTATTGGCCATGGCAATCACACCAGGGGCAACCAGACTCAGATCGAAAAACTCATTCCCCGGTGGCAGACCAGGAATATCGATGACACTCACTTTACCCTGACGCATTTCCAGCCAGGCGCCATCGCGCCGGTTACCCAGCCAATGGCCATCGGCCAGCCTGATCAGATCATAGGTCTGTTCATGCCACTGAGGTAGCATCTGAAAGGGTTCAAACTCACCCTGTTGATAACGTTTAATCCCCTGACCGCGAAACTGCACATAGACCTCATCCTTGTCGGCGAGCAGGGCACCAAAGCGCCCTTCATATTGCCACAACTCGATCTCACCGGTGTCAGGATCATAACGAAACAGGTCACTGACAGCTTTAAAATAAACCGCATTATCGGTGACCAGCAAGTCCCAGATATCGGCGAATCCCGGTTCACGGAGTTGCTGAAAGTCATCCGCCAGCGAATGGTAAACCATACGGCCGGTTACATCGGGTTCAACATAACCAAAACCGTCATAGCCCCCCACATAAACGCGCTGATCAGGGCCAATAGCCAGACTTCTGACCAGTTTGCCATTTGGCATGGGTATGCGTTGCCAGTTTTCTCCGTCATAGATCAGCACCCCTTCCGAGTTACCAACATAGAGATAGCCGTTTTGCCCCTGGACGATAGCGTGATTGCGGGGGTAGACATCCACATCCGGACTTAACACAGTCAAGGGCGGAACAGCCAGGCGTTGCAGGATTCCGGTATCTGCACAGAGCAGGCCTGTATGACCGATAACAAGGCACAGCATCATAACCTTGCAGACCCTGGCGGTCAGAAAAAATACCGTCGTCATTGTTTTATTGGCCCTTGCGCACGTTTCGCCTGACATCTGTCCAGGTGACCTCAAATTGACAGCTACCGAGCCTCAGGCTGCAGTTACCAGTACAAGACTAACCTTACCCTATCCCCGACAGCGCTGCCAGCACCTGATTGCCTATTGATAACGTCTCAGAACAGCGGCATCAATCCAATAGATATCCTTATTACTGGTATAGAAAAGATATTTCCCGTCTTGTGTCACAAAAGGACAGAGTTCATGCCCGCTGGTATTAACCAGCTCGCCCATATTTCCGGCTTCTTTCCAGTTGCCATTTTCATCCTTGAAACTGATATACAGATCGCCCTGCCCATATCCGCCTTTTCTTACTGAGCTGAAAATCAGATACGACTCGTCAGGTGCGACAAACACATCGGCTTCGTATTGACTGGAATTGATACCGTCACCCAGTCTTACCGGTGACTGAAACACCCCCTCCTCCAGACGGGACTTATAAATATCATAGTCATAATGCTTATCTTCACTGGCTGCGACATTGGACGCAAAATAGAGACTGCCATCCGCTGTAAAGGAGATGTAATACTCGTTAGCTGCGGTGTTGATAGCATCACCCGCATGGTGTGGTTCAGACCAGCCTGTGTCTGTTCGGACTGAATACCAGATATCGTAATTTTTTGCCGTCGTCGTACCATCGAAGGGCATATCGGAAATGTAGTACAGCCTGTTTTCGTCCGGTGACAGAAAGGGATCGTTGTAACTGAATTGCGGATGGGAGATAAGCACAGCCGGAGGGGTCCAGCCTCCGTTTATAAGCTGAGTAAAGCGTACTTCAGCTCTGCCGCCGATATCCACTGCATAATAAAATTCACTGGCATCCGCAGAGAAAACAGATCCAAATTCATGTTCGTCATCTCTGGATATGAGATTCGGAGCAAATATCTCAGGAGTCAGCCCCGGTGACGTCTGCCCCAGATAATCAAGCCGCTCATCTTTAACAGATAAGGTGGAGGAACTTTGTTTAACGTTTTGCTCATCAGGCATAGTTGCACCTGAACGTTTATTGCAAGCGACCAAAATCAGAAAAATAAGTACCCAGCAGTTGGAGATTTGCCTGTTCATAATAATCCTGGAATAGGTGTACCAGTAATATCGCAGCCTGGGACATCCTTGTCACCACTCAGTTGTCCTCAAATATCCCGCTGTGCATTCAGCCAGCGCCTGGCCTGGTTGATGTCAAAGCCTGTTACCAGTCGCATTCCTTCGTCCTCATGCACCAGTCACTGTTGGACAAGTTTCTCGGCCTGCTCCGACCCGACATCATTCTCCAGCCGATCTAAAACTCAGGCGTCTCTGGGCAGGCCTTTTTCCACCACCCGAATCAACCGCTGGGTTTGCCGTTCATTTCCGGCCCGTTGCTTTTTCCGTTGTTGCTCAAGGGCCCAGTGAATATGTTCACGCACCAGTTCGCTGCTTTTGTCATAAGCCGCTTCTAAGGCATGTATAATCTCTGGCACACAGGGGGCGTTACCCAGCGCCACCGCGATATTGCGCTGCCAGCGCTCAAAACCAATACGGCGGATTGCGGAGCCTTCGGTATTGCGTAAGAAGCTCTCTTCATCCCAACTGAACAAATCCAGCAATTCCTTGCCATGTAACTGCGCGCGTGGATGAAAATCCGCCTCATCGGTCAGATGAGCATAACGATTCCAGGGGCAAACCAACTGACAGTCATCACAACCATAGATGCGATTCCCGATTAAGGGGCGAAAGGATTCGGGGATAGCACCTTTGAGTTCAATGGTCAGATAAGAAATACAGCGGCGGGCGTCCACCACATAGGGCTCGACAATAGCCTGGGTCGGGCAAATGGTCATGCAGGCATTACAACTGCCACAGCCCTCCTCTACGGGTTCATCCACCGGCAACGGCAAATTGATAAACAGCTCACCGAGAAAAAACCAGGAGCCGGCTTCGCGGTTCAGGGTCAGCGAATGTTTGCCTGTCCAGCCCAGTCCGGCCTTTTCTGCCACGGGGTGCTCCAATACCGGCGCCGAGTCCACAAAAGGTCTGAAGGCCAGATCACTGACATGCTGATCGATTTTCTGGCCGAGTTTTTTCAGACGTTGGCGCATCAGTTTATGGTAGTCACGACCCAGGGCGTAACGGCTGATATAACCTAATTGCCTGTCTTTGAGGTTTCGGGCAAAACCGGCATCGGGTGGCAGGTAATCCATGCGCACACTGATGATACGAACGGTGCCAGGCTGCAGCTCGGCAGGCCTGGCCCGTTTCATGCCATGTTCTGCCATATACTGCATCTCTCCATGCATCCCTTTGTCCAGCCAGCTTTGCAATGCTTGTTCATGGCGGCTGAGATCCACATCACAAACACCCACTTGCTGAAAACCTAGCGCTTTTCCCCAGCTCTTGATATTTTCTGTTAACTGTTGCAGATACTGCGGGGATAGCTCAGCCATTGAACACCTATAACGCCTTTGTTGAACCTGCGAGTTTATCACACAAAATCTACTGCGCAGATGAGGTACGCCGACACGAACCGGAGGCTGCCCGTCTGTCTGGTCTGAATATGTATGAGCTGATGGAACGGGCAGGCCACGCCGCTTTCAGACAGTTGCTGGCTGAATTCCCGCAATGCCACAAGCTGCTGGTACTGTGCGGCCACGGCAACAATGGTGGCGACGGCTTTGTTCTCGCCCGCCTGGCCAGAGAAGCCGGTATGCAAGTGCAACTGGTTGCTATAGGTAACAGTGATAAATACTCAGAAGATACCCGCCAGGCGCAAAAAAGATGGCTGTCCAGCGGCGGCGAATCCCTGACCTGGCCGGTGCCACTGGCAAATCACGATGTGATCGTGGACGCCTTGCTGGGTACCGGTGTTAAGGGTGAGGTCAAATCGCCTTACCGGCATATTATTGATGAGCTGAATAAGCAAAGGCTGCCAGTACTGAGTATAGACTTACCCTCGGGTTTGCATGCCGATACCGGCAATCCCTGTGGTATTGCGGTGAATGCCGCTGCAACCGTTACCTTTGTAGGAATTAAGGCCGGGCTGGTCACCGGAGCCGGTAAGCAGCACTGCGGTAAACTGGGTTTCAGTGCGCTGGGTATCGCCGAGAACTTTAATCGTTTAGCGACACCCCTTGCCATACTGGCCTCTGCCAATCAATTAGCACCTTTACCGCAGCGTAAGATCAATACTCATAAAGGTGATTATGGCCGGTTACTCTGTATCGGCGGCAACAAAGGCATGCATGGCGCTATCCGGTTGACTGCCGAAGCCGCCCTTCGCAGTGGCGCAGGTCTGGTGAAAGTGCTCTGCCACCCTGATAGCCGTATGCTTGTGGCCGAAGGACGGCCGGAACTGATGCTCGCGGATGCCGATGGCAAAACTGAAGCACTGCTGAACTGGGCCAGCTGTATTGTTATCGGCCCGGGTCTGGGTCAGGATGCCTGGGCGCAATCACAGTTTGATACCCTGATGGCCTATCAGAAAAAGTCCAGCAAGCCCATGCTGATCGATGCCGATGGCTTAAATCTGCTGGCCGCACGGGAGTCATCAGACTTGCCAGAAAACACCGTACTGACTCCTCATCCCGGTGAAGCAGCAGCCTTGTTGGATCAGTCCGGCGCTGAGGTTCAGGCGGATCGTTACGATGCGGTCAACAAACTCACTCAAAACTACAAAAGTACCGTTATTCTTAAAGGGGCGGGCAGTCTGGTGTCCTGTAATAATCGTAAATTCGTGCTTGAACAGGGTAATCCCGGCATGGCCAGCGGCGGCATGGGCGATCTGCTCAGCGGCCTTATCGGCGGATTGATGGCGCAGGGTATGAGTGCCGCTAACAGCGCATTGACCGGAGCCTGTATCCACGCGCTGGCCGGTGATTTATGCGCAGAACAACAGGGCCAACGTGGTATGATCGCCAGTGATCTTATTCCTTTTATCAGAGAGCTGGTGAATCGCTGAATGAAAAAAGTCGTCCATATTACCGATGAACAGGGCACCCATGCTTTAGCAGAAAAGCTCGCCCGCCGTTGTTCTGAGGCCACTGTTATATACCTGAACGGCGAATTAGGTGCCGGTAAAACCAGTTTTTGTCGCGCCTTTATTCACGCTCTGGGTTACCAGGGCCGGGTAAAAAGCCCAACCTACACATTAGTTGAGCCTTATGAAACAGAGCGCTGGCGAATTTTCCACTTTGATCTCTACCGTCTCAGTGACCCCGAAGAACTCGAATTTATTGGCATAAGGGATTATTTTCAGTCTGATTGCCTGTGTCTGATAGAATGGCCGGAAAAGGGCGATGGCCTCTTGGCACCGGCTGATTTGCAGATTAGTATAGATTTCAGTGACAATGGTCGAACTATTCGTCTGCATGGCCTGTCTGAACAGGGAATAGCCTTGCTGCAACAACTATAAAGAGAACATGGCACTATACAGACCAACAATATGGCTAAGCCTGCTCCTTTTATTGCTGACTGCTCCGGTGTCGGCGCAGAATGAAATGGAGGGCGTCAGGATATGGCCTTCCCCCACCAATACCCGGGTGGTATTCGATTTAACCCAGGCTCCCCAATACAGCTATTTCACCCTGAAAAATCCTACCCGCCTGGTGGTTGATCTGGCTGATACCGACAAGAGTTTCGATTTTGGCAAGCTCAAAAATGACAGCGATCTGGTTAAAAAGATTCGCTATAGCACCCCCAAAGACCAACAGTCTGTGCGGGTGGTCCTGGAACTGAACGAATCAGCCGATACCCAGATTTTTTCCCTGCCGCCGACCCCTCCTTATGGTGACAGGCTGGTCATCGACCTGGGCAGTCGCAGCAAAACACCACCGCAGATTGTCAAACAACGGGCTCAGGGGGCCAATCGGGACATCATCATTGCCGTGGATGCCGGCCATGGCGGCGAAGACCCGGGCTCCATAGGCCGAGCCGGCAGCTATGAAAAAAATGTGGTGCTCAGCATCGCCAAAAGACTGGCCGAACGCATTGATAAAACGCCCGGTATGAAATCGGTGTTGATTCGTACCGGCGATTATTATGTGGATCTGAACAGACGTACCGAGCTGGCCAGGCGCAGCAAGGCGGACCTGCTGATATCCATTCATGCCGATGCCTATACCACCCCTCAACCCAGTGGCGCATCGGTGTGGGTATTGTCAATGAGGCGGGCCAATTCAGAGCTGGGACGCTGGCTGGAAAGCACCGAGAAACATTCACAGTTACTCGGCGGGGCCGCCGAGGTCATTCAGGATACCTCCAGTGAGCGCTATCTGACCCAGGCACTGCTGGATATGTCCATGGACCATTCCCTGTCTACCAGCTACGAACTCAGCCGTGACATTCTCGGAGAAATGGGTCAGATCACCAAGTTACACAAAAAGGTTCCCCAGGCCGCCAGTCTGGCAGTACTGACCTCCCCGGATATTCCTTCAATCCTGGTAGAAACCGGCTTTATCTCTAATCCCAGAGAAGAAAAGAATCTGAACTGGGCCACGTTCCGCCAGAATATGGCCGATGCCATCTTCGGCGGTATCGAGAAGCACTTTAAACGCCGGCCTCCGGATGGCACTTTATGGGCCAAACTCAAACGGGAAAACCGCACCCACAAAGTCAGCCGCGGAGAATCTCTGTCCCTGCTGGCGCAGCGTTATAATGTGCCTGTGAGTCGAATCAAGGCCGCAAATAACCTGAATACCGATATGGTACGCATCGGCCAGGTACTGACCATCCCCAACTAAAAGTAACTGTTATTTTGCCAATCCAAATACTTCCCACCAGACTGGCTAACCAGATCGCCGCCGGCGAAGTGGTAGAGCGGCCAGCCTCAGTGATCAAAGAATTGATCGAAAACAGCCTGGATGCCGGTGCCACCCGTATCGACATCGAGGTGGACAAAGGCGGTCATAAACGCATTCTGGTCAGGGATAACGGTGCAGGTATCCCTGAACAGGAATTGCAACTGGCCCTGAGTCGCCATGCCACCAGCAAGATCACCAGCCTCGACGATCTTGAGCAGATCATCAGCCTGGGCTTTCGTGGTGAGGCCTTAGCCAGTATCAGCGCCGTGGCCAGACTGACCTTAAGTTCGAAACCGGCAGCGCAGCAACAAGGCTGGCAAGCCAGAGCAGAAGGCCGCGATATGGCCGTATCCCTGGCTCCTGTTGCCCATCCTGATGGCACCAGTGTCGACGTGGTAGATTTGTTTTTCAATACCCCGGCCCGGCGCAAATTCCTGCGTACGGAAAAGACCGAGTTTGCCCATATCGATGAAATTGTACGGCGAGTGGCACTGAGTCGTTTCGATGTGGCCTTCAGCCTTAAACATAATGGCAAGATATTGCGCCAGTATCCGCAGGCAAACAATGATCAGGCCAGAGATAAACGCGTTGCCTTAGTCTGTGGCGGCAAGGTCATGGAAAGCGCTTTAAAAGTGCAGAGTGAGTTCCAGCAGTTGCACCTCAGTGGCTGGTTATGCACGGAGCCTCAATCTCAGAATGACATTCAATATTTTTACGTTAATGGCCGCATGATGCGCGACAAACTCATTAACCACGCCATCCGCCAGGCTTTTGAAGGCTGGCTGCCGCCAGACACTCATCCGGCCTTTGTGCTGTATCTGCGACTGGACGCCAGGGAGGTGGATGTGAACGTTCATCCCGCCAAGCATGAAGTGCGTTTCCATCAATCCAGAATGGTACATGATTTTATCTATCGGGCGCTGCGGGATATGCTGGAACAAGGTGTCACAGAACAGAGCCACACCAACAGCCTGACGCAAACATTGGCTCCTGCAGAGCCGGCCCATAACTATATTCGCCCTTTGCAAAGCAGAGTGACAGAAACCGCTTCCGCTTATTCCAATCGCGCACCAATCCCGTCTCGCTCACCTTCAGCCAGTGCTTCCAGCGCTTATCAACAACTGATGAGTAGCAGCGAGAAAGCGAACTCAACGGATATTGACTGGTTACTGGTGCGCCAGCGCTATCTGCTGCTGGAGTGGCAACAACAATGCTGGGTTTTACCGTTGTTTAAATTACAGCGACACAGGCTAATATCCCAAATTAATGACGCGGGTATCAGTCAGCCCCTGCTGATGCCGGTGGCAATCAGCGCCGATCAGGCCATGCAACAGAGTTTTCACCGCCTCGCAGGGCCCCTTGAAGAAATGGGTCTGGAGCTGCAGCTTGCCAGAGACAAATTACTGTTAAAGCAGGTACCCGCTGGCCTGCGCAACCTGAACTGGTCAGATATTCTTCCTGCACTACTGCACGGTGAAGAAAGCGATCTTGCCTCGACACTGGCAGCGGCGGCGGCACCTGAGCAACAAAATTACGACAGGGCTCAGACTCAGGCTCTGTGGCACTGGTTTGCCGGCAACAACTCTGACTGGCAACAGAAACTGAGCAAGCTTGCCCATCCACTTCCTGATAACTGGCCGCAAGATTATGCAAACTGATCAGCCTGCGGCCATTTTTCTGATGGGCCCCACTGCCAGTGGTAAAACGGATTTGGCTATCCGCCTGACACAGGAGCTACCCTGTGAGATTATCAGTGTGGATTCGGCAATGATCTATAAAGGTATGGATATTGGCACCGCCAAACCCAGCGCTGAGGAACTGGCCGCAGCGCCGCACCGGCTTATCGACATACTGGATCCGGCACAAAGTTACTCTGCTGCCGACTTTCGCCAGGATGCGCTGCGGGAAATGCAGGACATCACCCGCAGGGGCAATATTCCACTGCTGGTCGGTGGCACCATGATGTATTTTAAAGTCTTGCTGGAGGGCATTTCACCACTGCCTGCGGCAGATAAAACAGTACGGGCCGAAATCGAAGCTGAAGCAGCAACAAGTGGCTGGTCAGAGCTGCATCAACAGCTCGCCGCCGTCGATGAGGTTTCTGCCCGGCGCATTCACCCCAATGACCCTCAGCGCCTGACCCGGGCTCTGGAAGTATACCGGCTGACCGGCAAAAGCCTGACACAACTGAGCCAACAAAGCAGCCCGCCACTTCCATATCAGGTGACCCAGTTTGCGATCGCACCGGCCGACAGGCAGGTGTTACATGAACGTATTGCCAGGCGTTTTGAGCTCATGTTACAACAAGGATTTGAGCAGGAAGTCAGAAAATTGTTTCAAAGAACTGATCTACATGAAGATTTACCTGCTATAAGATGTGTAGGCTATCGTCAGATGTGGGAGTATCTGCAACAAAGGTACGACCACCAGGAGATGGTGTTTCGGGCTATAGTGGCAACAAGGCAACTGGCCAAAAGACAACTTACCTGGTTACGAAGCTGGCAAGATCTGAATTGGTTAGATACATTTGCCGATAACAATCTTGAACAGGTTATATTCCGGTTATCTGACTAGGCTGCATTGACCCAGCCGGCGCTATACAGTGAGGGTAAAAACTGTATAATCGGGAAATTGGCTGGGAACTCTGGTAGCAGCGGTTCCAGGGTGTAGATAATAAAAAGAAAAGGATAAGAACAATGGCGAAGGGCCAATCACTGCAAGATCCGTTTTTAAATGTACTGAGAAAAGAACGTGTCCCCGTGTCAATTTACCTGGTCAATGGCATCAAATTGCAGGGACAGGTAGAGTCTTTTGATCAGTTTGTTATTTTGCTGAAAAATACTGTCAGTCAGATGGTATACAAACATGCCATTTCGACCGTTGTACCTTCTCGTCCTATTCCTATGGTTGCTAATCCGCAGGCAAACCAAGATAATGACGAGGACTGATAGTTCAACCAGGAGATAATGCTTGTTTGACCGTTACGAGGCAGGTGAACAGGCTGTACTTGTACATATAGATTTCCCCGATGAAAACAGCAAAGAAGACCTGCATGAATTGCAACTGCTGGTCTCTTCTGCCGGTGTCAACGCCATAGATCTGGTTACAGGATCCCGCGCCACCCCCAGCGCAAGATATTTTGTCGGCAGTGGTAAAGCCGAAGAAATCGCCCAGGCAGTAAAAGCCAATGATGCAGATGTGGTTATCTTTAATCATGCCCTGTCACCATCACAGGAACGTAATCTTGAGTCTGTGTGCAAATGCCGGGTGCTTGATCGTACCGGACTAATTCTTGATATCTTTGCCCAGCGAGCCCGTACCCATGAGGGTAAGTTACAGGTAGAACTCGCACAATTACGGCATATCTCAACCCGCCTAATCCGGGGCTGGACCCACCTTGAGCGGCAAAAGGGCGGCATTGGCCTGCGCGGGCCAGGTGAAACCCAGCTGGAAACAGACCGCCGCTTATTGCGGGCGCGTATTACCCATATTCTGCAGCGTCTGAAAAAAGTCCAGAAACAGCGCGAACAAAGCCGCCGTGCCAGAAACCGGGCAGAGATGCCGACCCTGTCGCTGGTGGGCTATACCAACGCCGGTAAATCAACGCTGTTTAATACCATCACCTCAGCGGGGGTGTATGCTGCAGATCAGCTCTTTGCTACCCTGGATCCTACCTTACGTAAGATTCAGTTACAGGATGTTGGGCCAGCCATCCTCGCCGATACGGTTGGTTTTATCCGCCATCTTCCCCATGATCTGGTGGCAGCATTCAAAGCCACCTTACAGGAGACGCAGCAGGCCGAGCTACTGTTGCATGTAGTGGATTATGCCGATGAACAGCGCCTGGATAATATTGATCAGGTCAATATCGTGCTGGATGAGATCGACGCCGGAGAAGTGCCTCAGTTAATGATTTGCAACAAAATCGATCAACTGGACAATATTCAACCCCATATCGACAGGGATGAGGAAGGTCGCCCGGTCAGAGTCTGGGTCTCGGCGCAAAAAGGCCTGGGTATTGAGCTGCTGTTTCAGGCCATCAGCGAATCAATCGGCAGGAATATGGTACAGTACAGCTTGCGTATTCCTCCCAAAGAAGGAAAACTGCGCGGTGCACTTTATCGAATGCAATGTATCTCTGACGAGTCTTATGCCGAAGACGGCGACTGGCTGGTAGATGTGCGCATGCCGGCAAAAGACTGGTATCAGCTGGAAAAACATCTGGCCAGTGATCTGGCAACCTATGTGATCAATAAACATTAGTCGCGCGCAACGAGCGCAGAACCCATTTATAACTTTCAATACGGAGAAAAACATGGCTTGGAATGAGCCTGGCGGCAACAATAACGACCCCTGGAAAAATCGCGGTGGCCGCGATCAGGGTCCACCGGATCTGGACGAAGTATTTAAAAAATTCTTCGACAAGCTCGGTTTTGGCGGCAGTAATAAGCCGTCCGGGAAAGGTTTTGGTGGCATAGGTGTCGGGCTGATTGTCGGCATATTGGTCGTCATCTGGTTTATCAGCGGCTTCTATACCGTAAAAGAAGCTGAGCGGGGCGTAGTACTGAGGTTTGGTGAGTTCAGTCACTTTGTAGAGCCCGGCCTGCGCTGGAAACCCACTTTTGTAGACTCGGTGGAAACCGTTAATGTGAAATCGGTACGTACTATGCCCTCTTCGGGTTTTATGCTGACCGAAGATGAAAACGTGGTACGGGTGGAAATGGAGATCCAGTATCGGGTGATCGAGCCCTTTAAGTACTCCTATGCGGTGGATGATCCCGATGCCAGCCTGCGCCATGCCCTGGACAGTGCAATTCGCTATGTTGTGGGTCATTCACGCATGGACGATGTACTGACCCGTGGCCGTGAACAGACCCGCCAAAGAGTATGGGAAGAGCTCAACGGTATTGTCACACCTTACGACATGGGTGTGGATGTACTGGAAGTGAACTTTAAAGACGCACGCCCACCAGAAGAAGTCAAAGCCGCCTTCGATGATGCCATTGCCGCCCAGGAGGATGAACAGCGCTTTATCCGTGAAGCCGAAGCCTATGCCCGTGAAATCGAACCCACAGCCCGAGGCCGGGTAAACCGTATGGGTCAGGAAGCAGAGGCCTATAAACAGCAGGTGATCCTTCAGGCTCGTGGTGAAGTGGCGCGTTTCGAAGAATTGCTGCCTCAGTACGCTGCAGCGCCAGAAGTCACCCGTCAGCGCCTGTATCTTGAAGCGCTGGAAGAGATTTACAGCAAAACCAGCAAGGTTATGGTCGACACCGAAGGCACTGGCAACATGATGTATCTGCCACTGGATAAGATTCTGGAGCGCCAGGGTGTGACCGGAGGTCTTCCCATGGTACCCAGTAATGCGCTGGAGGGTGTGCGGGGCACAACCCAAAGCAATCAAAGCGGCAACAGCTCACAAAATTCTGGCCGCACCAGCAGCAGATTCAGCGACGGGAGAAATTAAGATATGAAAAACTTTAGTATTGCTCTGATTGTCGTGCTGGTGATCCTTGGCTTCAGCTCTCTGTTTGTAGTAGAAGAAGGCTATCGCGGTATCGTCATTCAGTTCGGTAAGGTACGCCGTGACGAACAGACCGGCGACACCGCAGTGTATGAGCCGGGTCTGCATTTCAAACTGCCCTTTGTCGACTCAGTGAAAATGCTTAATGCCAGGCTGCTGACCCTGGACGATGGCGCCAATCGCTTTGTTACGGCTGAGAAAAAAGATTTGATCGTCGATTCCTATGTGAAATGGCGAATCAAAGACTTCGCGCGTTTTTATCTCGCCACAGGTGGCTTCCGGGATCAGGCTGAAGCGTTGCTGAGACAGAAAGTGAACAACGGTCTGCGCAGTGAGTTTGGTAATCGTACCATCGCAGAAATTGTCTCAGGTGAACGTTCTGAGCTGATGAACAAGGCCATGATCCAGTCGGCAGAAAGTGCCGTGGAACTGGGTATTGAGATTGTGGACGTGCGGGTCAAACAGATTAATCTGCCTACAGAAATCAGTAATTCAATATTCCAGCGTATGCGTGCGGAACGCGCCGCAGTGGCCAAAGAGCATCGCTCTGAAGGTCAGGAGCAGGCAGAAATCATTCGCGCCGATATCGATGCCCGCGTGACGGTAATGCTCGCCGATGCTGAGCGAAATGCCCGGCAGGTTCGCGGTGAAGGTGATGCAGAAGCTGCTGGTATTTATGCCGATGCGTTTGGCAAAGATGCCGAATTCTACAGCTTCCTGCGCAGTATGGACGCTTATAAGGCCAGCTTTAACAGCAAGCAGGATCTGTTAATCCTGGAGCCTGACAGTGACTTCTTCAAGTATATGAAGAACACTCAAGGGAAAAGACAGGATTAATAATCTCTGTACTTAGAAAAGGGCCCTGCGGGGCCTTTTTTGTATAAGGAAAAAATATGTATCAACATCTGTACCGTCGCTTTCTTGAGGCCAACAAAGGCAAGCAGCATTTTGCCTGCCACAGCCATCATTACTGGCCAGATATAACCCGGGATGCCATGCTTAAGTACTGGGATGATTCCGCCCGTATGGTGGATGACAAGTGGGAGCATATCTTCTCCAGACGCATTCCTGCGGTACAGAAAAAAATCGCCAGCACACTCAATACCGGTGCGTCACAGCAACTGGTCTTTGCCCCCAATACCCATGAACTTCTTTACCGCATACTCAGTTGTCTGGACTGGTGCAAGCCCCTTCGGGTGCTGACTACCGACAGCGAATTTCACAGCTTTAATCGTCAGATTCACCGGCTCAACGAGCGACAAACGCTGCAATTAACCCAGATACCCACCCTGCCCTTTGCAGATTTTGAGCCGCGCTTCGCAAATGCCATACAAAACGGACAGCCCAATCTGATCTTTATCAGTCAGGTCTTTTTTAACTCCGGGCTGGCGGTCTGTGATTTGGAGCGCCTGGTTAACCTGGCCCCGTCTCACAGCATCTTTGTGATCGACGGTTACCACGGCTTTATGGCCCTGCCCACGGATCTGTCTGCTATCGCCGATCGGGTGTTCTATCTGGCGGGCAGTTACAAATATGCTCAGGGTGGCGAGGGCTGCTGCTTTATGCATGTTCCCACCGGTTGTGAGTTACGGCCGGAATATACTGGCTGGTTTGCAGAATTCGGCGAGCTGGATCAACCCAAAGACGGGCAGGTTAACTACAGTAAAGACGGCATGCGCTTTGCCGGTTCCACCATGGATTTCAGCGCGCTATACCGGCTGGAGTCGGTATTGAACCTGTATGCTGAAATGCAGTTGACCGTTGATCATATTCACTACTATATACAAAGGCTGCAGAAAGCCTTTTTACAACAGCTTGAAGACATTGCTCATCCTGAGCTTAACAGCAACAACCTGTTGATGACCAATCCGGCCCATCACGGCCACTTCCTCACATTCAGGTTGTCCTGTGCAGACAAGGTGCAAACCCTGCACCGGATGCTTAAACAACGCGGCATTATTACCGATGCCAGAGGCGACCGCCTGCGCTTTGGCTTCGCCCTGTACCAGAATGCCGATGAATTTGATTTATCCGCTTTGGAGCAGGTCAATGAGTGATGCAATCTGGCTGGCCCTTGCCATGGTACTGATTATTGAAGGCCTCGGCCCGATGCTGTTCCCGAATAAATGGCAACACTATATTCAGCAGCTCGCGGCACAGCCGCCGTCGCAACTTCGCACCATGGGCGGCATTATGGTGATCATAGGCACAGTGACGCTTTTCTATCTTTTTTAATACTTGGTGCTCTTCGAATCCTTCATGGTTAAAACAAAAAGACAGAAATAACCACAGAGTCACAGAGAACACAGAGAACACAGAGATATTAACGGTTTAATCCCTTTACTTCTCTGCGTCCTCTGTGACTCTGTGGTGAAGATTGCTTTTTTCGTGCCTTACTGATCAAAACTAATTAGTTCAATCCTGGCACGGATATGAATTAGAAAGTTTTGCTCTGGTAAAACAGATGATTCCTGCGGAGTAAATTGGTAGAATCCCCGCCTAATTTTCTGACCACTTTTTAATCCATGGCAAAGAATGTTGTAGTGCTCGGCACCCAGTGGGGTGATGAGGGTAAAGGTAAGGTTGTTGATCTGCTGACCGATAAGGCCAAGTTTGTTGTCCGCTATCAGGGCGGTCACAATGCCGGTCATACTCTGGTCATCAAGGGTGAAAAGACAGTATTACACCTTATCCCGTCGGGTATCCTGCGCGATAACGTTACCTGTGTGATTGGCAACGGGGTTGTGCTCAGCCCGGACGCGCTGATGACGGAAATGAAAATGCTCGAAGATCGTGGCGTACCGGTAAAAGAACGCCTGGTGATCAGCGAAGCCTGCCCGTTAATCCTGCCTTATCATATCGCCCTGGATCTGGCCCGTGAAAAGGCCCGCGGTAACAACCCTATCGGTACCACAGGCCGTGGCATAGGCCCTGCCTATGAAGACAAAGTGGCGCGCCGTGGCCTGCGGGTGGGTGATTTAGCCTGCCGCGAAACCTTTGCTCAGCGCCTAAAAGAAATCGTCGAATACCATAATTTTGCCCTGACCCAGTATTACAAGGTCGAGCCGGTGGATTATCAGCAGGTGCTGGATGACGCACTGAAAGTGGCAGACATTATTCAGTCTATGGTTGCCGATGTACCGGATATGCTGGACAAAGCCCGCCTGCGTGGCGATGCCATCATGTTTGAGGGGGCCCAGGGCACGCTGCTGGACATCGACCATGGTACCTACCCCTATGTGACTTCTTCCAATACCACTGTCGGTGGTGTGGCCACAGGGGCTGGTTTCGGACCACTGAATCTGGATTATGTGTTAGGCATCATTAAAGCCTACACCACCCGTGTGGGCTCCGGTCCCTTCCCCACTGAACTGGACTGTGAAGTCGGCCAGCATCTGGGTGTCAAAGGTCACGAATTTGGAGCCACTACCGGGCGTAAACGTCGCACCGGCTGGCTCGACGCCGTTGCCATGAAACGGGCCGTACAAATCAACAGTATCAGCGGTTTTTGTCTGACCAAGCTGGATGTACTGGATGGTCTGCAAACCCTGAAGATCTGTGTCGGTTATAAGGATCAGTCGGGTAGCATTAAGGATGTACCGCCCATGGCCGCCGATGGCTATGACAAGGTCACGCCGGTGTACGAGGAAATGCCTGGCTGGAGTGAGAATACAGTTGGCGCCACCAGCCTCGATGCGCTGCCGCAGGCGGCCAGAGACTATATTAAACGGATCGAAGAGATCACCGGCGTGCCGGTAGATATTATCTCCACCGGCCCCGATCGGGACGAGACCATTATCCTGCGTCATCCTTACGAAGTGTAACAAACATCGCCGAAAAAATGTTCCCGACATTTCCGGCATACCGTCCATCCCTGGACATAAAAAAGCCGCTTTTAAAGCGGCTTTTTAAAAAGTGGGGTCAGAGTAAACTTTTAGATGCCCGTTTTATTGAATGCCTCAGTGTGGCCGAAGAAAAGTTTACTCTGACCCCACTTTTCCAGGCTGCAATTACTGATTTGCGTAAAGCGCCTTTTGTTTGGCAACAAGATGAGCCTTTTCCAGCGAATAGGTAGCAATCAGCGTTTCATCCAGCTCACCACGCTCAAGCATTTTTCTGACCTGTTGCACAGAAAGCATGTCGCCCTGTAAAGCATCGCCCTCCAGTTGCGGGCTTTGCTGCCAGAAGCTGATGAGATCCCGCATGGGCTTATACAGCGTAACCTGGCGATATTTCTCTCCGCTACGGCTGGTGTTCAGACGACGACTGAAATACCTGCTATCACCCACATGCCTGTCGCTCAACTGCTGCTCTGACAGCATATGGCTGGTCAGATACTTAAGAAAGTGCTGACTGTCTGCACTCAGCTCTCCCTTTGTATGGAGGGCAAGGATATGATTCTTGTTAACAACAATATGATCAGCCAGTTGCTGCATATTATTGAGCGACTCTGCCAGCATCGCATCGCTGACAACCTGGTCTTTTTGCAGGCGGCCAATATTGACCAGAACAGCCTGCCAGCGCTGCATGGCCTGCTCCGCGTCTGCCGGGCCCTGCTGCAGGCCCATGCTTGTGAGTACATCCATCGCCGTGGCATCAACACCCGCAGTTTGCTGAGCCGGAACTGAATTGATACTTCTATTATCTGCCTGAACCGGTGCACCCAGAGAAAAAGTGATAACAAACAGGCTGCTAATAAAACCTGATTTTCTGTCCAGTAAGCCTTTCATGGTCTTTCCTTAATTGTTACCGATCTGCTCCGACAATTGTCCGGGCGATTCGGTTGATGGTTTGTACAGCAAGTGGTCTTCACTTATTAATACAAGCGCCATCCATATGGAAAAACCGACAAAAAATTTTCACTTTTTTAATCTTCGGCCAACAAACCCTTCAATGTCTGCCTGTAGGGTTGAACCATCTCTGCGGATCCCTGCTTCTGGTAATAATGAATAAACTCCCGCAAAGTGGCAGCCAAAGGTGCGGTGTTGAGATTTTGATGGATCTCAGTCAGTGCCACCGCACGCTTAAGATACCTGTCGGCTTGTTGTGGATCTGAGCCATGTAAATTGACTCTGGCCAGCCCGGACAAGGTGGTGAGTAAATCCGGGTGACTACCACTCAATTTATCCTCTGTAGCGGATAAAATGCTTAAATAGAGTTGTTCTGCATCGTCGCTTTGCGCCATTACCTCAAGTAATTCCGCACGCTCCTGAGCAACACGCAAAGTGGTAGGATGCCCGAATCCCAGTTGCCGTTGTTTAATCTGCATAGCATCGCTGACCAGTGGCAGGGCTTCCTGATAACGGCCTAGCTGGCGCAGTAACCTTGCCAGCTTCATCTTCGTTTCCAGCGTTTCTATATGTTCATCGCCCAGTTTCTGAATACGCAGTGCCAGCGTCTGACGAAACAGCGTTTCAGACTCATCATACCTTGCCAGCCCCCGGTAGGTATCGGCAAGATTATGCATTGAACGCAATGTCCCCGGATGATAAGGGCCCAGTATCCGCCTGGCCAGGTCGATATGTCGTCTGATGACAGGCTCTGCCTTCTGATATTGCCCGCTGCTCTCAAGCACTGACCCTAAGGTACTTATGCAGTTAATGGTATCGGGATGATGCTCACCCCGCACCTGGCTCATTTTGTCGACGCACAACCTGTAGTACTTCTCAGCCTTTGCATACTCTCCCAACCAATGGTAGATAACTCCCAGCTGGTGCAAAGATGCAAGGGTGTCAGGATGCATTTCTCCGAGGAATTCGCGCCTGTCTGCCAGTATGGATTCAAACA
Source organism: Lacimicrobium alkaliphilum (assembly GCF_001466725.1). Lineage (NCBI taxonomy): Bacteria > Pseudomonadati > Pseudomonadota > Gammaproteobacteria > Alteromonadales > Alteromonadaceae > Lacimicrobium > Lacimicrobium alkaliphilum. Next base: position 4,134,007 of record NZ_CP013650.1, read on the forward strand.
TATTGGCCGCCTGCTCAAGCTCCCCCCTCATGTGCAAACCTGAAGCAAGGTTGCTCCTCATACCCAGGGTAACGGCCGACTTTTCACCATACAGCTTACGACTTAACTCAAGGGCACGGAGATTTATGTCATGCCTGCTGTCATGTCGGAACTGCATTGCCAGCAAACGACTGACTTCCTGCAATATCGCCAGATATTCCTCGTTGTCAGTTAACTGATGCTTCTCCATCAGTTCTAATCCGCTGTTAAGATGTGTTTCTGCAGAGGGGATATCCCCCAGAGACAAATAAATACGCCCTACTGTCCTATGGATTGTGCTCTCCACCAGAGGATTAGACTTAATATCCGGATCTTCTCTGTCTGTAATACTCTCGGAAGCCTGATCCAGAATCTGCTTCACGGTAATCTCTCGCCCCTGAGCCCGCTCAGGAGATATCTCCTCGAACATTTCACGGATAAATCCGAGTACGGCTTCGGCCCGATCGCGCTGTGCCGTCACTTGTTGATTCTTGCTCAGAATGGTTTGCATAAAACCAGCCAGCGACAGCAACAAAATAGCAAAGAGCGCGGCACTGATACTGTTGCGGCGCAGATACTTTGAGAATAAATACAAAGGACTCGCTGAGTAGGCAGAAACGGGTCTGATCCCAACAAAATCATCAATATCCTGCATCAACGCGGCCACGCTGGGGTAGCGCTGCTCCGGGCTTTTTTGCAGCGCTTTGAGCACAATACTGTCCAGCTCACCCCGAATAAAGCGCCTGTGCCCCGACTTGCCGTTGAGACGGTTCCCATTAACCACTGACGCACTTGGAATCGATGGTGCAAGAGTGAGAATCGCCTGGCGATAAGCCGATGCATCGTTTTCATCAGCCGCGTAAGGCTGCGACCCTGTCATCAGCTCAAACAGAATCACCCCCAGCGCATACACATCTGTCGCAGTCGTTATCGGCCCGCCCTCGATCTGCTCCGGGCTGGAATAGCGCAACGTATACATTTGTTGGTCTTGGGGGTTTGCCCCTGCAGCCCGCGGCTCTTCCACCTCGCTAAGCAACCTGGAAATACCAAAATCCAGCAGCTTTGGCTCTCCGTCACTGTCCACCAGAATATTCGACATTTTCAGATCGCAGTGAACAATCAGTTGCTGATGGGCGTAATTGACTGCCGCGCAGATTTTCCGGAACAGACGAAGCCGCTGGGCCGGTGCCAGGCGGTTATACTCACAATACAGGTGCAATGGCTTGCCATCGATATACTCCATCACCAGATAAGGCAGTCCCTCTTCGGTGGAGCCGCCATCGATCAGCCTGGCGATATTGGCATGCTCAAGATTAGCCAGATTCTGACGCTCTTGTTTAAACCGCTGCGAAGAAAACCTGGTAGAAAATGCCTTGCGCATCAGTTTGATGGCAACCCGCTTCTGATATTGATCATCGGCTCGTTCTGCCTCGTAAACGACCCCCATCCCGCCGCGGTCAATAAAGCGGGTCAACCGGTAAGGACCTAATTGTTTACCTTGCAGACGCTGGTCATTACGCAGCAGATCTTCAGCCACCACACTGAGAATATGATTGAGATCTGTATCGCTGTCAGCGTGTTCAAGTAACCCCATGACTTCTTTGTATAAGTCCGGGTCACCGACACAGTGTTTTTGTACAAATTCGCTACGTTCTGTTGAGGGTAAGGAGAGTGCATCATGGAATAACGCATCCATTTTGGCCCAATTGGTTTCCATTAGATTTCCTTACGGCACAGGTTACAGATACGTTTAAAACGATAGTAAACTGTTTTGCTAATCTCTGATAACTGTATATATTGTTATATCAGTATTACTGCCAACCTGTTTAAAACGGCAATAACCTAAGTATCTCAGACAATGAAAAGCAAAGCAGAAATCACCCGTCTACTGAAATCCTGGCAACAGGGCGACGAAATGGCGCGCAATGAATTGACTGAAAGAGTTTATGCAGAGCTGCACCGCATGGCCATGAGAAAAATGGCACAGGAACAGCAGAACCATACCCTGCAGGCCACCGCACTGGTTAACGAAGCCTTTTTGCGTTTATTTAATGCCGATGTGGATTACAAAGATCGCGCGCACTTTTTCTGCCTGGCCGGGCGCATGCTGCGGCGTATATTGGTGGACCATGCCCGCAGTGCCGGCAGAAGCAAACGCGGCATGGGCGCCGAGCACATTACCCTGCATGAATCTCAGGTGCTGGGCCAGAATACCAATCCGGAACTGCTGGATCTGGACCAGGCCCTAATCAGCCTGTCACAAAAAGACAGCCGCAAAGCAGAAGTGGTCGAATTGCAGTTCTTTGCCGGATTAAACGCAGAGGAAATTGCAGATGTACTCTCTGTTTCCACTAAAACCGTGGAGCGGGATGGAAAATTTGCCAAAGCCTGGCTGCATAAAACCCTGGCGGAAAACAGGATGGCAGTCTGATCGTACCCATCCGCATAGATAATCGTTCCCTGAATACAAAAAAACCGCTCTTTTGAGCGGTTTTTTACTTATCTCAGTCAGATTCAGACCCGTTCGATAACGGTCGCAATCCCCTGACCCAAACCAATACACATGGTGGCCAGCCCCACTGACTTGTTTTCTGATTCCATCAGATTTAACAAGGTCGTGGTGATACGGGCACCGGAACAACCTAGGGGATGGCCCAGGGCGATAGCGCCGCCATTGAGGTTGACCTTCTCGTCATATTGCTCGAGCCAGCCAAGCTGCTTAATGCAGGACAAGGCCTGGGCCGCAAAGGCTTCGTTAAACTCGGCAATCTCAATATCATCCATAGTCATACCAGCCGCCTTAAGGGCTTTTTGCGTCGCCGGCACCGGGCCATAACCCATGATAGCAGCGTCACAACCTGCCACACCCATGGCGCGGATTTTGGCTCTGGGGGTCAGGCCCAAAGCTTTGGCTTTATCCGCTGACATCACCAGCATCGCCGACGCACCATCAGAAATGGCTGAGGCTGTTCCTGCTGTCACTGTGCCATTAACCGGATCAAATACCGGGCGCAGACCTGCCAGGGTTTCAGTGGTGGTTTCAGGACGGATCACCTCATCGTTGTCCACCAGCGTCAGTGCGCCATCGGCATCATGGCCTTCAATGGGCGCAATTTCACTGGCCCAGCGGCCTTCGAGCATCGCCTTGTGGGCCCGTTGATGTGAGCGGGCGCCAAATTCATCCTGCATCTCACGGGTGATACCATTCTGACGCCCCAGCAATTCGGCGGTCATGCCCATATTGCCGGAAGCTTTGGCGGTGTATTTGGCCAGGCCAGGATGAAAATCCAAGTTAAAGGTCATAGGAACATGGCCCATATGCTCAACACCGCCAATCATATACACATCACCCTTACCGGCCATAATGCCGCAACTGGCATCATGCAACGCCTGCATGGAAGAGCCGCACAACCGGTTCACAGTGACCGCAGGAACGCTGCGGGGAATCCCGGTGAGCAACTGAGCATTGCGGGCAATGTTGAAGCCCTGTTCCTTGGTCTGTTGCACACAGCCCCAGATAATGTCATCGATCTCAGCCGGATCCAGTACGCTGTTACGCTCAAGCAACTGAGTCATCAGATGGGCGGACAGGGTTTCGGCCCGTACGTTTCTGAATACACCCCCTTTCGAGCGTCCCATTGGCGTACGTATACAATCCACTATTACCACGTCTTTCATGATTCCTCCGATACTCAAGCGAAATAGGATTTGCCGGATGCGGCCATCTCGCGCAATCCGTCAGATATCTGATACATAGGGCCAAGGTCCGCATACTTATCAGCCAGGGCAACAAAGTTCTCCAGCCCCAGGGTTTCCATATAACGGAAGATCCCGCCCCTGAAGGGTGGGAAGCCAAGGCCATACAGCAGAGCCATGTCGGCTTCTGCAGCGCTGGCGACTATGCCTTCTTCGAGGCAGCGCACCGCCTCGTTGGCCATAGGCACCATCAACCGGGCAATGATCTCGTCAGTATCGAACTCTTTCTGTTCTGCGCCAATCAGTTTATAAGCTTCGGCGGCGGGCGTTTTGGTAGGCTTGCCGCGCTTATCAGTACCGAAATTATAGAAGCCCTTGCCGTTTTTCTGGCCCAGACGCCCGGCCTGATACAGGCTTTGTACCGGGTCATTGGCAATCCGTTGCATACGCTCAGGAATACCATCAGCCATCACTCCGGCAGCATGGTCGGCCGTATCCAGGCCCACCACATCAATCAGGTAGGCAGGGCCCATGGGCCAGCCAAAAATTTTCTCCATCACTTTGTCCACCGCCACAAAGTCAGCACCATCTAACAGCAGTTGACTAAAACCGGCAAAGTAAGGGAATAACACCCGGTTGACCAGAAAGCCCGGGCAGTCATTGACCACAATAGGTGTCTTACCCATTTTCAGGGCATAGGCCACCACCGCCGCGATGGTCTCATCAGAGGTTTTCTCACCACGGATAATCTCCACCAGCGGCATACGGTGTACCGGATTAAAAAAGTGCATACCGCAGAAACGCTCTGGATGCTGCAAACTTTTCGCCAGTGAATTAATAGAAATGGTCGAGGTATTGGAACAGATAATCGCGTCTTTACTGACGGTCTGCTCGGTTTCCTGCAGTACGGCAGCTTTCACCTTGGGATTTTCCACCACAGCTTCAATCACCACATCGGCATCTTTAAGGGTGCTGTATTCCAGTGTCGGCACAATATTATTCAGTGTTGAAGCCAGGGTCCTGGCATTCACCTTGCCCCGTTCCATGCCTTTGTTGAGAATTTTCGCTGCTTCGTCCAGGCCTAACTGCAGGGCTTCCTGGCGGATATCTTTCATCACCGTCGGCGTGCCTTTTACCGCCGACTGGTAGGCGATACCACCACCCATAATACCGGCGCCCAGTACCGCCGCCTGCTTAATCTCTTTGCTGGATGACTTGGCGAGCTTTTTACCTTTGCCCTTAACCAGTTGATCGGCGGTAAAGATGCCGATTTGCGCCGTCGCCGCATCGGTCTTGGCCAGTTTCACAAAGCCTTCGTTTTCAAGCTTAAGGGCCCCTTCACGCTCCATTGTCGCGGCTTTAGCCACGGTATCCACCATCATATGCGGCGCCGGATAATGCTTACCGGCTACAGCCGCCACCATCGCCTTAGCCGTAGAAAAGCTCATCATGGATTCATTAGCATTTAAGGATAAAGGCGAGGTTTTCTGTTTGCGACGGGCCTGCCAGTCTATCCGGCCTTCAATCGCCTGGGTCAGCATATTCAGGCCGGCATCACGCAGCTTCTCCGGTGCCACTACCGCGTCCAGCGCTCCGTCAGCCATAGCCTGTTCCGGCTTTTTATCTTTACCTGTGGTCATCCACTCCAGTGCGTTATCGGCACCAATCAGCCGTGGCAAGCGCACCGTGCCGCCGAATCCCGGCATCAGACCCAGTTTGACCTCTGGCAGGCCAATGCGGGCGGTGGTATCCGCCACTCTCAGATCACAGGCCAGCGTCATTTCACAGCCGCCGCCAAGGGCGAAGCCGTTTACGGCTGCTACCGTGGGGAAAGGAAGATCTTCAAAACGATCAAACACCTGAGAGGTTTTCGCTACCCAGTTCAGTATCTCTTCATCGGGCAGGGAGAACAGCTGATTAAATTCAGTGATATCGGCACCGACGATAAAGGCGCCTTTGTTGGAGCGCACCAGCGCGCCTTTGACATCATTATGGGACTCCAGTGCAGCGCAAAGCTCATCCAGCTCTGTGACTGTCTGCTGGTCAAATTTGTTGACCGAACCGGCAGCATCAAACACTACCTCGGCGATGCCCCCTTCGAGCAGGGTGGCAGTCAGGCTTTTGCCTTGATATATCATTGTTTTCTCCTATGGCCATCACATGGATGTGCCATGCCTTTTTCGGCAAGGCGGTTGCAGGGTGTGCACAATTCTTGTTGATGCAGGACTAAATTTCAACAAAAATTCAAACAATTGTTTAAATATTTTCTGTATGCCCTGATAAGTATGGCCCTTACCGGCCATTGTCGAAAAAACATACTTGATAATCTCAGCCATTGGTTTACATTGATCGACCCTGTTGGAGGTTTTTTCTATGTTTAACTCCAGAATATTGATTGTTCTGTTTTCCCTTTCTCTGGTTCCTTTTGTGCAAGCGACGCAGGATAATAATGTTCAGCAAAGAGAGCTGTTTCTTAAAGCTGAAAAATGGAGCCACTACCCCAACAGTCAGACCTACAAAGAACTGGCTGGTCAGCTGCAAGACTACCCTTTGTATCCCTATCTGCATCAGCATGCCTTGCTGGCCGATCTGCGCCTGAGTAAAGAAACAGAAATCAGCAAATTCCTGCAGCAACATGCCGGTACACCACTGGATGGTGAGCTGCGGGAAAAATGGCTCTATTACCTCAACAAACGGGGCGACGGCGACAGATTTATAAAATACTATCAGGACCTCGGCAACACTGAATTACAGTGCCTGAATGCCAAATATCACCTGGCCCGCAACAAGCCGCAGGGGCTTGCGCTGGTGTCAGAGCTCTGGCTGGCGGGCAAATCTCAGCCCAGGGCCTGCGATGCTGTATTCAGAGCCTGGACAGCAGCCGGCCATCGCACTGATATGATGGTATGGCAACGTCTGGTTCTGGCGGCCGACGGTGGTGACCACACCCTGATCCCTTACCTGAAATCTCTGCTTGATAAAGAACAGCAATATCTGGCCGATCTCTGGTACAAGGCGCGCCGTAATCCGGCCATGGTCAGCAGACTATCCGGCTTCCCGGGCCGCTTTCCTGAAAAAGAACAGCAAATTATCAGTTATGGATTAAAGCGGCTGGTGTGGCGCGATCATGCCATGGCACTGAAAACCTGGCATGATGCCCAGAAGCGTTTTGCCTTTAATGCCGGTGAGCAACATGAAATTGCCGAGCGTTTTGCCATTGCGCTGGCCGTTGACAATCATCCTCAGGCCGGATTCTGGCTGGAAAAGGCCAATAATGGTCAGAATAATGAAGATATCTTCCGCTGGCATCTGACCCATGCACTGCGTCAGAACAACTGGCAGCAGGTCATCGATGTTATCGAATTGTCGCCGCAGATACTGGAATCTGATTACTCCAGCCGTTACTGGCTTGGCCGCAGCTATGAAAGCCTTAATGCCCCGGATCGCGCTCAGCATGAGTACGATAAACTCTCCTCTGTTCGCCATTACTACGGCTTTCTGGCCAGTGGCAAACTGGCCCGTCCGGCTCAGTTAGCCGATGTACCGCTGGAACTTGATACCGCCTTACTGGCGCAGGTGGCTGATCTGCCCTCTGCCAAACGCGCTAAGGAGTTTCTGGCACTGGAGCGTTATGTACCGGCCCGGCGCGAGTGGATAAAACTGCAATCTAAACTGAGCCATACTCAGGGGCTGGCAGCGGCCGTACTGGCCGATCGCTGGGGCTGGCATGATCAGGCCATATTTGCCCTGTCCCGTCTCGGTTACCTGGATGATGTAAAGCGTCGCTTCCCGCTGGCCTACGATACACAGCTGCAGCAAAGTGCCACTAAAAATGCCGTCGATCCGGCATGGGCCTTTGCTATCGCCCGCCGGGAAAGCTCCTTTATGATCGACGCCAACTCAGGTGCCGGTGCCAAGGGTCTGATGCAACTGATGCCTGGTACGGCGCAATATCTGGCGAAGAAGAAAGTGTCAGCCAGCGCCCTGTTTGATGCACAACAGAACGTCGAATTTGGCACCCGCTATATGCGCTACCTGCTGGACAAAATGCATGACAATCCGGTGCTGGCAACCGCAGCCTATAACGCCGGTTGGCATCGGGTTAACCAGTGGCTGCCCGATGAAGAAGTACCGGCAGATGTGTGGGTGGAAACCATCCCCTACAAAGAAACCCGTAATTACGTGAAAGCGGTGATGGCCTATCAGCAGATTTACAAACAACGCCTTGGTCAGCAGCAAAATCTGTTTGAGCAGCTGGCGGATATGCGTATCTCATCACGGATGACCGCAAAATAACAATCACCCGGCTCGCAGGCCTTTCAGCGAGTCGGGTAATAGTAGAATCAGTCGGCTTATGCTAGTGTATCGGCAATTTTTAATGTCGGATTTGGTTCACTATGCAGCAACTCGCATCCCTCTATCCCCAGCATATTGCTGAACTTCAGTCTCGTACCCATGAAGCCCTGCAACGGGAAGGTATTGACGGGCTGATTATTCACTCCGGTCAGGCCAAGCGTAAGTTCCTCGATGATATGGATTACCCCTTTGCGGTGAACCCGCAGTTTAAGGCCTGGTTGCCGGTGCTGGACAATCCAAACTGCTGGCTGATCGTCAACGGCCAGGACAAACCCAGACTGATCTTCTACCGGCCAAAAGATTTCTGGCACAAAGTACCACCTGAGCCGAACGCCTTCTGGGCTGAGCACTTTGATATCACCCTGCTGACCAAGGCCGATCAGGTTGAGAAACACCTGCCCTATGATAAACATCGCTTTGCCTATATCGGTGAATATATCGAAGTGGCCCGGGCGCTGGGCTTTGAACTGGTGAACCCTGATCGTGTATTGCATTACCTGCATTACCATCGCGCCTATAAAACAGATTACGAGCTGGCCTGTCTGCGCCAGGCCAATCAGATTGCCGTAACCGGCCATCGCGCCGCCCAGCAGGCATTTATGCAGGGCGCCAGCGAGTTTGATATCAATCAGGCCTACCTGAGCGCCGTGCGCCAGGGCATTAACGAAGTGCCTTATGGCAATATCGTTGCCCTGAACGAGAACACTGCCATTCTGCACAATATGACGGTAGAGACGGATTGCCCTGAACAGCACCGCTCTTTTCTGATTGATGCAGGCGCACATTTTCATGGCTATGCGGCGGATATCACCCGTACCTATGCCTTTGAGCAAAACGAATTTGCCGAACTGATCCAGGCCATGGATCAGGTGACATTGGATCTGGTGGATATGCTTAAGCCCGGGATTGCCTATTCAGAACTGCATATCAGTGCGCATCAGCGCGTGGCAGAGTTACTTAATCGCTTTGGTGTGGTTAATCTCAATGGCGCTGATATTGTTGAGCAGGGCATCACCCGTACCTTCTTCCCCCATGGTATCGGCCACCACCTTGGTTTACAGGTACATGATATGGGTGGCCTGATGGCTGATGACCGCGGTACACCGGCACCGCCACCGGCAGAACACCCCTTTTTGCGCGCCACCCGCGATGTGGAAGCCAGGCAGGTGTTTACCGTAGAGCCGGGGCTGTATTTTATCGACAGCCTGCTGGCCGATCTCAAAGGCAGCGAACAATCCAAATATATTAACTGGGACAAAGTCGACAGCTTCAGGCCCTTTGGCGGTATACGCATTGAAGACAATGTGATCGTACACCGTGATAAAAATGAGAATATGACCCGGGATCTGGGTCTTAACTAACTATAGGTCCAGTGGTGTTGTTATGACCGAAAACACGCGGTAAATCCGTCCCTGGACGCTCCGCCACAGCATCCCTGCTGTGAAGGGTTTTCAATCATAACAACACCATGTGTATAAGATTGCCGCATAATTCGGAACAATTATTCAGGCATTCTCTATGTGTTCAGGTACTACTACAACAAACAGGAATTTAAAACTGTGAAAGCAAAACTTGCATTGATTGCCGCTGCACTGCTTACCAGCAGTGCAGCTATGGCCGTAACCCCCTCTGAACAGGCCATTAAACTGGCCAAAGAAACCATCATTGTCGACGGCCACATTGATGTGCCCTATCGCATCAATGACACGTGGGAAGATGTCAGCCGCGCCACCGACGGCGGCGACTTCGACTACCCCAGAGCCGTGCAGGGGGGACTGAATGCACCTTTTATGTCGATTTACATTCCGGCCAGTTACGAAACATCAGGCGACAGTGTGCAACTGGCCAACAGGCTGATTGACAGCATGGAAGCACTGGTTGGCCGGGCGCCGGATAAATTCGCTCTGGCCCATAGTGTTGCCGATGTGGAAAAGGCCTTTGCCGAGGGCAAAATTGCCCTGCCACTGGGCATGGAGAACGGTACCCCGATTCAGGGCAGCCTGGATAACCTGCGGCATTTCTATGAGCGGGGCATTCGCTACATCACCCTGGCCCATTCACAGGCCAATCATATTTCCGACTCATCCTATGATCTGCGTCGTAAATGGAATGGTCTGAGCGATTTTGGCAAGGAACTGGTGGTGGAAATGAACAAACTCGGCGTGATGGTAGATATTTCCCACGTGTCTGATGATGCCTTCTATCAGGCCGCAGAAATTTCCAAAGCCCCGATGATTGCCTCACATTCATCCATTCGCCAGTTTACCCCCGGGTTCGAGCGCAATATGGATGACAAGATGATCAAAAAGCTGGCCGAAAATGGCGGTGTGATCATGATCAACTTCGGCTCAAGCTTTGTTTCCAAGCAGGCCCGGCAGTGGAATGATCAATTCAGCAGTAAGATGGAAGAGAAAGACCTGAGCTGGTCTGATCCGCAGGCGGAAACCTTCAGCAAGCAATACCGCCAGAACAACCCTTACCCCTTTGCCTCTCTGGAACTGGTGCTGGATCATATCGACCATGTGCGCGATCTGGTGGGCATCGACCATATCGGCATTGGCTCAGACTATGATGGTGTGGGCGACTCACTGCCGGAAAATCTTAAAGATGTGTCCACTTACCCGAACCTGGTACAAGGGCTGCTGGATCGCGGCTATTCCGATGCAGATATCCGCAAGATCCTGTCCGGTAATCTGCTGCGGGTATGGCGTGAAGTCGAAGCCTACGCCGCTGCTCACTAATCAGAGAACAGGAAAATCAGGATTTCAGCAGGTTATTAAACCTGTTGAAATCCTTAGCTTCATTGCACTAAGCACTCACTTTGCAGCAAAATCCTGAGTCTCGTAATACAGCGGCTTCATCGACCCACAGGCGCTCAGCCGGTTAATCAGAAACGCCTCTTTGGGAACTGCCTGCCCCACATCAAACTGCCTGATACAGCCGATATTCTCAAACACCAGTATCAGATGATCATAACTGGGTACGCCCCTAATCTGATGCACCAGCATGCGGCCACCACGATCCAGTTCCACTTCGTCATACACCTGCAGTGTAGAAGGCTCAGACTGAGGCTCAATCATGCGAAAATACTTTTGCTCTAAGAAGGTCACTTCCATTTGTTCATATTGCAGACTGCCGCCACGCTCGAAATGGCCCATATAAACATCTGCCTTGACCGTCAGCTTTTCACCCTGCATTAAATGCTGCAGGTTAAACGTCTCGGGTTTGATGGTAACCAGGTCGGCATCTTTGGCCAGAAAATACAAAAACGGATCACCGGGAGAGATTTTATAAATAATCTGGGCATCATGTGGCTTAGTGTGCATGGGCATATGGGAAGCATATAACCCGGACTCATGGGTAAACACCACCATGCCATGGGTGCCGTCATAATCGCTGTCGGCACGGGTCAGGGCACTGAAACACAAGAGTAAACTCACCAACCATATTTTTGCTTGCATACTTCACCCAAAATCGGGAACTGGAAGTCTGATTATACACTGAATCCCCGTCTCCATAGAGTATTGCTCACCCGGATTGGTATTACTGCCCGCGACAATGTTAGGATCCCCCGTCATTTTAATGCCACCTTTGCTGTATTCAGAGAAAGTTGGCAGTTATCACTTGAGGATCCTTAATGTCTAAAACCTACACCAGCGTTGAAGCACAGGCCAGTTACGGAATTGGTCTGCAAATGGGCGAACAGCTTGCCGGCAACCCTTTTGACGGACTGGATATCTCCGCCGTGCAGGATGGCCTGGCCACTGCATTTAATAAACAGCCCAGTGCCGTCAGCAATGATGAGCTGCGTGACGCCTTCAACGAGATCCACCAGCGTATGCAGGCCGCCAAAGCCGAACAGGCTAAAGAAGCCTCTGCCGCCGGCGAAGCCTTTCTGGCTGAAAATGCCAAACGTGACGGCGTGATTGTTACCGAGTCGGGCCTGCAGTACGAAGTGATCAATGAAGGTGAAGGCGAGTCTCCTACGGCCGAGGCTACCGTGCGTACACATTATCACGGCACCCTGATTGACGGCTCCATGTTTGACAGCTCTTACGAGCGTGGCCAGCCTGCTGAATTCCCTGTAGGCGGTGTGATCAAAGGCTGGACCGAAGCCCTGCAAATGATGAAGCCCGGTGCCAAGTGGAAGCTGTATGTACCCCATCAGTTGGCCTATGGTGAGCAAGGCGCAGGCGGTGCCATTGCCCCTTACAGCACACTGGTATTTGATATTGAGCTGCTGGAAGTGGTTGGCTAAAAGCCGATACCCCACATAACACTAAAATTCCGGGAGAATTTTAGGACAGCTTTAGCTGGCCCGCGGAGCGGGTGAGCTACATGGACGTAGCTCACAAAAAGCCCGCTAAGGAAAACCTTAGCGGGCTTTTTTGTTTGCATGCTTCTGCAACGGGAAGCTGTATTCGCGGTTAAGGCGGCAAAGCCGCCTCTTATCCCCCCTTAAAACGCCACGTCCGGACAGGGCGATGTGTAAAAGGCGGATAATTTTCAGGGATGAAAATTAAGCGGAGACTGAACAGGGACGTGAGTCTCCGCGACCGGCTTTTACCAAGCCATGACCGGACGCTGTGTGGCGTTAGGGGCGTGCTTTCTTTGGGTTACCTTGCTTTACACGAGTAAAGAAAGGTCACTGGCACACCAGGGACGGTGTGTCATACCTGCAGGGACAGCTAATTTCTTAGCCTTGATTAGGTGTTTCAGTAAATAGCTCCAAAACATGCCAGCCAGCCTAGCTGGCTGGCTGGCATTGAAACTACCTTTCTAAATACCTCAGGCCTTTGGCCCCGCCTGACGAATCTCGTCAGAGACATCATACTTGGCAAAGTTATTAGTAAACTCCGTGGCCAGGTTTGCCGCGTACTCATCATATTTCACCGGGTTGTCCCAGGTATTACGGGGGTTCAGCAGCTTGCTGTCTACTCCGGGGACGGCCACAGGCACATCCAGATTCAGTTGTGGCAGGTGCTCGGTTTCTACATCGGCCAGTTTGTTATTCACAATCGCGTCAATCACCGCACGGGTGGTAGGAATATCAAAGCGCTTACCGGTGCCATAAGGGCCGCCGGTCCAGCCGGTATTAACCAGATAGACTTTGGCGCCAAATTCACGGACCCGTTTAATCAGCAGCTCGGCATAAACGCCCGCCGGGCGCGGGAAGAAAGGCGCACCAAAACAGGTAGAGAAGGTAGACTCAATGGCCGCCGTTGAACCGATCTCTGTTGAACCCACTTTGGCCGTATAGCCCGACAGGAAGTGATAGGCCGCCGCCTGCTCAGACAGGATGGATACCGGCGGCAATACGCCGCTGACATCACAGGTCAGGAATACCACGGCACCGGGTTCACCGGCACGGTTTTTCACTTCACGCTTTTCAATATGCTCCAGCGGGTAAGCCGCCCGGCTGTTCTGGGTCAGGCTGGCATCCTTATAATCCGGTACTTTATTGTTATCCAGCACCACATTTTCCAGCACCGTACCAAAACGAATGGCGTTCCAGATCACCGGCTCATTCTTCTGCGACAGGTCGATACACTTGGCATAACAGCCACCTTCGATATTAAACACCGAGCCTTTGGCCCAGCCATGCTCGTCATCACCAATAAGGTAACGGCTGGGATCCGCAGACAGGGTGGTTTTACCTGTACCTGACAGGCCGAAGAACAGGGTTACGTCGCCCTGCTCGCCCACATTGGCACTACAGTGCATGGGCAGCACATCTTCGGCTGGTAACAGGAAATTCTGTACTGAGAACATGGATTTTTTCATCTCACCGGCGTAGCGCATACCAGCCAGCAACACCTTACGCTCAGCAAAGTTGATGATCACTGTGCCTTCTGAGTTGGTGCCATCACGCTGTGGTTCACACACGAAACCCGGCGCATTCAGGATTTGCCAGGCGGGTTTGTCAGCGGCATTCCAGTTTTCTGGTTGAATAAATAAGTTACGCGCAAACAACTGATGCCACGCCGTTTCGGTGCGTACCAGCAAAGGCAGATAATGCTGTGGATCCGCACCCACTTCCAGATGCGACATAAAGTGCTCTTTTGGTGCCAGATAAGCTTCGACTCTGTCCCACAGGGCATCAAACTTGGCCGCATCGAAAGGCCGGTTTACCTCTCCCCACTGAATATCCGCTTCAGTGCTGGCTTCTTTAACGATAAACCTGTCTTTGGGTGAACGGCCGGTGCGCTCACCGGTTTCTACAACCAGTGCGCCGTTAGCGGCCAGATGGCCTTCGTCACGGCGAATGGCCTGTTCAATCAAATCGGCAGAGGTTAAATCAACCATCAGGTTGGGGGGCAGAGAGGTCATCAAGGCGTACTCCTGGCAAAATGTTTTCAAGTAGGGTTTCAAAATTGAGGCGTGGCGCGGATCATACATTATTTAAGGGCTGCAGAGGTAGGGTTGCGGTCAAAAAAAACGCAAAACTGAAAGACTTTCAGGTTTTTGATCAAATACTTTCAGTATTTTTGCATAACTATCCGTTGTCATCAGCCGAGAACCCGCTATCTGAAAGAAGATAACGGCATCCGCCAACCAATAACTATGCAACAGATAAAATGGCTTTAAGTCATAACCAACATCTATAGATATCTGGCTGATATCAGCCCAATTGGACCAGCTAAAAACAAGGGTTATCTGCCATCTGAGGACAAGATTGGTGATTGGATGACTTCTCTATTGATTACTGCAGGTCCTGGCACTGGCATTGTGTGGCAGTTGCGGAATTTTGATTTGGATCTGACCCTTTTTATTTTCAGCAACTGGAGGGAAAAGTGAAACAATACATTGGTACGTTCTACAACCGGAAGAGACTGCACAGTAGCCTGAACTATCTTTATCCGGTACAGTTTGAAAATGCCGCCTAACAACAACGCGTGTCCGATTTATCGAGGGAACATCACATTTACTCGCTGGCCTGCGGCCAACGCGCTCGCAAATGCCGTAAAGGCGAAACGTTATATGGAGTTCAAGTAGTGAGAAGGGCCTTAATCATTATTTTATTCTCTTTAGTCTTTTCAGGTTGTGCAACAACAGAACAAGAGAATGCTGAATACATGTGTTCCGATATCCAATCATGCGCTCAAAACATTATGCTGCGAGTAAGGGAAAAGTCACATTGGATATGTGACCAAAAATCCAATGATAAAACTGTTGTTGTAAAATCTACATTTTCAAAGTCTGGTGACTTAATATATATGAAGCTCAGTTCATCTAGTGGTGATAAGGAATTTGATACTGCAGCTCTCAATGCAGTAAAGGCCGCAGCACCTTTTAAGGAGCTAACTATGCTTAGCCCAAAAGACTTTGAAGAGGTATCAGTCATAGACTTTAAATTTGTAGGCAACAAAGAAAGCAAATAATGGATTACTCTCCATATAACAAGGCACTGCTACGGAAAATTTACTCGCTGATGCTCCTAAATTTCCGCAGAGCGCGGCGTTAACTGTCATGAATGCCAACATCCAACGATTTCTGGAGCTCGCGAGAGTTCACCCTACAACAGATTATGGTAACTCAACGAGCGTAAATGCTGGAAACCAAGCAGCCGACTCTATGAGAGAGTTGGCTTTGAAGTTTGTCGAGTCTGGTCGTGCCGATGATTTATTGAGTCTGCTATCAGATCGTTATGCTGCACCTTGGGTTGCATATAATCTTGCGGAGATTACTCAGATTCCCGAAGAACAAAAAAGGCACTGTATCTCGTTCATACAACACATTGCTGATGGGAGCAACATCGAATCAGTTGGGGCAGAAATCTGGCTGAGGGAGCGAGGGTATGGTGACAGTTAACAAGTGACTGTAGTCGTACAAGGTTAACTAATACACAACATTTTATCTCAGCTAAAATCCGTTGACGATGCTGTAATCCAATCAACAGGGGAGAGACGTTGATCCAAGATTATTCGACCCACTTTTTGACTTTTATCAAACTTCCCAGCCAATGTTCGGTCTTAGCTCAATACTGCCTGCCGAAACTGGCCCTTATCCCGTTGGCTGCCGACTGCAGTCTTTATGCAGAATTCAAATCCTGCCCCCGGTCCTGCTTCTAAACTAATTAACTACAGCTCTTTCTCGGCTATTAGTATTTCTAACTCTTGGATAACCCTATCTATGTTTGGCTCATTATTAGCTTTCAACTGCTTAGAAAAGCTTAAGGCCAGCTCTAACTCTTCAATACTATGGTCTTTCCAAGGGTTTAAGCGTCTTTTAATATACATAACTTGTGAGTCTCTGCTGCCACTCTCTGCTGCTTTTTTATACCATAACTCAATTTTCTCTCGAACTGGCTTGATATACTCGTCATAATCATCGTAGAGCCCGCTCTCAACGTCTCGACTATTAATCATACCATCAGGTTTGCCCGCCCATTTTGTTTTGGAATGACCAAATGCCATTTCTGTAGATTGTGCAAAGCGATACATAAAATCAGGCCCACCTGACTTAGCCATGTTCTCAAAAACTTGATACATGGCCGACGGATTATCAAAGGTTCCGAAATCATGGTTCAGCTTCTCATAAAGTATAGCTTCTCTCATGCTCAAATCTTTATGCGCCGGCATAAAGCAGCTACCGATAATCATATCTGAGACTTTATTTTCGATAGCATTCAAACAGGTTTGTTTTGCTACTGAAAAGAAGGGAGTAAGAATAAAAAATAAGGCCAATGTAATATTTGTAAATATATCGCTTCTTTTCATATCTTTCTTCTAAACGCTTAATGATAAAAAGTGGCTGTTCTAATTCAGACAATGTAGCTCGCACCACATACAGCTAAAGCTACCAAACTTCCCAGCCAATGTCCGCAATTTGCTTACTTCAGCTCTTGGCTTGGTTGGGCGAAATCATTATCGCTACCAAGATTGATGGTGATCGAGTTTGCTATCAAAAAAGTAGCCCTTTGACTTATAAAATGCATTCTCAATAGTAGCTTCAGAATCGAAATATGCAGCAGCAAATGGCAAGAAGGCTAGTACGCCAAAGTATGGTGCCGCATCACCTTCTGGGATATATCCAACGTCATGTATCAACCAAGCGTTTATATCAATAAACATAAGTAAGATTGAAACAGAGTAACCGAAAAGTAATGATAGATAATGCTTGTACCATTGGATCCTATCGAATACCCATAGGGTTACTGATAGCCGGGAAAAGATAAGCACGTATAAGAGATAGGCGAAAAGGGCCAGAGTGGCACCAATATCCACGTCTTCTGACAAGAAGATAAAGGCGATTCCTACAACACCGTTTAGAAGCAAACCGAGTTGACCTTGGCTGGCAAAAAACTGACCTTCGGCTGACACCTCCTCTGGCAATTCATTGACCACAACTAGACGTGGTTTCCCTTGAAATACATTATTCCTTTTTAAGTGTTTATCTGCGCTGTATTCAATAAAAGGGAACAACAAATAAATTGCGAAGATAAAATCCAAGGCGGTTAGCCAGCGTAGGAACAATAATTTGTTATATTCACCACAAATAGAAAGAACGATAAGATCTACGCAATCGTACGCAGGTATTGTCCAGATCTCATAGGTTATCCAAAGGAGAAGCCATCCAATGGCCCCCCTCCTCAACATTCTTCCTATAACAATCCTGGACGGAAGAGTCAGATTTTCCAAAATTCAAACATCCTTGATCGTGTCATTTCTTCTTCACATCAGCGTCTTCTTTGTACTGAAATAAAAAAGGCTGTATCCAAATTAGTCCTTTCAGCTCAGTTGCTGACTCTCGCCATAATGGCCGCTGTGAATGGCCTCGATATCAATGGCATCGAAGCGGTATTCGGCATGGCAGTACTGGCAGTTGAGGCTGACAAAGCCGTCTTCGGCAACTATATCCAGCAGGTTTTGTTTGTCCACCGAGGCCAGGGCGGTGGCGCTGCGCTGTTTGGAGCAGCTACATTTAAAGATCACCGGCTGGGGCGGGTAAACTTCCACTTTTTGCTCATGATAGAGCCGGTGCAGAATCTGCTCGGCGGGGAGGGTAAAGAGTTCATCGGCGGTGATGGTATCGGTCAGGTGCACCAGATGGTTAAAGCTTTCCTGTTTGGGATCATTGCCCGGTAATACCTGCAGCAACATACCGGCCGCCTGCGGCTTTTGTGTATCGGCTTTGAGTATCACCCGGGTCAGTAACTGTTCTGACTGTTCAAAATAACGCTCCAGACATTCCGCCAGGCTGGGCTTGTCCAGCTCCACCAGCCCCTGATAACGTTCCCCTTCACTGGGCGTGATAGTGATGGCCAGTACACCTTTATTAAACATGGCGCTGAACTCATCGGGCACGTCGCCATCCCAGCGCGCTACACCTCTGAGCTCCTGTTTATGGGTGCCGTTGATCACCGCATATTTCACCGGGCCATCACTTTGTACCTGTACCGCAATATCCCCCTCAAATTTAAGGGTGGCGGTCAGCAAGGAGGTGGCGGCCATCAGCTCACCCAGCAAACGCTGCACCGGCTGCGGATACTGCTGATTGTCCAGCACTTTGGCATAGCTTTGCTGTAACTGCACCAGTTCACCACGCACATTGTCGTTGCTGAACAGGTAACGGAATAGCTGATCACTGGCCTGATTCATGTATTTGCTCTCTGTCTTATTATTGATGTTTTAATCTTATAATATCCCGGCGCTGTTTTTTATCCGGTTTATGGTCCGGTTTGGGGTTTAACAACGCGCCGGCTTTTCGGGCTTCGGCATTGGCCTGGCGTCTGGCAATGCTTTGTGCCGTTTCAGTGTAAAGTTGTTGTGCCAGAGCGGCGCTGCGGCGTTTGTCAGATAAATCTTCTACCACCACCTCTCGAACATCATAGCCCTGCGGCACACGGATAACAGCGCCCAATTCAACCACTTTGCTGGGTTTGCAGCGCTGGCCGTTGTAATGTACTTTGCCGCTTTGCACCAGTTCTCTGGCCAGGGCCCGGGTCTTACAAAAACGGGCCGCCCACAGCCATTTATCCAGCCTGACCGCGGTCATTTGTGATTTTGTGTTCGCTTCAGCCATGATCCGCTCTCCTTAAATGTAATTTTTTAGTAACCTGGAGGGATTAGAGTTGTGACCCTTTCGGCGACTGGCTATGATGGGCGGGATAGTTTAGCACAGTGATCAGCTATCGCTGTCAAGTATGCCCCGCACACATGGACGCGCAACTGATCGTAACCCTGGTAGTAATGTGATCGCCATTAACCATAACAACATTCAACAAATCGGTCCCTGGCTGGTACGGCACCAGGATACCGCCATTAAAATTGTGGTGGTATTGCTAAGCCTTTACCTGCTGGCCTTCGCCGCTGAGCTGACCTGGAAACTGTTGCCCCAACCGGAATCAGGCAGTCAGCCTGTTGAGGTCATCAGCAATACCCGCAGCGTCAGCACCGATAACAATTTGGATATCGGTAAAATTCAGCAGTTGCATCTGTTTGGCAAGCCCCAGGCAAACAAACCGGTGCAAAGAGTGGTGGAAGATGCGCCACAGACAAACCTGAACCTGACGCTTACCGGTCTGGTGGCCAGCGATATTCCAGAGCAGGGTGCGGCGATTATCGAAAATCGCAATCAGCAGAATACCTATGGTGTTGGCGAGAAAATTGAAGGCACCAATGTGATTGTCAAAGAAGTCTATATCGACCGGGTCATCATCCAGAACGGCAGCCGCATGGAAACCCTGATGCTCGACGGTGTGGATTTTAAAAAGGGCAAACCGGCACCCCGTAACCCTCAGCCCAGTCCACAAACCGTCTCCCCCAGGCAGTTATCTGAGCAGGCGGTCAGTGCGACTCAGGAATTGATGGCACAACCGGCGAATTTTACCGATTATATTGCCATCTCCCAGCATATGGTGGAGGGAGAACTGAAGGGCTACCGGGTCAGCCCCGGTAAGAAGCCACAACTGTTTCAGGCGGTTGGCCTGCAGGCAAATGATATTGTCACCGAAATAAACGGGCTGGATCTCACCGATATCCAGCAATCCATGGAAGCCATGTCCATGCTGCGTGAAACAGACTCGCTGCAGCTGACCGTTGACAGGGATGGCGAGCTGCTGACTCTGTACCTGGACCTTCCCGCGGATGATCTTCAATGATAAGGATTAGAACTATGCGCTGTGGTGTATTAAAGCGTCTCTCAATTGCCCTGACGGCCGGCTTTATTGCTATGGCCACCAGCATTTCTGCGGCTGAATACTCCCCCAATTTCAAAGGCACAGATATTGATGAATTTATCAATATTGTCGGTAAAAACCTTCAGCGAACCATTATTGTCGATCCCAATGTGCGCGGCAAAATCACCGTGCGCAGTTATGATTTGCTCAGCGAAGAGCAGTATTACCAGTTTTTCCTGAACGTACTGCAGGTCTACGGTTTCGCGGTGGTGGAAATGCCCAGTGGCATTCTCAAGGTGGTGCGCGATAAAGACGCCAAAACCTCCAATATTCCGGTGATCGAAGGCACCCCCTTCGACGGCGATGAAATGATCACCCGCGTGGTACCAGTTTACAATGTGTCGGTACGGGAGCTGGCACCCTTGCTGCGCCAGCTTAACGATCAGGCCGGTGGCGGCAATGTGGTCAGTTACGACCCCTCCAATGTGATGATGCTCACGGGCCGGGCGGCAGTGGTCAACCGGCTGGTTGAGATCATCGAACGGGTCGACAAGGCCGGCGATCAGGAAGTGGATATTATCAAGCTCAAATATGCCTCTTCATCTGAGATGGTGCGCATTGTTGAGAGTATTAATAAGTCACAGGGCGGCAAACCCACACCGGATTTGCTGCAGCCCAGAGTGGTGGCAGACGATCGTACCAACAGTGTGATTGTTTCCGGTGATATTAAAGCCCGCCAGCGCCTGATCAACCTGATCGAGCGGCTGGACAGGGAGCTGGAAACCAGCGGCAATACCAGAGTGCATTATCTGAAATACGCCAAAGCAGAAGATCTGGTTAAGGTATTACAGGGCGTCAGCGCCGGTATTCAGGCCGAGGAGAGTTCAGCCACACCAAACCAGCGCCGCGGTAACAATACCCGTGATGTCAGCATCGATGCCCATCAGGACTCCAATGCGCTGGTGATTACCGCAGAGCCGGATATGATGCGCTCTTTAGGCGAAGTCATTCGCCAGCTGGATATCCGCCGCGCCCAGGTGCAGGTAGAAGCCATAATTGTCGAGGTATTTGAAGGCGACGGCACCCAGCTTGGCGTGCAATGGGCCAGCGAAAGTGGCGGCGGCCAGCAGTTTAATAATGGCACTGTGCCCATAGGTGCGCTGGGTGTGGCGCTGCGCCAGGCCGAAGACCGGGAAGTGAATCGTACAATTATCAGTCCAAATGGGCAGCCTGTGCAAACCACGGAAACCATCGAAGGGGATCTGAATGCCCTGGCCAACCTGCTCGGCGGTCTTAACGGCGCCATGTACGGCGTGGTTAAAGACGGCTGGGGCGCGGTCGTGCAGGCGGTCAGCACCGACACCAATTCTAACGTGCTTGCCACTCCCCATCTGACCACCATGGATAACGAAGAAGCCTTCTTTATTGTTGGTCAGGAAGTGCCGATTATTACCGGCTCTTCAACGGGCTCCAACAATGAAAATCCGTTCCAGACCGTGGATCGCCAGGAAGTGGGCATCAAGCTCAAGGTTACCCCACAGATAAACGAGGGGAACGCCGTACAACTGCTGATAGAGCAGGAAGTCTCCAGCGTCAGTGGTACAACAGGCGTGGATATCTCCATTAACAAACGGGAAATCAAAACCACAGTGATCGTCGATGACGGCGGTACAGTGGTACTCGGTGGTCTGATTGATGAGGATATTCAGGAGAGTGTGTCTAAGGTGCCGCTGTTGGGCGACATTCCGATATTGGGCCATTTGTTCAGCTCCACCTCGTCGAGCAAGCGTAAGCGTAATCTGATGGTATTTATCCGCCCGAAAATTATCCGTGAAGGCGTGACCATGAATCAGATCAGCCATCAGAAATATAACTTTATCCGCGCCGAACAGCTTAAGCGTCAGGCCGATGGTGTGCCGCTGATGCCGTTTGCAGAAACG
Organism: Lacimicrobium alkaliphilum; assembly: GCF_001466725.1. Classification (NCBI taxonomy): domain Bacteria; kingdom Pseudomonadati; phylum Pseudomonadota; class Gammaproteobacteria; order Alteromonadales; family Alteromonadaceae; genus Lacimicrobium; species Lacimicrobium alkaliphilum. The sequence goes on from NZ_CP013650.1 coordinate 4,156,138, forward strand.
CCGGTATTACCGGAGTGGGATGACTCTCTGAGTCTGCCGCCCAGCTTCGATGAAACCATGCAAGAGAAAAAGGCTGACAAAGAGCAGGGGCAGGACGACTGATGTCGGATCAGCAAATTTCACCAGAACAGATGGCTGCTGAGCCTGAAGAGACAGTGAGTGATCACAAACAGTTATCTTTCGGGTTCGCCAAACGGCATAAAGTACTGCTGGATACCCAACCCGAGCCGCCCGTGCTCTATCATACAGTGGAAACCTCGTTTGAGATTTTTGCCGAGGTAAGGCGTTTTCTCGGGCGCAAGTTCCAGTTACAGGAAATCCCCACTGAAAAGTTTGAGGGCCTGCTGACTAAAGCCTTTCAGCGTGACTCTTCCGAAGCCAAGCAACTGATGGAAGATATCGGCAACGAGGGCGATTTATTTGCCCTTGCCGAGGAGTTGCCGGAAACCGAAGATCTGCTGGAAAGCGAAGGCGATGCCCCTATCATCAAACTGATCAACGCCATGCTTGGCGAGGCGATCAAGGAAGGGGCCTCGGATATCCATATCGAAACCTTTGAGAAACGTCTGATTGTGCGTTTCCGGGTCGATGGGGTACTCAGAGAGATCCTGCGCCCGAATCGCAAGATGGCCTCGATGCTGGTGTCCCGGATTAAAGTTATGGCACGGCTGGATATCGCCGAGAAGCGCATCCCCCAGGACGGCCGTATTACGTTGAGAATTGCCGGTCGCGCGGTGGATGTGCGGGTCAGTACCATGCCATCCAGCCACGGCGAGCGGGTGGTGTTACGTTTGCTTGATAAAAATACGGCACACCTGAATCTGGCCGACCTGGGCATGACGCCGGACATTGGCGCTCACTTTTCAGAGCTGATCCGCAAGCCTCACGGCATCATTCTGGTCACCGGCCCCACGGGTTCCGGTAAGAGTACCACCCTGTATGCGGGCCTGACTGAGATCAACTCCAAGGATCGCAACATCCTGACGGTGGAAGATCCCATCGAGTTTGATCTCGAAGGTATCGGCCAGACCCAGGTCAATACCCGCGTAGATATGACCTTCGCCCGGGGGCTAAGGGCCATACTCAGGCAGGACCCCGATGTGGTGATGGTGGGCGAGATACGGGATCTGGAAACCGCCCAGATTGCGGTGCAGGCCAGTCTCACCGGGCACCTTGTGCTCTCAACCCTGCATACTAACACCGCTTCCGGCGCCATTACCCGCCTCGAAGATATGGGCATCGAACCCTTTTTGCTGTCATCCAGTTTGCTGGCGGTAATTTCACAGCGGCTGGTGCGCACCTTGTGTATTGAATGCCGGCAGCAGCATATCCCTTCGGAAGGGGAATGCGAAATCCTCGGTATCAAAGCCAAAAAGGCCAGCGATTACCCGATCTACAGCCCCACCGGCTGTGCCGCCTGCAACCAGACCGGTTACCGGGGCCGAACGGGTATCCATGAGATGCTGATTGTGGATGAGAAAATCCGCGACATGATCCATAACGGCCATGGCGAACAGGCCATTGAGAAGCATATCCGCAAGTCTGCACCCAGTATCCGCGATGACGGCTGCAGCAAAGTGCTCAAAGGGCTGACTTCGCTGGAGGAAGTATTGCGTGTTACCCGCGAAGACTAACCCTGAAAGGCCAGCCGTTATGATCGATGCACTTCGCTGCAACAGGAGCAACAGCTGATGGGCGCCTTTGCCTATAAGGCCATGGACGGTAATGGCCGCAACAAATCCGGGGTGATGGAGGCAGACACGCCACGACAGGTGCGCCAGCAACTGCGGGAACAGAGTCTGATCCCCATGGAAGTCACTCAGGTCAGCCAGAAAGATAAACAACAGACTTCCGGGCTGCGGTTGTTTCAGCGCAGTATTTCCAGTTCCGATCTGGCCTTGCTGACCCGCCAGATTGCCACGCTGATCGAATCGGCCTTACCCATTGAGGAAGCACTGCAGGCCGTGGCAGAGCAATGTGAAAAACCACGCCATAAGAATATGATGATGGCGGTGCGCAGCAAAGTGGTGGAAGGTCACGGGCTGGCCGATGCCATGGGCGAGTTTCCGCTGGTGTTTGACCAGCTTTATCGGGCCATGGTGGCTGCCGGAGAGAAGTCCGGCCATCTGGATACGGTGCTTAACCGGCTGGCCGATTACACAGAAAAACGCAATCAGACCCGCAGCCAGATCATTCAGGCGATGATTTATCCGGCGCTGATGTTAACTGTTGCCTTACTGGTAGTGATTGCCCTGCTGACTCAGGTGGTACCCAAGATTGTCGGTCAGTTTGATACCATGGGGCAGGAACTTCCTACCATTACCAGGGTCATGATCGCTATCAGTGAATGGCTGCAGAATTATGTGCTGATACTGGGGGTAGTGTTACTGATCCTGGCCGTTGTGATGCAGCGATTGTTGCAGGTGCCGAAAATAAAACTGGCCTGGCACCGCATGTTACTGCGACTGCCGATGTTAGGAAAAGTGTCCCGCGGACTGAATACGGCCCGTTTTGCCCGTACCCTGAGTATTCTGACTTCCAGTGCGGTGCCGCTGCTGGAAAGTATGCGTATTGCCGCGCAGGTACTGGAAAACCTGCATATTCGTAACCTTATTCTGGATGCCTCTGAACGGGTGAAAGAAGGCTCAAGCCTGCGCGCAGCGCTGGAAAAGACCCGTATGTTTCCGCCCATGATGATGCATATGATTGCCTCAGGAGAGCGCAGCGGTGAATTGCAGCAAATGCTGACCCGGGCGGCAGACAACCAGGATCGTGAATTTGAAACTCTGGTCAGTGTCACACTCAAAGTGTTTGAACCTGTGCTGATCGTGAGTATGGCGGCCATTGTGATGTTTATCGTGATGGCGATACTACAACCAATTCTTGCATTAAACAGTATGGTGAATCTCTGATGAAACAAAACAAATCTGAATCCGGCCGGACAGCGCGGCAACAGGGCTTTACCCTGATTGAAGTGATGGTGGTACTGCTGATTATCGGCATGATGGCGGCCTTTGTGGCACCGGCCATTCTCGGCAATCAGGAATCTGCCGAGCTGAAAAAAGCCGCCATTGATATCCAGCAACTGGAAAGTGCAATTCAGATGTACCGGGTACGTACCAGCACCTTCCCCACGACAGAACAGGGGCTGGAAGCCCTGGTCAATGCCCCGACCACGGATCCTATTCCCCGGAACTATCCCTCTGATGGCATTATCCAGCGTTTGCCCAAAGACCCCTGGGGCAACGACTATTATCTGCTCAGTCCCGGAGAGATGGGCACTTTCGATGTGTTCTCGGCCGGCCCGGATATGCAGCCAGGCACCGATGACGATATTGGTAACTGGAATCTGAACGAGTATCTCTGAGGAGTAACGGCATGCATTCCCTTCGGGGCAGGCGTCAGTCAGGCTTTACCCTGCTGGAGGTCATGCTGGTACTGCTGTTGATGGGCCTGGTAGTTGGCACGGTCAGCTTTACCAGCCTGAGCAGCAGTAAGGAAGCGGAACTGGAAGAACAGGCCAGACGCTTTCAGGTGGTGGTCAATATGGTGTCTGATTTTGCGGTGCTGAATCAGTTACAAATTGGCCTGCGCATTGAAACCGCTGAAACAGAAGAAAACGGCTATTACTTTGTGACCCTGGACGAAGAACAGCAATGGCAGCGTTTTGAGCCTGAACGATTGTTTACCCCTGTAGCGCTGGAAGAAGAATTTTTCCTTGAGCTACAGCTCGAGGATCTGCCCTGGCAGCAGGAAGACAGCCTGTTTGATAATCGTTTGTTCGATGAAACCTTATCGGTCAGTGAGGATAGTGTGGAGATTGGTGATGAGGAAGAACAATTGCCACCGCCACAAGTCCTGATCCTCTCCAGTGGCGAGATCACGCCCTTTAGTCTCACCTTTGGTTTTGAACCAACCTTTGGTAACGAGGGCCCGGTGTATTTTCAGGTCATGGCCGAAGATATGCCGCCGCTTACTATCAGTGAACCACTGGACGCCCTATGAGAACCACGGGGATGACCTTACTGGAAGTGATGGTGGCACTGCTGATTTTTGCCATTACCGGTACCGCGGTAATGAAAGCCGCCAGTGAGCACCTCAACAATATCACCGTGATCGAAGATGTTACCTTCGCCACCTGGGTTGCTAATAATCGCCTGGCCCGTGTACAGCTGGAGGGGCGCTGGCCGCCGCAGAATAATCACAAAGGCACCGAAGAGCTGGCTGGCCGCATCTGGCACTGGCGACAAATCGTCAAGGAAACCACCGACAAGGATATGCGCGCGGTAGAAGTCGAGGTTGGCCTGAAGGCAGATGCAAACAGTTCCATTACCAGTGTCAGCACCTTTGTTACCCGGCTCAAAGGGGAAAAAGAATAATGCTCCCCCGCTCGCCCAAGGGTCATATCATGTTCGCCAGAGCCTTCACCTTGCTGGAGATTCTGATCGCCATGGCCATCTTCAGCATGATCGGCCTGGCCTCTCATGGTGTACTGATGACGGTGCTGGACAGTGATGAGATCTCAACCGAGCGCTCTGCTGAATTACAGGCTCTGCAACGGGCCATGCTGTTTCTGGAGCGGGACTTAATGCAGGCCGCTGCGCGCCCGGTAAGAATCAATGGTGAAGCCAGTGACCAGGTCTTGCAGGGCGGTGCCAATCTGCTGGAAAGCAGCGCCGATGGCCTGGCGCTGGTGCGCAGCGGCTGGCACAACCCGCAACTTATGCTGCCCCGCAGTACCTTGCAGGCAGTAGGCTATCGGTTGTATGACGGCAAGCTGCAAAGGTTATATGGTAATTATCCGGACAATATCATCGGTTTTGAGCCGAAAGTTAAAACCCTGCTCAGTGATATCGAAGATTTTCAGGTGCAGTTTGTGGTCAGTCGTACTCAGCAATCCAGACAGATTGAATGGAATGACAGCTACCAGGGTACCGTGTTACCCCGGGCCATCGCCGTCGAGATCCAGAGTCAGCACTTTGGGCTGATCCGGCGGGAATTTCTTCTTACCAACACAGGCAGTGACAATGCAGCGGAATAAAGGTGTTGCCCTGTTGCTGGTGCTGCTGATTGTGGCCTTTGTCAGCATCATTGCCACCCAGATGGGCAGCAAGTTGCAATTACAGGCCTCCCGCGCGATTAACATCAAAGACAATAATCAGGCCCAGTGGTACGCCATGGGCGCCGAGCAGTATGCCCGCAAAGCTATTACTCAGTTACTCGAAGAAGCAAATGGCGTGATTCACTTAGAGCAGCCCTGGGCTGAAGAAGATATTCGCTTTCCGCTGCCCGGCGGCGAGCTGCAAGTGCGCCTTACGGATCTGCAAAGCTGCTTTAATATTAACGCGCTGCAGTCACAGGAAAAGGCCAATACCCCTGACCCTCTGGCCGAAGCCTTTAAGCGCCTGTTACAAGCCGACAGTCTCGAAATCCCCTCTTACGAGGCCGATGTATTCAGTGATTCTGTACTTGACTGGCTGGACACAGACGACCGCATCCGGCCCTTTGGTGCAGAGGACAGCGATTATGAGGCCAAACTGCCCCCTTACCTGCCCGCCAACAACCTGATGGTGGATGTGTCAGAACTGCGCATGGTGCATGGGGCCAACCGTGAATGGTTAACCAAACTGCTGGATTGGGTCTGTGTACTACCTAACGACAGTAACTTTAAGCTTAACGTCAATACGATCAAACAAGAGCAGGCGCCGGTACTGCACGCGTTGCTGGGCAATGGTATCAGCCTGCAGGATGTCGAAGGCATTATTGCCTCGCGCAAGCCTGATGGCTTCGAAGAGGTGGCCGATTTTCTGGCCTTGCCGGAAATTACCGCGCTGGAGCTGAATGATACACAGCGGGAATGGTTTGATGTGAGCACGGATTATTTTATGTTGCACAGCAAAGCCAGTTACAATGACGCCAGCTTCAGCATGAAATCCGTATTGAAGGTGAACGACGACAATAGTGTAGCCGTGACCTATCGCGAGTTTGGAGGGTTCTGATGAGCGAACAACTGATAATCCGGTTAGGATCAACCCCACTCGACCCCATCCAGTGGCTGGTCTACTCCACTTCTGAAGAAGAGATTATCGCCTCAGGAGAGCTGGCCGATGCCAGCCATCTGCACAGCCTTAAGGAAAGGGCCGCCGATCGCCCGGTTACGGCACTGGCACCTACCAGTGATATTTTGCTGCAGTGGGTCACACTGCCGGCCAGAGCAGGCCGTAAAGTGGTCGCAGCCATTCCCTTTATGCTCGAGGATGAACTCAGTACCGATATCGACAGCCAGTTATTTGCCATTGGCCCGCGCCAGGCTAATCAACAGGCGGTAGCGGTAGTGGCAAAGGAAAAAGTGCGGAGCTGGTTAACCAACCTGGAACAGGCGGGGCTGCGCTGCCATAAGCTGATCCCCGATATTCTTGCCCTGCCAGAACCGGAAGATGAATGGCCTTTGTTACAGATCGGAGAGCATCTTCTTCTGCGTCAGGATAAATGGAAAGGGATACAGGGTGAAAGTGAGTGGTTACTCTCTGCCGTTTCTCACTATGCCAGACAGCAACCGGAAACCATCACTATTGCCAACTATTCAGACCTTGAGCTGCCGTCTCTGCCCAATATCAGCATTTCGTCACAACAGCTGGAAATGCCCATGAAAGTGCTGGCCAGCGGTGCGCTGGCCTGTTCTTTTAATCTGTTGCAGGGTGAGTTCAAACCCAGAAAACAAGCCAGCGGCAGCTGGCAGAAATGGCGGCTGGCGGCGGTATTGGCGGGTATAGCCCTGACCACCAGCCTGATCGACAAAGGCATTCAGGCTCAGCAACTGGCCAGTGAGCGCGAGCACCTGGAACAACAAATCCGGGCCGAGTTTAAACGGGCCATGCCGGAAATAACAAGAACTGCTAATGTGAAAAGCAGAATGGAGCAGAAGCTCCAAGAACTACAGCAAGGCGGCTCGGGCGCTTCGATGCTGGCAATGCTGGCACAGCTTGCGCAGGCCTTTGAGCAAACTCAGCTCAAGCCCCAGACGCTGAGGTTTGACAGCAGCAGAGCCGAGCTGCGCATGCAGGCAGAAGCGAAAAGCTTCGAAGCCCTGGAGCAATTCCGGCGCCTGGCCGAGTCTCAGGGCTTTAGCGTGCAACAGGGTGCCATTAATAACACCGATAACCAGGTGATCAGCTCATTGTCCATAAGGAGTTAAGGTGAATCCGATACTGCAAAAATTCAGGCAACTGTCTGAGCGGGAACAACGCCTGGTGGTTCTGGTGGCCGCATTTATGGCCATGCTGCTGTTTTACCTGCTGGTATGGTCGCCGCTGAACCAGTCTGTAGAGCGCAACCGGACCGCCATCGAAAATCAGAAAGAATTGCTCAGTTGGGTGCAGCAAAATGCCAACCGCATTATTCAGCTTAAGCAAAGCGGCGGCAGTGCCAGCCGCTTCACTGGCTCGCTCACTCAGGCCGTTAACCAGAGTGCCAATCAGCATGACATTATGATCACCCGCATGCAGCCACAGAATGAGCAGTTACAGGTATGGGTGGACGAAGCTGACTTTAACAAGGTACTTAACTGGCTTGAGGCCATCGAGAGTCAGGGCATAGTGATTCTGGACGCAGATTTCAGCGAAACCAGTACACCGGGACACATCCGTATCCGCCGCCTTCAGCTAAGCAAATCATGAACCGCAAAACCATAATGGCCCTGCTGGCGGGCCTGCTTGCCTATATTATCTTCCTTATTGCCAAACTGCCGGCGGAGCACCTTGTTTCGCGGGTTGACCTGCCTGACAGCCTCAGAATTCAGGATGTCAGTGGCACCGTCTGGCAAGGGCGGATTGAACAGATGAGCATCCAGGGCATTCCTGTGCGCGCTGTACAGTGGCAACTCAGCCCCTGGGGACTGTTCGCCGGCAAGGCGGTTCTGGACCTGCAGGCGGGCAATATCCGCAACGCCGATGAGCTGTCATTAGACGGCCAGGTCAGCCTGTCTATGAGTGCAGTGGGCGCCAGCAATTTGGATATTTATGTACCGGCAGATTTGATCATTGCACAACTGCCTCTGCCCTTGCCGGTGAATGCCAGGGGCCGCTTTAAGGTGGCATTGCAGGAACTGGATTATGCCCGGCAATGCCGGTCTCTTGAAGGACAAGGGCAATGGCTGAATGCGGAAGTAGCCGGTACTCAGGGCTACATTGCACTGGGGAATTTTGATGCCGACCTTAACTGCAAGGCTGAATCAGTGTTGGTGAATATTAAAGAGCCCAACAGTTTTGGCCTCAGCGCCCAGGCCACGATTTCCCCTGCCCTCGATATCCGGGTCAGCGGCCGCTTTAAACCTGCTCAGGAATTACCCCAGGAAGTCCATGAGGCGGCGCGGCTGTTTGGTCGGCCGGATAGCGACGGGTATTACCAGATAAGGCTTTAGGGCAACTATATCGCTCAGACTACCGGATAGCGGCGAATATCATCCAGTAGATAGCGGTAATCCTGAACCGCCACAAATTCATCAATCTCACGCACAGGCAGTTTGGAATCGGGGTTTTGCACCGCCAGTAAATGACCGATACCAAACTCTGCTGCCGCATGTAATATGCTCAGGCTGTCATCCACAAACAGTGTTCTGGCAGACTCAAACCCAAGCCGTTGTTGTAATTTCTGCCATAACAGTTGTGACTCCTTGGTGACCCCGAATTCATGGGTAGAAATCAGGGTATCAATATGCTGATCCAATTGGGTGCGCTCCACCTTCAGTGACAGACTCTGCGGGTGCGCATTCGTCACCAGCACCACCTCTCTGCCGGTTTCTCTGAGCGCATCAAGAAAAGGCAGGGTGTCTTCGCGCATGCTGATCAGATGCTGAATTTCGCGCTTGGCGGCGACGATATCCATTTGCAGTTTGTCTGCCCAGTAATCCAGACAATACCAGTGAATGGTACCTGCCACCTTGGCATATTCAGCACGCATATAGTCACGGGCCTGTTCCGGGGCCAGTCCGTCCCGCTCGGCCAGCCTGGCAGGCACATACTCCAGCCAGAAATGATTATCAAAGTGCAAATCCAGCAATGTGCCATCCATATCCAGTAAAACGGTGTCGATTTCGTTCCAGGCCAGCATAGGCAATGACTCTTATAAGCGTTATAGTACTTGGTACACAGGTACCCCTATTCTAACGTTCCAGGTATATGAGTAAAGTCGACACAGATAAAGTTCTGCCCCGGATCCATGATGCAACAGTGGTGGCGAAGAGTCGGCTGTTTCACATTGAAAGACTGGATCTGGAATTTTCCAATGGCGCAAGACGGGAATTTGAGCGCATGCGCGGCTCCGGTCGCGGAGCAGTAATGCTGGTGCCTTTTCTTGATGCCGACACCCTGCTGCTGGTGCAGGAATATGCTGCCGGCACCCATTCTTACCAGCTCGGCTTCCCTAAAGGCCTGATCGATCCCGGCGAGGATGCCCTGCAGGCTGGCAACAGAGAACTGATGGAAGAGGTGGGTTATGGCGCAAATAAACTGCACCCACTGCATAAGATCAGCATGGCGCCGGCCTTTTTTAATGCCAGTATGGACATACTGATCGCCGAAGACCTATACCCAAAAAGACTGCCCGGTGATGAACCCGAGCCGCTGGAAGTGGTACTCTGGCCAGTACAGGAGCTGGACAGCTTGTTGCATCGGCCTGATTTCACTGAGGCGCGCAGCATTTCCGCCCTGTTACTGGTTGAACGCTGGTTGAGGAATAACAGGTAAATGACGAAAGAGGAAAGTATCCGCTTACTGGAACTGGCTAAAAAGGCAGCCAGAGAAGCTGGCCGGGTGGCCCTGCGCTTGTATGACACCGAAGATTACGAACACTTCGAAAAAGCCGATGACTCTCCTGTTACCACTGCCGATTTCCGTGCCAATGAGATTATCACCACATTACTGAGCGGTGAATCACCGGATATCCCCATCATTTCCGAAGAACAGAACAATGGCCTGCTTAAAGACCGCGGCCACTGGAAACGTTACTGGTTGATCGATCCTATTGACGGCACGCAGGAATTTGTGGCCCGCAGCGGCGACTTCGCGATTAATATTGCCCTGATTGAAGACAACCAGCCGGTTATCGGTGTGATTTACTGGCCTGCCGGTGACTCAATGTATTACGCCAGCAAAGGGCGGGGGCATTTAAAGAAACGCCGAAAGAAGACAAACCCATCAGTGTAAGGCGGCTTGAGGACCCCAAAGACGGTGTGGTTGTGATTGCCATCAGTCGGCGCCAGGCCAGAGACAAAGTCATGTCGAAAATGAATGACAAGCGGGTTTATCAGACCCTGCCATTAGGCAGTTGCTCACTCAAAGCCTGTTTTATCGCCGAAGGCAAAGCCGATGTGTTTCTAAGAATAGGTACAACCGGGGAGTGGGATACCGGCGCCTCTCAGTGCATCGTCACCGAGGCCGGAGGCACAATACTCGCCGCCAACTTTGAACCCCTGACCTACAATATGCGTAACACTCTGGTAAATCCTGACTTTATCGTACTGGGCGACCCACAGGTTAACTGGCGGGACGTGGTACAACATCAACAAATAGAGGACGAAAATGAAAATCATTAGTTTATTAAGCCTGCTGTTACTCTCTGCATCCGCTTCCGCGGCCTGGCAGTTGGATCAGGAACAATCCAGCATCAGTTTTCTGTCTACCAAAAATAACCAGGTGACTGAGATAAGCCATTTCAAATCTTTTGAGGGTAGTCTGAGTGACAAAGGTGAGCTTAAGGTCACTATTGATTTGTTGTCGGTGGATACCAAAATAGAGATTCGTGACACCCGCATGCAGGAGCATCTGTTCAAGCTGTTTCCCAAGGCCCATTTTACCGCACAGATACCCGACTCTGTATTGTCTTTAAACAGCGGCGAAACTCAGTTGCTCGATGTTAAAGCCAGCCTGGAGCTGAATACCAAAACCAAAACGCTGCCGCTAAAAGTGCAGGTCAGCCGCCTCGAAAATGGCAGTTTTGTGGCCACAACAGCTGAGCCGGTGCTGATCAGCGCGATTGAGTTTGGCCTCACTGATGGCATCAAAAAACTCAGAGAAATCGCCGGACTGGACAGCATTGATCTGATTATACCGGTCAGTTTTAATGCGGTATTTTCTGACTAATCCGGCTGGTAAAAGTCTTTAGGCACAATATTGACCGTTTCATACAGTTCAGAGTACACCAGCAGCACCTCACCCTGTTTTAGCTGCTGATGTACCTGCGCGACTTTCTCGGCCAGACTGATTTCCTGTTCCCCATAATCTGTGCCTTCCCTGAGCACGAAAGACTCGATGATCTGCTCCAGCGTATCCTGCTGTACTTCACTGATGGGAATGATCATGCCAGTGCCGCCCGGTTCTCGTTTAAAAAAGATAAAACCCGCTGATGGGTCCAGATCACCGGTTTCCAGGGGGTACCCTGCATAAATCCCACATGACCACCTTTGCGGCTAAGTTCCACCCTGACATTGGCCGATATCTGATCCGGGCGCGGGATGACCTTAGTGTTCATAAAGGGGTCATCGGCGGAGTGTAATACCAGTGTTGGCGTCTGTATATGGCGCAAGTAATGGATAGCGCTGCACTTTTGGTAATAGTCATCGGCATCGTCAAAGCCGTGCAGCGGCGCAGTGATGTACTGGTCAAAATCTCTGAAGCACTTAAAACTGCTGACTTTTTCTGCATCAATGTCGAGCAGATCGGAATAATCCAGTTGCTGCATCTTGCCTAATAATCTGTTGCGCATACTGTTAAGTAAGTAGCGCTGATAAACCTGAGAAAAGCCGCGACCAATACTGACCGCACATTCGGCCAGCTTAAGTGGCGGAGAAATCGCCACTGCCCCTTTAATCCAGCGCTGGCGAATATTCTCACCGAGCAGCTTCAGCAGCATATTGGCGCCAAGGGAAAAACCAACGGCATAACGATGCAAGTGGGGATAGCGGCCCTGTAATTTTTCCAGCAGGTACATGGCGTCTTCCGTATCTCCGGAATGGTAAGCTCTGGGCGTAAGATTGGGCCGGTTGCCGCACCCGCGGAAATGCATGACCACCGTCTGCCAGCCCATCTTATGTAAAAAGGCCGCCATGTCATTGGCATAATGAGAACGTACCGAGCCCTCAAGGCCATGAAAGCACACCACCAGCCCTTTGGGATCAGGTTGCTGCGGTGTCCAGGCCAGTTCCACAAAGTCACCATCGGGCAGGTCGAGTTGCTCCCAGCGCAGATCAACAGGCGTTCTGCGCTGGATAAATCTCGGCCACAGAGTCTGAATATGGCGGTTAAGTGCCCACCAGGGAGGTGAGAACTCGCTTTCGGTAATCTGGCCAAAGGGGGCCTTGTTCACTGATGTACTCGCTGCAAACTGGATAATGTTGCAGATTGGACTACAGCTACAGCCAGATCACAAGCCTGTTATAGCAACTCGATTAATGCTGGTTGGTGTTGTGTATAAACAGATACAGGTAGTAAAGACATATCGCCACTGTGACGCCAAGACCAAGCAGAGCACCCCACACCACAGGATCGTTCAGAATAAGCGCTAACATGATTCACTCCTCATTGATTCGCTCAGGTTGAGCATAGCGCTGCATGAGAAGAAAAGGTTTGATGCTGGTCAATAAACCAGCTTGTTAAGCAATTTCTGTAATGCCTCTGAGTCGGTCAACTGTTTTAGCTCCACATAACTCTGGAGGTTACCTTTACCCTGCACCTCTGAAAATTGCATCGAATTAGCCGCGCGTATAAGCGCCTGTTGCTGCTGTTTTTCCAGTTCAAGCTCTGCCTGTTTAAGCTGTGAATAAGCCTGCTGATTTACCCCTTTGGCGGCCCGGCGGACCTCACGCAGCGACATCAACAGAGGCCTGGTCTGCTCACAGTTCTGCATAAGAGTTGCCATCTGCTGAGCACTCAGCCTTTGATTTCGCTGCTCAAGGTAAAGACAAAACAACAGCAGATTAATATTCAGATCGTAGTCATCCTGCAACAACAACAGGGTCTGCTGCCAGTCAGGATAAACCTTCAGACTGAAGTCCCAGAAATCACTGGCACTGAGTGTCATACTCAAACTCCTGCTGCATCTGCTCGAGTTTTTCCTGATCTTCCAGCCACTGCGCTTCTGTTTCTTCCAGCGCCTGTTTAAGCTGGGCCTGCTCATCCAGCAGGGTTTTCAGTTCCTGCTTGTGCTGCTCCTCATACAGGCGGGTATCCAGCATTTGCTGTTCAATATCCTGTAATCTGGCATGCAGCTTATCCATTTCCCCTTCCTGACGACTCAGGGCCTTGCGCAGTGGCTGAGTTTTTTGCCGGAACTCGGCCTCCAGCCGCTTGACCACCTTACGGTCGGGTTTGGGTTTAGCCTCTGGTTTGTCCCGGGCCGCATCAGTAGCAGTCTGATTGATCAGCCACTGGCGATAATCCTGTAAATCGCCGTTAAAGGGCTGCACTTCGGCGTTGTCCACCAGATAGAATTCATCACAGACCGCCTCAAGCAAAAAGCGATCATGGGATACCAGTACCATCGCGCCTTCGAACCCTTGCAGGGCGATATTCAGCGCGTGGCGCATATCCAGATCCAGGTGGTTGGTGGGCTCATCCAGCAACAACATATTGGGCTTCTGATAAACCAGCAACGCCAGCACTAATCTGGCTTTCTCTCCCCCTGACATGGGCGCCACTTTGCCCAGTGCGGCGTCACCATGAAAACCAAAACCACCCAGAAAATCACGTAATGACTGTTCGGTGGCCTTGTTATCCAGCCGCTGCAGATGCTGCAAGGGGGAATCATCCATATGCAGATATTCCAGCTGATGCTGGGCGAAATAGCCTATACGTAAGCCTGCCGAGGTCTGATATTTACCCGCCAGAGGCTTAAGCTCTTCGGCCAGTAATTTGATCAGGGTGGATTTACCGGCGCCGTTTCGCCCCAGCAAGCCGATGCGGCTGCCAGGCACCAGATTCAGCTGCAGATGCTGCAATATCACCTTATCGGCATACCCCACCTGCACCTGCTCCATGGACACCAGCGGATTAGGTAACTTAGGCGGATGAAAAAATTCAAAAGAAAAGCCGCTTTGATAATGGGCCGGTGCCAGCTTCTCCATTTTTTCCAGTTGCTTGATACGACTCTGCGCCTGTTTGGCTTTGCTGGCCTTGGCCCGGAAACGGTCTATAAAGGACTGCAGATGAGCGGCCTGTTGCTGTTGCTTGCGATATTGCAGATCCTGCAGGCGCAAGCGCTCGGCCCGCTGCAGCTCGAAGGCCGAATAATTGCCTTTATAGCTGATCAGCTGTTGCTGCTCGATGGCGATAATTTCATCCACGGTCGCATCCAGAAAGGCTTTGTCATGGGATATCAGGATCAATGTGCCCGGGTAACGAACAAGGAAGCGTTCCAGCCAGATAACCGCATCCAGATCCAGGTGGTTGGTGGGCTCATCCAGCAGCATCAGATCTGACTGGCATAAAAGCGCCTGGGCCAGATTCAGGCGCATCCGCCAGCCACCGGAAAAATGGCTTACCGGCTCACTGATTTGCTGTTGGGAAAACCCCAGCCCGGCCAGAATGGTGGCCGCTCTGGCCTCCACCTGATACCCCCCGGCCTGCTCCAGCTGCTGATGCAGGGTGGCCATCCGTTCTCCCTGATGGGCCTGCTCTGCCTTCGCTAATTCTGCCTGAATCTGTCTGAGGCGCTGATCACCGTCAATCACATAATCCAGCGCCGGGCGTGAGGTGGCTGGCGTTTCCTGCGCTACCGTCGCAATCTGCCATTGCCTGGGCACCTCACAGATACCGGTGTCGGCCTGCAACTGGCCTCTGAGCAGAGCAAACAAGCTGGATTTACCACAGCCATTAGGGCCCACAAGGCCTACCTTGTGACCGGGATAAATGCTGGCGTTGGCGTTTTCCAATAACGCCTTGGCGCCCCGCATCAGACTGAGTTCGGATATCTGGATCATATCGAGTTGGCTCTTACTTCAAGGGCGGGTATCATAACATTTCTATTCAAACAGCTAATTACCATGTCAGAAAAAACCCGCAAACGCTTTATCGCCGGGGCCGTTTGCCCTGAATGTCAGGCCATGGACACCCTGATGGTTTTTATGCAGCACAATGTTGAGCATGTGGAGTGTGTCAGTTGCGGCTACAGCAAGGCAAAGCCCGATGACAAAGTAGAAGCCGCCACCCGCAGCAGCGAAAATGTGATTGGGGTTTTTAAGCCCTGATAGTGGCACCACAAAAACTATCTCTCGCAGAGGCGCTAAGACGCAGGAGTTGTAGTGTCGAAAACGGATACATGGATGTATTGTCTCGCGAAACTAAGGATGGAATTCATTCGACAAATATTCCGGAGCAGTCCAATAAATTGGACCCTACATGATATTGCCCTTCTCTGTGCCCTCTGTGGCTCTGTGGTGAAATTTCTTTTTCGGGCGACCACGAATTCTGTATCAATAATGGGGTGGCGGGGTTTCTTCTTCCTGGCTGGCAATATTGGAAGGCTGCAGATCCTTAAGCTTGTTGACCACATGGTTCATCTTAAAGGTCAGCTTATCCAGTTGCTGCTGTTGGTCTGCCAACGCATTGCTGAGTGTCTCAATAATATCTTCCTGATAAGCCACTTTGGTCTGTAGCGCTTCAATATCCTGTTCTAACGGGTTGGGCATAAGTCTCACTTCAATTAATTGGTTCAGTAACCCCAGATTTCAGCCAGGCCGCTGCTGCTGGCGGACAATACCCTGTTATCAGGCAAAAAGGCAACATCGTAGACCACCGCACTTTGTGGCTGGCGACCCGCCCTGGGTGCCACCCACCAGTCCTCTATTTCTTCACCAGTCTGGGTACTCCACAAATTTAGCGCTCTTCCCGGAGAACCAGTTAGCAAATACTTACCATCATCAGAAAACCTGGCGGCAGAGAAAATTTTCTGGCGTTGCAGATAACTCAGTTGGCTTATCTGCTCGCCTGTGGTCAGGTCCCAGACTCTGGCATTGTTTTTACTGTCAGCGGTAAAGGCCAGCCTTCCTTTTCGATCCAGTGCCACTTTGGTAACCCGGCTGGGATGAGAAAAGCTGTATACCACCTGGCCGCTGCGGGTATCCCATAAGTAGGCAATATAATCACTGCTGCCGGTCAGTGCATAACGACCGTTTGGTGATAACGCCACTGTGTTGATCTTCTCCTGATGACCGAGAAACTCCAGTCTTCTGCCCGTTTGTGGCTCAAAATACATCACCTGACCATTACTGCGCCCCACCAGGATGGCGTTGCCGCCCTCTGAAACAGCAATATCACGGATACGGGATTCATCGATACGCCAGAAGCCTACTGGATCGCCGCTGGCCATGCTCCAGAGCGCAAATGCGTCATGATCTGCCGTGGCCACAAACTCTGAGTCAGCAGAGATGGCGATAGTGGCAACCAGGTTATTGCCCTCGCCCTGGTGACGCCATTGATATCGCAGGCTGTTATTCTCTGTGTCCCAGACTTCAATGCCATTTTCCACTGTGGACACCACAGCCAGCTTGCCATCCACTGACAGGGTCGCTGCCAGTGCCCCTCCGGGCGCAAAAGCAAAGGTCTGAATGGGCGTGCTACCAGGAACAGAACAGGCTGATAACATCAATAGTGACAGAATTACGGACCACAAATATCCCATGGCATCCTTTTAGGTTTCGCTTTTGTGCGTGCCGGTTTAGTATAAGCGCTGACAACGGCTTCCGGAACAAATGAATTACTGCGCAGTCTAGCTGCCAGCTTACAACAATATGGAGAAGTATATGAAAAAAACCGCCATCGCAACACTGGTGCTTGCAGGCCTTGGTCTTAGCGCCTGCCAGCCAGAGCAGAGTAAACCCGAAGAAGTGAAGCTGGAAAATACTGAGCAACAACAAGCCTATGGCCTCGGCGTATCTGTCGGGCAGTTTATTGACCAGAAACTGGATTCTCAGGAACAGGTTGAAGTACAACTTGACCGTGAACTGGTTATCAAAGGCTTCACCGATGCCCTGACTGCAGAGTCCAGGATGACCCAGGAGGAAATCCAGAAGGTTCTGACAGCTCTCGACAGCCAGGTAAATGAAAAACAACAGGCTATGGCTGAACAACAGAGTGAGAAGAATCTGGCTGAGGGCCAGGCCTTTTTAGAAGAGAATGCTGCTCGTGAAGAGGTAACGGTCACCGAGTCCGGTTTACAATATGAAGTGCTGGAGCAGGGTGACGGCCCCAAACCCAGTGCCGAAGACACCGTTAAAGTGCATTATCTGGGTACCCTGCTGGATGGCACCAAGTTCGATTCCTCTTATGATCGTAATGAGCCAGCAGTATTCCCGCTCAACAGAGTCATCTCGGGCTGGACCGAAGGGGTACAGCTGATGAATGTGGGCTCCAAGTATAAGTTCTATATTCCTTCCGAGCTGGCCTATGGCGAGCGTTCCACTGGCAAAATCACACCTAACTCTACGTTAATCTTTGAAGTTGAGTTAATGGATATCGAAGACAATACGAAATAGCTCACATAAAAAAACCGGGCACTGTCTGTGCCCGGTGCTTTTCTGTTATCAGCTGTTTCCCTGCTGAACCTTGGGTCCGCTCATTACAAAACCCGTTATACGGGTGATTATTTCCGGATTTAACCGGTTCTGAACACTGTCGATTTGATGACTATCTTTCCACACGTTCAATGATAAGTTGATTGCAAACAGGCCCGATAGCCAAAGCCTGTTGCTCCGCTGGAAACGCCTATCGGGCTGCTCCCCGATGTTATTGCGTCCGCACTATTTAGTGTAGAAGATCCCCTTGTATTTGCGCGTCAATTTTGAAACATTTTTGTCATATACAAGGCCGTTATTTTTACCACTGGTTATGAGATGAAAACAAACCTGATTACACGACAGGGCTTTAATCAGCTAAAACAGGAACTTGATCATTTATGGCGACAAAAGCGCCCGGAAGTCACCAAAAAGGTGAGCTGGGCTGCCAGCCTCGGTGATCGCAGTGAAAACGCTGACTATCAGTACAATAAAAAGCTGCTGCGGGAGATCGACCGTCGTGTTCGCTATCTGCGTAAACGACTGGAGTCGATACAGATCGTTGACTATTCAGAGCAACAAAAAGGCAGGGTGTTCTTCGGTGCCTGGGTAGAAATAGAAAATGAGCAGGGTGAAACAATGACTTTGCGTATTGTCGGGCCGGACGAAATCTATGCCCGCAAAGACTATATTTCCATCGACTCCCCCATGGCCCGGGCGCTACTGAAAAAACAGGCTGACGAAGAGGTCTGGGTCAATACACCCACAGGAAAAAAACAGTGGTTCGTCAACCGGGTTTACTATGAGCAGGAATAGTTTTGGCCGCTTATGTTCTTATCAGCAGCCTTTTTATCAGCCGAAGGTAGAAATTTAACGACGTAGCCCTTATAAAGGCTGCTTGCATTCTTTTATCCATTCACGCCATCAGGGCATACCATGATCATTGAAAAAATTGCCAGCGAACTCTCCGCTACTCCCAAACAGATTCAGGCCGCTGTCACTCTGCTGGATGACGGCGCTACAGTGCCCTTTATCGCCCGCTACCGTAAAGAAGCCACAGAAGGACTGGATGACAGTCAGTTGCGCACGCTGGAACAGCGGCTTGGCTACTTGCGTGAACTGGAAGACAGACGCCAGGTTATCCTCAAGTCGATTCAGGAACAAGACAAGCTCAACCCCGAGCTGGAGCAAAAAATCCGCGCAGCGGATAACAAGACTGAGCTTGAAGATCTCTATCTGCCATTTAAACCAAAGCGACGCACCAAAGGCCAGATCGCCATCGAAGCCGGATTGGAACCTCTTGCCGATACGCTGCTAAATAACCCGCAGCAGGATCCGGACAACGCCGCCGCTGAGTATATCAGTGCCGATAATGGCATTGCTGATACGAAGGCCGCGCTGGAAGGTGCCCGTTATATCCTGATCGAACGCTTTGCCGAAGATGCCGGATTGTTGCAAAAAATTCGCCAGCACCTGAGCAAACAGGCCCATATTCGCAGTACCCTGGTGGAAGGCAAAGAAAAAGACGGTGCAAAATACAAAGACTATTTCGACCACAGCGAAGCGCTGCACAAAGTGCCCTCTCATCGCGCATTGGCCATGTTCAGAGGCCGTAACGAAGGTGTGCTGAGAGTCACTATGGTGGCCGATCCGGCAAATGAAGAAGCAGACAAAAGCTCATATTGCGAAGTCATTATTGCTGAACACCTGAATATTACGGACAAGAAACGCCCTGCCGATGCCTGGCTCAAATCTGTAGTGCAATGGACCTGGCGGGTAAAGATTCAGCTGCATATGGAAACAGAGCTGTTCGGTGCCCTGCGGGAGCGTGCCGAGCGTGAAGCCATCAGCGTGTTTGCTAAGAATCTGCATGATCTGCTGATGGCGGCACCGGCTGGTGACAAAGTCACCATGGGGCTGGATCCGGCGCTGCGTACCGGTGTGAAAATCGCGATTGTGGATGCCACGGGTAAGGTACTCAACACCAGTACTATTTTCCCCCATGCACCGCAAAATCAATGGGATAAAGGACTACGCACTCTGATCAATCTGTGCCAGCAATATAAAGTCAATCTGATCAGCATCGGTAACGGCACCGGCTCGCGGGAAACCGACAAACTGGCTGCTGAAGTGGTCAAAGCTCTGCCAGAGATGAAGATCAGCAAGATCATGGTCAGCGAGGCCGGCGCTTCGGTTTACTCAGCTTCTGAGCTCGCCTCGGCAGAATTACCCGGCATGGATGTATCTCTGCGCGGCGCCGTTTCCATCGCCCGCCGGTTACAGGATCCACTGGCTGAACTGGTAAAAATCGAACCCAAGGCCATAGGTGTAGGCCAGTACCAGCATGATGTCAGTCAGAGCCTGTTGGGTAAGTCTCTGGATGCGGTAGTGGAGGATTGTGTTAACGCCGTGGGTGTGGATGTGAACACCGCCTCTTCTGCACTGCTGAGCTATGTATCCGGCCTCAATCGCACGCTGGCACAGAATATCGTTCAGCAGCGGGATGCCGAAGGGGCATTCGTAAGCCGAAAGCAGTTACTTAAAGTTGACCGGCTCGGTCCCAAAGCGTTTGAGCAGGCAGCCGGCTTTTTACGTATTCGTAACGGTGATAATCCGCTGGATGCCTCAGCCGTGCATCCCGAAGCCTATAAGTTAGTGGAGAAGATCTGCAACCAACTCAGTACAGACGTACCCTCTATAATCGGTAACACAGATGTATTGCGCACATTAAAGGCCTCAGACTATGCCGATGATCAGTTTGGTCTGCCTACGGTTACCGATATTCTGGCCGAACTGGATAAACCCGGCCGCGATCCCCGTCCGGAATTTAAGACGGCCACCTTTAAGGATGGCGTGGAAACGATCAAGGATCTTAAAGCCGGCATGATCCTCGAAGGGGTGGTCAGCAATGTGGCCAACTTCGGTGCCTTTGTGGACGTTGGTGTGCATCAGGATGGCCTGGTACATATCTCTGCCATGACCGATAAGTTTATTTCCGACCCCAGAGAAGTGGTCAAGGCGGGTGATATCGTCAAAGTGAAAGTGATGGAAGTGGATGCCGAGCGCAAACGTATTTCCTTCAGCATGCGCTTAAAAGATGAGCCCGGCAAGACCGCTAAACCGCAGGAACAGCGGAAACAGACGAACCGCGACAAACCCAACAAGAATCGTCAGTCAGCCCCGCGCAGCGCGCCGCCACCGGCTAACAGCGCGATGGCCGAGGCCTTTGCTAAAGCGAAGAAATCCTGAGATTAAGTACTGGCAGGAACGGGAATATCAGGCGCTTTGTTGCAGGCCTGATTGTCTCGGCTGGTCGATTTGCTGGTAGAAACTGGCAATGCGCAGCGCTCTGGCATCTATCTCCAGATCGCGGTTGGCGCGGCGGAACTCGCTACTGTCTGATTCCAGGCCTGCGGCTTCCGCCACAGGATCGCCTTCTCTGAGTTTGCGTGTCGGCGGCGATATATCACTGCCAGAGACAATATCCTCTAGTTCAGGGGGCTCGGCAATAGCATTGTCGCTGCCGCTGATATTGCTGACTCTTGAGCCAAGGGCTTCTGCACGCTCTTCAGCCATCTGCTGACGTGCTTCTGCTGCTTTCTGCTGGGCTTCGGAAGCCACCCGCAGATCCTGCGGTGAAGGTTCTGCCGGCGCCAGGGCTGCCGCCCTTACCTGCTGCATCTTACGTAAGGTTTCTTCAGGTTCCGGCTCTCTGGACACATCAATGGAAACCTCTCCACCTATTGCGTAGCGCTGTCCATCGGGACCTGTTTCAAATTCGTAACTGGGAGAACCTGCATACTGACCACCCACCGAGGCATGCGCCTGCTCATGGGTACGCACTTCTTTATCCCGCTCTTTAAGCTCTTCAACTTCTTTTTGCTCTGAGGCTTCCTGCTGCTGTTCCTGACGGCTCCTGGCATCCTGCTTACCGGCACTGGGATCCTCACCATTATCTTTATTCAGGGCATTATTAGCCTGACCCGCCATTCCGGATCTGTCATAAGTAAGGGGTTGTGGGGGTTGGCCGGGTTTTTTTACCCGATCAGACTCTGAGCCAAGCCCGGATTCTGCAGCCGACTCTTCAGCATTACTGACCTGAGGCACCGTTTCACGCAGCACATTATCACGCCGCGCCGCCTCGGTATTCATGTTCGAGGTATTCAGCGGATAGGCTGTCATGGCCGGTGCAGTAATATTCAGCATGGCTGATCAGGCCTTTTCATCTAATAAAGTACCAACGGTGTCTTTCACCACTTCCAGTACTTTACTGCTTGCCTGGGCGTTACGCAGGTTGAGGGTAAGACCAACAAGATCTGAGGTCATACTGTCACCACCCGAGGGCAAAAGCTTGTTCGCCATACCCAGCTGTTGCCTGGCGGCACCCTCCAGCACTTCTTCAGGCGTGCGCAGTTGCGCCTGCTGCTGCGCAAGACTAACCGAATGCTGTGTAATACCATCCGATGCCCGCTGCACACCCAGCATGCCAGACAGGATCGCCGAGTTGATATTGCCGTCAAATTGTACAGACATAATTCTACCTCACCTCATGGTTAATTATTAACCAAATGGGGGCGAATTGGAAGTACTAGAGCGCCATATAGTTTAAATAAACAACACCAGCGAGAGTTCAAAAAGCGCGCAGGCAAGGCAAATTTTTGAAGGTTTAGTGGGCCTAAATCAAGAAAATTTGCCGCCGGATGCGCGTTTTTTGGGCCTCGCCCTTCGGGAGCGCCTGAAAAAGCCTCACTCTGCGTTCTGGTTGCTTGAAAGAGCACCACTATTCCTGCGCAACCACGCCTTGATTGAGGCTTTTTCAGGCAGCTCGGATGTTCGTTTTTTAAACTATATGGCGCTCTAGCCGTATCAGCCGGCTAAATAGCTTCTCAGCGCCTGTTCAAACTCACTGGCATGAGAAATAAAAGGGGCATGGGAGGCGGCAGGAAACAACATCGACACACTGTGTGGTTGCAGACGTTCCACTTCATCCATCACCGCTACCGGTACCAGACTGTCTTTTTTACCGTATATGCGCAGTGTCGGACACCTAATGGCCTTAAGCTGTGAGCGGATATCAGCCTGCTGCAGTATTTTCAGTCCCCCGGATAATGCCTCTGCCACTGGCGGCGGGCGCTTATCCAACAGGGACCTGAGAGCCAGAATATCAGCTTTGGCACGACTGCTGCCCATGGCCTGAATAGCCAGAAAACGGTTAACCGTGGCACCGATATCAGAGTGCAACTGGCTGGCAAATGCGTCCAGCACCTCTGGCTTGATACCGGGCCAGTCGGGTTCAGCCATAAACTTTGGGGTGCTGTTGACACAAATCAGCCTGTCGATTTTCGCGGAGTACTCAATAGCCAGCTTCTGTGCCACCAGACCGCCGAGCGACCAGCCTACCACCACAGCTCTTTGCGGCAGCACCCCGGCAACCATCTCAGTGATTGTATCCAGGTCATAGTGCCTGGGGCAGTACCGGTTATTGACCCCGAAACCGGGTAAATCTGTCAGTGTTATCCGATAGTCATGGCTCAGGCTCTTTGCAAGGTCTTTCCATACTGCGCTGTTAAGACCCCATCCATGCAAAAAAACCAGCTCCTTTCCTTGTCCCTGGTGTTCAGCATTCAACGGCAAAATAGGCTACCCTCTGATTATTCTTACCTGTCAGGCAATGGAAATGCCCGCATCTGTCACAATCCTGCTTAAGACGGCCATCGGTCGTCAATCCTGTCTGTTATGTTACCAGTCCAGTGACGAGCTGCTTTGTCCCTGGTGTCAGCAAGACCTGTGTCTGTTTAATCTACAGGCCTGCTCATATAACCTGTTGCTGTGGCCAAAAATACGCCAGGGCTTAGGGGAGATAAGATACCAGAGATTGTTGGCTTGCGGAGAATATCAATGGCCACTGGACAAACTGATAAAAGGTCTGAAGTTTTCCCGTAGCCCCCGTAATGCCAGGGCCCTGGCTGATTTATTTTATGAACATGTACTCACTCATTACCGCCCCTGGCCACAGGCTATCATTCCTGTGCCTTTACACCCGTCACGATACAGAACCCGGCATTATAATCAGACAATGGAAATGGCAAAACGCCTGCATCAGCGCAGCGGCCTGCCACTGGCGGAGGTCTGTAAACGCCACAAGGCCACACAGGCGCAAACCGAACTCACCGGTGCTCAGCGCCGGCGTAACCTCAGACAAGCCTTTATACTGACCCGGCCCGTGCCAGTGCAACGTGTCGCCATACTGGATGACATTATTACTACTGGCACCACCATCAACAGTCTCTGCGATGTGCTGCTACAACATTATCCGGACCTGCAAATAGAGATCTGGACTATAGCCGTCAGCCCTCTGCATCAATAAAGTCAGACAGATAAATAGCATTACTGAGGATCCTGCTGGTGCCGTACCAGTAACCGCGGAAAGTAAGGTTGTCGGTCACACCAATCACCTTTCCATCACCGAGTTTATGAGCCACCAGGTTGGCCTTATCAGCCAATAACTGTTTCAGCTCATCGCTGGCATATCCGGCTTTAAGGGGCTCACTGGTGTATCGGGAAACGGTTACAAAGGGCTTGGTCGGCTTATGCATGGCCAGCGTGCTGTTGCGCAAAAAGCTTAAAGTCTTGTCAGTATAACCAAATGCCAGTGGATGGCTGAGGTCTACCTCAGCACTGAATACAGCACCGGCAATACGTTTTTTAGCCGCCAGGCTCTCCTTGTCTGCATAGGTCAGCCCGGACGTCTCGAAGCTATTATTCAGTTCTTTTTCTGATAAGAAAGTGGCCTTCAGAAGATCATTTTCACTGGCCCATTTTGCCGCCCGCTTTTGCGTAATCAGCACACCGCCCTGACGAACCCAGTCCTGTATGGCTTTAATCTGTTTCTCGTCAATACGGCTGAAATCCCCGTCAGCCATAATAATATGACTGTAATCAGACAGTGACACACTGCGCAACCTGTCCATATCCAGAATGGTCAGAGGCAGGCCTATGTGTTGATCAAGGTAATGCCAGATTTCACCCGCCTCATATTGAGAACTGCCGGCCCCGGCAATCATCAGCACGCTGGGCGCGTCCAGCAGCGCCATGGTCCTGCTGCCCAGATCATTACCCTCAGGCGTCAGGCCGCTGGTAACGGACCAGAGTTTTATCCCTTGCTGCTGCGCGTGTTGTTGCAGCCTATCCCGCCAATTTTGCGGCTGTTTCAGGGCTGCAGGCAACACGACCGCACCAGGTTCAAAGCTGACCTTGCCCTGGCTGGTGATTGCTGTAAAGGCTGTGGACGCGACCTTGGCCTGTATATCCTGCTCCAGCAGAGCCTGCAACAGGGCTGGTGCACCGGAGTCCTGCCAGGAAAAGGCATAGGCGTAGGCGTCATCTGCAAGTTCAGAAGCAGCCGGAGTGAAATCAGGCAAATTGTCAGTCAGGGGTAACTTACGCCAGAAGCCCCGCTCGACACCCTCATAATGAATATTAAATGCCAGCGGCAGGTTCCAGTTCGAGACATCGTAGAAGGTATTGTCGGCAAAGCTGGTGCGGGTTGAGAATATAGATTTGATCAGCCGGTACTGGGGCTGGTTCAAAGGTACGAATACCGAATCCTCCGGAGCAAAGCGCTGGCCATTGCGTTCAATTGATTTGTTCAGCCCCTTAACCTGAATCTGATGTTGTTGAAGTATATCCAGCAGCGCCTTGAAGCGACTCTTATCCTGACTTTCACTGAGCAGATAACCCGAAAGATCATCTTTTTTAGCCAGCTCCAGTGCTTCATCGGCAAAGCTCTGCAAGTGGGCCGACAACGCCCCCTTGTTGGCCAGTGCCCCGGCAAAGGTCGATAAGGATGTGGTGACCTGATTCTGGATCGTTTGCGGGAAACTCAGCTCACCATGCTCAGACTCCTGCAGATGTCCGCGGCTGCTGGCCTGCTCAAACAAAATGCCGACACTGCCATGGGCATCCGGATAGGTTGAGCCCTTGCCATAATAAAAGTCATCAAAACCTTCCTGTGTGAAATAAAGCTGACGGCTGGCATCCAGTGCTTTGGCGTGGTATTCACCTAATGCTTCAGTCAGGCTGACGTTATTATCAGGGGTCCAGGGATTCTTCCTCGATGGCACGCCGGGCTGGAAGAAATAGGTACTGTTGGTACCCATTTCATGGAAGTCCGTCACCACATGAGGACGCCATTTATGATAATGGATAAGTCTGGCGCGGGATTCGGGATGTGTCAGCAACAGCCAGTCGCGATTTAAATCAAACCAGTAATGGTTGGTGCGGCCGCTGGGCCAGTGCTGCCAGTGCTCGCGGTGATTGGGGTCGGCCACCAGACTCTTGCCTTTGTGCATATTCACCCACTGAGCAAAACGGGACAGACCATCAGGGTTGAGCGCGGGCTCCATCAGGATCACCGCTTCATCAAGCAGTTTATCGACTTCGGGCCCCTGCGCGGCAGCCAGATAGTAGGCAATTAACAATGCTGCATTGGCGCCCGATGGCTCATCGCCGTGGACACTGTAACCCATCCACAATATCAGTGGCAGATCATCCTGCTGTTGTCCGTTCAGGCTTTGCAGATGTTGCTGTCGAATGGGTTCCAGCTGTTGCTGATTTTGTTCAGAGCTGAATGTCAGCAGCAATAATGGTCGCTGCTCATGGGAGCGCCCCATTTCTTCAATGCTGACCCGCGGAGAGCTTTTTGCCAGTGCATACAGGTAGCTGACTAGCTGGTCATGCCGAACGTGCCAGGTGCCAACAGGATAGCCGAGAACAGACTCAGGCGTAGGTACCGCCGGATCAAAGCTCACTGATTCCGGCAGATAATCCAGATCACTTTTAACCTGGGCGTGCGCACTGCCGATACTGTTCAGTACCAACGCCATCAACACCATTTGCAACCAATGCTTCATTGAACCCTCTCGGTCATATTTTTTCACACAATGCTTAACAAGCTATCAGCTAGCGTTGTTCAGTTCCAGTGAGAGCAAAGCAAAAGCCGGTGACTTGGTCTCATATTCCGGCAACCTGACGCACAACAGACATAACTTATCCGATACTTGAGTGTTTTACTCAAGTAATCTTTGATATCATAAGGCCATGACATCTCATTCTGGAGGTAGCGTTATGATTCAGATCTCTGAACCGGCACAGGCCCATTTTCGAAAATTATTAAGTAAGCAGGATCCCGGCACCAATATCCGCGTGTTTGTGGTCAATCCCGGTACCCCCAGCGCCGAGTGCGGTGTGTCTTACTGTCCGGCAGATGCGGCGGAAGAAACCGACACCCGCCTGCCCTTTGATGGCTTTGATGCGGTGGTTGATCAGGACAGTGCCCCTTTTCTGGAAGAAGCAGAAATAGACTTTGTGACCGATCAGATGGGTTCACAACTTACCCTGAAGGCGCCAAATGCCAAAGTGCGTAAAGTGGACGATGATGCACCGCTGATGGAGCGGCTCAACTATATGATCGATGCGGAAATCAATCCGCAACTCGCCAGTCATGGCGGCAAGATTATGCTGATGGAAATCACCCCTGCCGGTAAGGCTGTATTGCAATTCGGCGGCGGCTGTAATGGCTGCTCCATGGTGGATGTCACGCTCAAAGAAGGCGTAGAAAAACAGATGCTGGCGCAGTTTCCTGAGCTTACCGGCGTGATTGATGCCACAGAGCATCAGGCTGGCGAACATTCCTATTATTGATCTCTGAGAAAACTCGCCATCGCGGCAGGTTATATTAACCCCTGCCGCTTTCTCAGGCCGACATACACCCAACCCAGACTGACCCCTCTGGCCAGTAAAAAGCCCAGAAAAGCCAGCCACAAGGCATGGTTACCCAGGCCAGAGGTCAGCCACCACAATGGAAAAAACACCGCCAGAGTACAGAGCAGCATGCTGTTACGCATCGCTTTGCCGCGGGTGAGACCAATAAACACCCCGTCCATCAGGAAACACCAGTGGGCCAGCATCGGCATCACCCAGATATAGGGTAAAAAGTCTTTTGACAGTTGCCGCAACGGTGCCAGATCGGTCAATAGCGCAATAATAGCGGTATCGAACACCACAAATATCAGGCTATACGCCACTGCCAGTGAAGCTGACCAGAATAGTCCGGTCAATACACGATGATGCAACTGCCCGCTGTCTCTGGCCCCCTTGCTCTCGCCCACCAGTGCTTCAACCCCGTAGGCAATGCCATCCAGCCCCAGAGCGGTGATCACAAAGAACTGCATCAACAGGGCATTGACCGCTACCACTTCTTCACCCAGCCTGGCGCCCTGAAAGGTCAGAAAGGCGATGGTCAGTTGCAACGCCAGATTACGCAGTAGAATATCCCGGTTCAGATCCAACACCTGCCGATAGACACTAAGCCTGAACCAGCTCAGGTTCACTCCCCGCCAACCTGTTTTGCGCAGCACCATATAAACAGAAGCAATAAAAATGCTGTACTCGGCTACCACTGTGGCAGCCGCCACCCCCTCCACTCCCCAGCCAAGGCCAATGGCAAGTGCCAGGCTCAGCAAAGCATTGAGCACATTACCCAGTATCTGAATCAGCATTACCACCCGGGTATGTTGCTGGCCAACCAACCAGCCCACCAGCATCAGATTGGCAAGAGCAGCCGGAGCACCCCATACGCGAATACCGATATAATCCCGGATGACGTTCGCCACCTGCTCACTGGCATCGGCAAAAGCGCTGGCGATTTGCACCAACAGGCTCTGGGCGAGGATCATCAGTATCCCGATAATCAGTGCCGGAGCCAACAGCTGATAGAATACCCTCGCGCCGGCCGCTGCATCGCCACTGCCCCTTGCCTGGGCACTCAGACCTGTGGCCGACATGCGCAGGAATCCGCAAACCCAGTAAATCTGAGTGATAACCATAGTAGCCACGGCGGTTCCGGCGAGAAAATAGCTGTGGTTCAGATGGCCGATGATGGCGGTATCCACCATGCCCAGCAACGGATTGGTAATATTGCTGAGGATCATGGGCAGAGCGATAGTCAGCAAGCGACGGTGTTCGCTTTTGTCAGTGCTAACAAAGGTAAAGGGGTTGCGCCGGTTTGCAGACAAAGTAAGCTCTTATATACAACTCAGTAACGGGGATGATCTAATGTCGGCGAGTAAAATTCCAGTCCTTATTCTGGCCCTTCTGCCTTTGCTATTAACCTTGCAGGTTTTGGCAACCCCCCATAATAAGCATGCCAGTATATTGCAGTATCATCATGTCAGCGACAAAACCCCGGCCATCACGTCAGTAACGCCGGAACAGTTTGCCGGGCATATGCAGTATATTGCCGAGAATCATACTGTGGTGCCCTTACCGGAACTGGTAGCCAGCCTGAAAGAAAATAAGACGTTGCCGGAAAAGGCGGTGGCCATCACCTTTGACGACGGTTACAGAAATATACTGGAAAACGCACATCCAGTTCTTAAGCGCCATGGCTTCAATTACACCATCTTTATTAACCCTGCACTGATCGGAAAAGAAGCCCATCAGCTAACCTGGACTGAGGTGCGGCAGATGCAGAAAGACGGTGTGTGGTTTGCCAACCACACAGACGATCACGGCCACCTGCTGGATCGCAAGGGCATGGATGAGCGGCAGTGGCTGGCAGCACTGAAGGAGGATATTCAGCAGGCCGAAGCAAAGCTGGAGCAGGAGCTGGGCTACAGTCTGAAATACCTGGCCTATCCCTTTGGTGAATATAACAGTGCCATTCAGGCATTGCTGGAGGAGCTGGGCTACCTGGGTTTCGCCCAGCAATCCGGCGCTGTCGCCCCATACAGTGACTTTACTGCCCTGCCCCGTTATCCGTCTGCAGGTATTTACGCCAACCTCAAGACCCTTAAGGTCAAACTTAACAGCCTGGCGTTGCCGGTGTTGTCGAAACCCATTGATCCTGAACTCGAATACGACAATCGCACACCACAGTGGAAAACCCGTATTGATTTGGAAGATATTCGCCCTTCCCAGTTAAGCTGTTTTTTCAAAGGCCAGCCGATGAAGATAGACTGGGTGGAGCAGGACAGCTTTCGTCTGGAGATCAATGAGCCACTGAGCCCCGGACGCAGCAGAGTCAATTGCACTGCACCGAGTAAACAAAACCCCAAACGCTATTACTGGCATTCGCAGCCGTTCTTTGTGGCGACTGAAGAAGGTAAATGGCTGGATTAGTACCTTAACTTAAGGTGCCTGATTAACAATCACCGGCATATCCTTGAGAATATGCTGCGGATTCACTACCGCCATTTCCCCTGGCATCAGCGTCGGTGTAAAGCGACCAATCACCTGGGCTTGTGGGTTAATAATCACCACCGAGGCACTGTGATCGACAAGATAGTCGGGGTTATCGGTGCTGTCTGCCATCGCATACATCATGCCCAGGGCCCGCACAAAAGGGAAAAGCTCGGTATGTTCCGCCGTGGCGGCGATAAACTCGGGATTAAAGAAATTAATATATTCTTTCAGCCGCTCTGGCTTATCCCGGTTGGGATCTACCGATAACAGCATCACCTGAACAGGGTACTGACTGTCAATCTGCTGCAACTGAGGATAGATGCTCTTAAGTTCTGCCAATGTGGTAGGGCAGATATCCGGGCAATAGGTATAGCCCGTAAACACCAGTGTCCAGTGGTCGCGAAAACGCTCCTCACCAAAGTTTTCACCATCTTGATCCACCAAAGTGAAATCCGGTAGCGCCCGAGGCTGGGGATAAAGGTTGGCATGCTGGGCGGAAGCAGGCGGCGCAATGTTAACTGACAGATATAAACCAGCTAATAACGCCAGCACCAGTACAACGCCGATAAGCAGTTTCTGTTTCATAGGGTTATCTTAAAATAGTGGTCCACCAGCAACACCAGGAACAGCACCATCAGGTGCAGGATGGAAAATCTGAAGGTTTGCATGGCCGTGTGTTCATCCGCATTAAACTTGAGCTTGAGGGCATAATACAAAAAGCCCACATTCAGCAAACTGGAACCGATAAAGTAAATCACCCCTGTCATCCCCACCAGATAAGGCATCAGACAGACGATTGCCAGCAATATGGTATACAACAGTACAGAAGTTTTAGTGAAAGCCACACCATGAGTAACCGGCAGCATAGGAACCTGCGCGCGGGCATAATCTTTTTCCCTGTGGATAGCCAGGGCCCAGAAATGGGGTGGCGTCCAGATAAAAATGATCAGCACCAGCAACAAGGCATAAGGATGAACCTCACCGGTAATCGCGGTCCAGCCCAATAA
Source organism: Lacimicrobium alkaliphilum (assembly GCF_001466725.1). NCBI lineage: Bacteria > Pseudomonadati > Pseudomonadota > Gammaproteobacteria > Alteromonadales > Alteromonadaceae > Lacimicrobium > Lacimicrobium alkaliphilum. Next base: position 4,186,930 of record NZ_CP013650.1, read on the forward strand.
GGGAGGAGCGGCGCCAGCAAGACCGCCAATCACGATATTCTGTGGCGTGGCGCGCTTTAAGTACATGGTATAGACCATGGCATAGCCCACCAGACTTGCCAGGGTTAACAGTGCCGTTAAGCGATTGACCCAGATTTCCAGCACCAGATAACCGGCCGCCGCCAGCAGGCCGGCAAAAATCAGCGCCCGTCTGGGGCTGACTTTGCCCTTGGGCACCGGACGATTAAAGGTTCTGGCCATCTGTGCATCGATGCGCCGGTCCATCACATGATTGATCACGGCCGCGGCTGAAGATAATGCACCGATTCCCATTAATCCGGCCACCAGAGGTTGCCAGGGTAACCAGCCCGGTGTCGACAGACACATACCCACCAGCGCAGTGAGCAATAGCAGCAGTACCACATTGGGCTTGGTCATTTCGTAATAATCCCGCCAAGACGCACGGGACAGTGATTGATGAGGCTGAGTCGCGCTGACTGATTTAGCCATTCTGCCTCCTAGGTTTTTCTGAACAGGCTGTAGTTAATCATAATCAGCACCAGTAACAAACTGGCGCCGACGATATTGTGCGCTACTGCCACCCATAAAGGCAAACTGAACACCACATTACTGACCCCCAGCGCCACCTGCAGGCCCAGCACCAGCACCAGAATGACAGACAGTTGTCTGAACAAAGCCGAGGATGCCCGCGCATAGATACGAATTGCCAGCCAGCACAGATAGAGGAAGGTGATCAACGCTCCAAAGCGGTGTACCACATGCATGGTCATACGCTCGGCATAACTGTGGGTGCCAAACTCATAGTCGTCGGCCTCACCGATTGAAAACGCCCCGGCAAAATCCAGTCGCTGCACCCAGTCAGCTTCACAGACCGGCAACTGCGTACAGGCCAGTGCCGCATAATTGGCCGAGACCCACCCACCTAATGCTATCTGCACAATCACGATCAGCATACCCAGAACGCCATAGCGGGCCAGGGGTCGGAGGTTAGCATCCCCTCCTGGTATGCGGTAGTTGGTCAGACGAAGATAGAGCAAAAACAAACAGGATAAGACTGTAAAGCCGCCGAGTAAGTGCCCCATGACCACTATGGGCTGTAACTTCATCGTCACCGTCCACATCCCCAACAGGGCCTGGAAAATGACCAGGCACAGCAACACCAGCGGCAGCTTCTTCGGCCGGTTCGGCTGGCTATTAAACAGACTGCGCAGGGCAATAATCAGAATCAGCAGGCCCAACGCACCGGCAAAGTAGCGATGGATCATTTCATTCCAGGCCTTGTGTGCTTCAAAAGGCCTCTCGGGAAATGCCTGCACAGCCTGCTCTATATGAGCATCCTGTTTGGGTACCGACAGAAAACCATAGCATCCAGGCCAGTCGGGACAGCCCAGGCCAGCATCAGTTAAACGGGTAAAGGCTCCCAGGGCCACCACCACAACGGCAAGGATAAGTGCAGTCAGCACCATTTTTTTCATTATTATTCCCTCAGAGCGCCATTTCGTTCAGATAAACCATACCAGCGAGAGCCCAGAATAGCTCTAACCAATACGAGACAGCTTCAGCAGTTTGCGCAAGTCAGCCAATATGTTACGACTGTCCAGTACAGCCTGTTGTTTTTGTTCTGCTACCGGATAATGCAGGATCACATTATTCAGGGTATCCACCAGAAAAATACCATCAGTGGCGCGCGCTTTAAATACTGCACTGATCTGTTCTGCTTTAACATTGACCAGACGGATGGCTGAATCATCTGACAGCTTATCCTGCCGGGCCTTGTCACTGAGCTCTGTAACCAGTACCACAGGCTCTGCTCTGTGCTGTTCACGTCCAAGCGCCATCCAGACCTGATTGATGCTGTACAATGCGTTATCGCAAACCGTATCGCACTGCTCGGGTAACCGGTACAAAATTCGCCATTTGTTATGACTGTCCAGCGCAGAAAGGTCGGGGGCTGGCTCCAGCAGCTCACCTTTGTTGGTCGCGGCCTTATTAAACCAGTCAAACTCCAGCGCCAGCTTCGCCAGGATCACCGGCAGCAAAAACGCCAGCAACACCAGCAGCATCATCTTTCGATTAGAGGTCAGTTTCATTCACCTTACCTTTGTTCTTTTTGTAAAGGGCCACAATAAAAACCATCAGACAGGCCAGTGCCAGACCAAACCATTGCACTGCATAGCCGTAATGCTTTTGTGCCGGCATCACCACCGGCTTCCAGTTACTCTTGTAGCCAAACGCTGTCGTGTCAGTAATTTGCAATATAAATGGCATCAGCGGCATAGCAACAACCTCTTCGAGCCAATCCAGACTGGGCTGCTGAATACGCAGGGGCCAATGCGCGCTCTGCTGTTCCGACTCACTGACCATTGGATTTGCCTGAGGCTTGACCACAACGCCCTGCAGGTTGATTTGTCCTTGTGGCAGTTCGACATCAGGGAGCTCGTCCCGGTACTTAGGTGCTGGCGTCCAGCCCAGATTAACCAGCAGATTGCCATAAGCGGTGCTGAATATACCCAACACCTCATAGCCTACCTGCCCCTCATAAATACGGTTATCCCACAACAACACTTTTTGTGGTTCGAAACGGCCTGTTACCCGCAGCGGAAGATCGCGTATATCCTCGTTTTGCCCGCTGATCTCATCCAGAGAAACGATCCCCTGCTGTTGGCGAGCCTCTATCTGTTTTACCCGCAACTGCTTCTGCTCCGCCCTGTCTAACTGCCAGAATCCCAGCCAGGTCATGACACTGACAGCAATCAGTGTCAATATGGTGGCTAGCAGGGGTAATTTACTGATTCGGTTTAGCACAACAGGAGAAGAGACTTGTTAGTAAAAATCATTGTCGTCTGTTTACTGATCTTTATGGTTTTCAATCTGTTCCGGGCGATGAAAATCATGCTTAATGGCAACCCTGATCAACAACAGTCTATGACCAAATTTATTGGCCGTCGCGTAATGACTTCGGCGCTGATTATGCTTCTGATCCTGCTTGCGCTGGCAATGGGCTGGATCACACCCAATCCCCGCCCTTATTGAATCAGGACCCGGCAGCTGTCGCAAAGGCGATAACCGCCAAACCGCGGAAGCCAGGCTCCCGCAAAGGAGCCTGAATCAGTTTAAACAATATACACAAACACAAACAGGATCACCCATACCACATCAACAAAGTGCCAGTACCAGCTGGTTGCCTGGAAGGCAAACTGATTTTCCTTGCTAAAATGGCCTTTGAGCACGCGCAGGAACATAATGATCAGCATTAATGTACCCAGGGTAACGTGTAAGCCGTGGAAACCTGTCAACAGGAAGAACGTATTGCCATACACTCCGGATGTCAGGGTCAGCCCCAAATCGCGATAGGCGTGCACATACTCCTCTACCTGCAGGAACAGGAAAATAAGGCCGAGTACGATAGTGATACCTAGGAACAGCTTCAGACGCGCTCTTTTACCCTCTTCAAGAGCCACATGAGCAAAGTGAGCGGTAACAGACGAGATCAGCAGAATAGCGGTGTTAACCAGTGGTAAGCCCATCCATCCCATGGCCTGAGTCGTTGTGCCACCGGGGGTCTGAACAAGAGGCCACATAGCCTCAAACCCTGGCCAGAGCACTTCATTGGTCATGGCATTGTTAGACTCACCGGCCAGCCAGGGCACTGCAATCATACGGGTGTAGAACAGTGCCCCAAAGAAAGCAGCAAAGAACATGATCTCAGAGAAAATAAACCAGCTCATGCCCTGACGATACGAACGCCCCAACTGAGCGCTGTATTTACCGGCCATGGACTCTTCAATCTGATCTCTGAACCAGCCTATCAGCATTACCAGCAAAACCAGCAGACCAGCTGTGAGTATCCAGCCGCCATAGCCTTCTTTGCCTCTGGTGGACTCCACCACAAAGTTGCCGGCGCCAACGGCTATTAAAAACAGCGCCACCGCGCCCACTATGGGCCAGGCACTCTGAGCCGGCACATAATATTTTTCGTATTGTTGCTCTGACATGTCGCTCTCCGTTTAGCCGCGGTTCATTGCCACAGTAGATGTCCCTGTCACGTCATACAAAGTATAGGACAGAGTAAAAACCTTAATATCCTCAGGTAACTGAGGGTCCACATAAAACTGCATGGGCATCAGGGCTTCTTCCCCGGCCCGCAGTGGCTGTTGTTCAAAACAGAAACATTCCGTCTTATTCAGATATAACGCTGCAGTACCAGGCGACACCGAGGGGATCGCCTGGCCAACGATGTCTTTGCCGGTGGGATTTTTGACATAAAACTCCACCGTTTTCAGTTCACCGGGATGCACCTTGATACGCTTGGTGCGGGCTTCAAAATCCCACGCCATGCCGGACTGATTACGGGTGATAAATTCCACCGTAATTTCACGGCTGGTATCGACATCCGTATTCACATCATAAGTGGCAGCGTAAGGGTTGGTCTTGCCGTTGATGCCGGTAATATCGCAAAAAACATCGTACAGCGGCACCAGTGCAAAACCGAAACCGAACATGCCGATGACGATGGCCACCAGCTTGACCACCATCCGGTTATTGTTTTGCGACTGCTGTGCCATGATCTTATTTCACCTCAGGAGGTGTTTCGAAGGTATGGTAAGGGGCCGGTGAGGGCACTTCCCATTCCAATCCTTCCGCGCCTTCCCATACCTGGGCTGTGGCGGGCTCTCCCTGCTTGCGACTGGCTTTGATAACCAGCGCCAGGAAAATCAGCTGTGACAGTCCGAAGGCGAAACCACCGATACTGATCCACTTGTTGAAATCCGCAAATTGCAGGGCATAGTCCGGGATACGGCGAGGCATACCGGCAAGACCAACAAAGTGCATGGGGAAGAACAACAGGTTGACCGATATCATCGAGCACCAGAAGTGCCACTTGGCCAGGGTTTCGTCATACATCTTGCCACACCACTTCGGCAGCCAGTAATACACCGCGGCCATAATAGAGAATACCGCACCTGTCACCAGCACATAATGGAAGTGGGCCACCACAAAATAGGTATCGTGGTACTGGAAGTCCACCGGTGTGATAGCCAGCATCAACCCGGAAAAGCCGCCAATGGTAAACAGTACGATAAAGGCCAGGGCAAACATCATCGGCATTTCATAACTGATAGATCCCCGCCACATGGTGGCTACCCAGTTAAAGACTTTCACCCCTGTGGGTACAGAGATCAGCATGGTCGCAAACATAAAGAACATTTCTGCAAACAACGGCATGCCAGTGGTAAACATGTGGTGGGCCCACACGATAAAGGACAACAGCGCGATAGAGGCCGTGGCATACACCATGGATGAGTAGCCGAACAACTTCTTACGGGAAAAGGTCGGCACGATATGCGAGATAATCCCAAAGGCTGGCAAAATCATAATGTACACTTCAGGGTGACCGAAGAACCAGAAGATATGCTGGAATAAGACCGGATCACCGCCCCCGGCGGCATCGAAGAAGCTGGTACCGAAATATTTGTCGGTCAGTACCATGGTCACCGCTCCCGCCAACACCGGCATGACTGCAATCAGCAGAAATGCCGTAATCAGCCAGGTCCACACAAACATCGGCATTTTCATCCAGGTCATACCTGGTGCGCGCATATTGAAAATGGTCACAATCACGTTAATGGCACCCATGATCGAAGAGATACCCATGATATGCACGGAGAATACAAATAATGCGGTACTGTCATTACTGAAAGTGGTGGACAAAGGCGCATAGAAGGTCCAGCCAAAATTGGGACCGCCACCCTCAAGGAACAACGAAGCCAGCAGGATCAGAAAAGCGCCCGGCAGGATCCAGAAGCTCCAGTTATTCATCCTTGGCAACGCCATGTCCGGTGCACCAATCATCAGCGGCACCATCCAGTTTGCCAGGCCGGTAAAGGCCGGCATAACGGCGCCGAATACCATGATCAGACCATGTACTGTGGTCATCTGATTGAAGAAATTCGGCTCAACAATCTGCAAACCAGGCTGAAACAGCTCGGCGCGGATCACCATTGCCATGGCACCGCCAACCAAAAACATGATAAAGGCGAACCACAGATATAAGGTACCTATATCTTTATGGTTAGTGGTCAGCAGCCAACGCATTATCCCCGCTGGCTTGTGGTCATGATGCTCGTCATGATGAAGATCGTCTGCAACACTACTCATCATAATCCTCCTAATTGCCAGTGATTAATGCGTTAACGTCTTTAGCCTGAACCGTTTCTCCGGTGTCATTACCCCAGGCGTTACGTTCATAAGTGATAACAGCTGCCAGCTCTTTAAGACTCAGCTGCTTGCCAAAGGCCTGCATTGCAGTACCTGGCACACCGTTGACCACCACATCAATATGTTTTTGCATGTCATTGATTGCAATATCGCTGCCCTTAAGCGCAGGGAAAACACCGGGAAGACCTTCACCATTAGGCATATGACAGGCAGCACAGGCAGACTGATAAACCTGTTTGCCCACGTCCATCAGCTCGTCCATCTCCATGTTCATGGCCAGCAACTTCTGCTCTTCCTCTTTAGCCTTGAGTTGTTTGGCTTCCTGCTCTGCCAACCAGCTCTGATATTCCGCAGGCTCTTTGGCCACCACCACTACCGGCATAAAGCCGTGGTCTTTACCACACAACTCGGCACACTGCCCCCGATAGATGCCCGGCTCATTGACCCGGGTCCAGGCTTCGTTGATAAAGCCCGGATTGGCGTCTTTTTTGACCGCAAAATCCGGTACCCACCAGGAGTGAATCACGTCATCAGAGGTAATCAGGAATCGCACTTTCTGGCCCGTGGGAATAACCAGAGGTTTGTCCACTTCAAGCAGATAATTCTCGCCTTTATCAAATTTATTGGCGATCTGTTCCTGCTGCGTCGCCATCAGAGAATAGAAGTCGACTTCATGATCCATATACTTGTAATGCCATTTCCATTGAGAGCCGGTCACCAGCACTGTCACATCAGCTTCCGTGGTATCCTCCATGGCAATCAGTGTTTTGGCTGCCGGCACCGCCATACCCACAAGAATCAGGAATGGCACTATAGTCCAGGCCACCTCAACTTTAACGCTCTCGTGAAAGTTGGCAGGTTTGGCACCTTTGGATTTACGATGAAAGATCATCGCATACAACATGGCTCCGAAGACCAGCACGCCGATAATCACACAGATATAAAAAATCGTCATATGCAGGCCATATACCTGCTCGCTGATGTCCGTAACCCCTTGTCTGAGGTTTATATCGGAACGTTCAGCGACAGCGACACTGCTCACTAAAGTCGCACAGATCGCGGTCAAGACACCTTTGCCCACGTGACGTCTCCTCTGTCAGAAATGAACTCAGCCCAACGCAACCTAATGTGGTTGCATCGGGCAGTGACAAAGCACCAAATATAAAAATGATGTCATGTCATTGTTATAATTTTGTTGCGGTGTATAAGAATTACTCAACCAGGGGGGTCGAGTCCAGCCTTTTCTGCACCTGAGTCAATCAACCGCTCAACATTTAGGCGATACAGATGTGTTAGCCCCTGAGGGCTAACTTATTAATTTGCTTAATATTTGATGATAAGACTTGATACAAAGCACTGCATGAAAGGAAACTGCACCAACAAAGGGCTATAAATGCGTGATTTACAACCAGTCGGCGTTGCGGATTATCCCTACCCCAATTCCCTCAATAGTGAAGGGTTGAGAGGCCAAATCAACTTTGATCGGCGCAAAATCCTGATTCTCTGCATGCAGTAAAATTTCGCTGCGACCACGGCGTTCAAGACGCTTGACGGTGACCTCATCGTCCACCCTGGCTACCACTACCTGGCCATTGTGCACATCCAGTGTCTTGTGCACGGCAAGCAAGTCACCATCGAGGATACCGATGTCTTTCATACTCATGCCCTGCACCCGCAACAAATAATCTGCCCTTGGCTTAAACAGCTCTGGCGCTACCTGATAATGGGTTTCAATATTTTCCTGCGCCAGAATCGGCTCACCGGCTGCGACCCGGCCAATCAGAGGCAGACCTTCGTCTGCTATCTGCTCATCCAGGGGCATATTCAGACGGATGCCCCGGGATGTGCCCGGCAATATTTCTATCACACCCTTGCGGGCAAGGGCTTTTAAATGCTCCTCGGCCGCATTGGCAGAGCGAAACCCCAGTGTTCTGGCGATTTCCGCCCGGGTTGGCGGCATCCCGGTATGCACCATGGTGTCTTTAATAAGCTGCAGTACTTCTTCTTGTCTGGGTGTTAATGCGCGCATAAGCCTGTTTTTCCATACAGTTTAACTGTCAGTATATCCAGTTATTTTGTCTGTGCAAGTCTGGTGTATCCCGCCTGGGACAAGTTTTTACCGGCATGCTATGCTTTCGCCAATTTTATGCCCATTGATTTTCCCAGAGGAATTACCCTGATGCACTGGTTGCAAAGGTTACTGCTGACCATGATCAGCCTGCCCACCAGATTGCTGGTATCAACAAAAGTCATTCCAGCCAATCTGTTTGAGGAATTGGGGATCGATCCCCATAAGCCCATCATTTATCTGCTACACACGCACTCGGCCACAGATCTGCTCGCACTGCAACAGGCAAGCAGACAGTCAGGTTTGCCGGATCCGACAGAGGATATTCGACTTGGAGCTGAAACAAGCCCGGCTTGCCTTTATCTCGAACAACCTCAGGGATTAATCAGTCGTCGGGTTCGCAGCACAGATGTGCATCAGCAATTCGAGCGCATACTCGCATTGCAACAGGCCCATGCTGAGATGGATGTGCAGATTCTGCCGGTATCGGTGTTCTGGGGAAGGGCTCCGGAAAAATCCAAGCCGGGCTGGTCAGATTTGCTTGCCGACAGGGCCTCACCAAGCTGGCTACGCAAGTTATTTATTGTGCTGTTTCTCGGCCGCGATAATTTTGTCTGCTTCAGCCGGGCGGTTTCCTCGCAACGAGTGGTACAGGAGACAGGGGGCCCTTCCTCTATAGCGCATAAGCTTATACGGGTAGCAAGGACTCACTTTTACCGAAAAATACAATCCATGACGGGTCCCACCAGTATAGACAAACACCAGTTACGGAATGCAGTGCTGGGAGCCAAAGCTGTCAAACAGGCTATTGCCGAAGAGCAACAGAGTAAAAAACTCTCCCCGCAGCAAGCCAGAGACAGAGCAGCCGGATATTTAAAGGAAATCGCGGCCGATTATCGCGAAGGGATTATTCGCTTTGGTGACAGGCTGCTGACCCGGGTCTGGAATAAGATCTATAACGGTATCGAAGTCAGTCATGCAGCCAAAGTGCGCGAGCTGGCACAAAAAGGCCATGAGATCATTTATGTTCCCTGTCACCGCAGTCATATGGATTATCTTTTGCTGACCTATGTCATTTACCACGAAGGATTGGCCACTCCTCATATCGCCGCAGGCATTAACCTTAACTTCTGGCCTGTAGGAGGCATCTTCAGACGCGGGGGAGCATTTTTCCTGCGCCGCAGCTTTGCCGGTAATAAGCTCTATACCGCCGTATTCAGGGAATATCTTGAACTGCTTTTTGAGCGGGGATATCCGGTGAAATATTATCCTGAGGGGGGGCGCAGCCGCACCGGGCGCCTGTTACCACCCAAAACAGGCATGCTGGCGATGACCCTGCAGGCCATGCTTAAAGGCGTAAAACGCCCGGTCAGTATTGTGCCGGTGTACCTGGGTTATGAGAATGTGATGGAGCTGGGTAGTTATCTGAACGAACTCAAGGGCAAGAAGAAGCAAAAGGAGTCTTTTTTGCAGGTTTTCTCGGCAATTAAGAAACTGAAAAACTATGGTCATGGCTTTTTGAGTTTCGGTGAGCCCATATCCCTGAATCAATATCTGGATAATCAGGTACCCGACTGGCGCAAAGATATGCAGGACATTCAGGATAAAAAACCTTCGTGGCTGACCCCAACCGTCAATCACCTGGCCAATCAGGTGATGTGCCGCATTAATCAGGCGGCTTCGGTGAGCGGGATGTCACTGGTTTCACTGAGTCTGCTGGCGAGCAAAAATCATACGGCTTCAGAGTCTGAACTGACCGCCAATCTCGATCACCTTTTACAACTGCTCAGAGACGCGCCGTTCAGTAAACTCTGCGTCATACCGCAGATCAGCGGTGCCGAAATGTTACAAAACACATTGGCACTGAATAAACTGCAGGTACAGGAGGATAGTTTCGGCCGGATTATTGCACTGGATGAGCGCTCCGCTGTGACCCAGACTTACTATCGCAATAATATTTTGCATCTGTTTGCCCTGCCCGGTCTGGTGGCGTCCTGTATTGCCGGTCATGGTGCAGAGAAAAAGCAGATTCTTGCCATTGTAGAGCGGTTGTATCCGCTGTTGAGTAAAGAACTGTTTATCTATCTGTCAGCCCAGCAGGCTGAAGAATATGTTGAAGTACTGATAACAAACATGAAAAGCCTCGGTCTTATCCGCCAACAGGGCCGGAAACTGGTAGCTACTGAGCATACCGGCAGTGGTTTTGGTACGCTGGCTATTCTGAACCGCACCATGCAACCCACACTACAGCGATATGCCATGATGTTGAATGTACTCGAGCGCCAGCAGGCATTGAGCCGCTCAGAACTGGAGAAGCAAAGCCGCCAACTGGCAGAACACCTTTGTACTATTACCGGTATTGATGCGCCGGAGTTTTACGATAAGAACCTGTTTTCCACCTTTATTCAGTCGCTCAAAGACAACAAACTGGTGGAAGCCAGCGCAGAAGGTTCACTGCAGTATTCGCAACAAAGTGCCGACCTGCAGGCGATGGTCATGGCACTGATTTCACCGGATGTGGCACAAAAACTGACTCATCTTTAAGCTATGATTTAGCATCAGAATCAGAAACTCAGTGAGCCAATAAGCCCAAGCGTCAGAATCATGCCAAAGTAGTGGTTATTCAGAAATGCACGGAAGCATTTATCCCGTTCACGGCCGGCGATCAGGTATTGCTGGTAAATAACCAGCACTGCACAGCCAGTGCAGGCCAGATAGTAGATGGCCCCCAATTCCAGCAACATGCCAAGCCAGACCAGCAGTGCCAGGCTGATGACCTGAAGCAGTCCGATGATCAACCTATCGTAGCGGCCAAACAGAATGGCGGTAGATTTCACCCCGATCTGCAGGTCATCGTCGCGGTCCACCATGGCATACTGGGTATCATAAGCAACGATCCACAAAAGGTTAGCCAGGTAGAGAACCCAGCTCCACCAGGGCAGGATTTCGATAGTCGCCATAAAAGCCATCGGAATCGCCCAGCTGAAAGCGGCCCCGAGTACCACCTGAGGCAAGTGGGTATAACGCTTCATAAAGGGGTAACATGCAGCCAGCAACAGCGCTCCGATCGAAAGTACGATGGTTTGCCAGTTGAGCAGTAAAACCAGCAGAAAAGACAGCACAACCAGAATAAAGAACAGCATCAGCGCCTGATGTCCGGTCACTTCCCCTGCAACAATAGGCCGCTGGGCAGTGCGCCTGACCTGCCCGTCAATATGGCGGTCTGCATAGTCATTGATCACACAACCAGCAGCGCGCATCAGGAACACCCCGAGAGTAAAAATCACCAATAGCGACCAATGAGGTGTGCCCATCTCTGCCAGCCACAAGGCCCAGTAGGTAGGCCACAGTAAAAGATAAATACCAATGGGCTTGTCTATACGCATCAGGCGCAGGTATCCACTGAACCGGCTCATATCAGGCTTTCCGCCCCATCAGTTTATACGCCGGGCTTTGAGGCAAAAAAACCTCCGATACCATAAGCTTCCACTCCTGAAACAGAAATACCGAGCGCCTGCCCCACAAAGGCTGATCTGTGCTGAGTTCCAGTTGTTGATACAACTTATTGTCACCGTCTATGCGGGTTATCTGAAAAGGCTGACGAATAAAACGCGGGTCATTAAAAATCAGGCTGCCCAAAGGCTTATTTCCCAGTGACGACAGGCCCATGTGCTCGCCCTCACACAAGGTCTCCGGCAACAACGAACGGGCAAAAACCCATGGGTTCTGCTCCCCGTAAAGCAGCACCTCTCTGACCACATAAGAACAGTCAGAGTCCATCAGCTGTTGTTCGTTACTCATCAGCTCTGCCTGTTGCTGGCTCAGTACCTGCACACGAAAGTCACGGCAGTGCGACTGCAGCCGCTCTGTCAGCGAGCCGGTATCCAGCAACCAGTTCTTCAGATGAAAATCAGGTATAGCGCCGGCCTGTGGTGAAAACCACTGTGTATCCAGGGTCAATGGAAATTCAGTTGCTAAACTCAACAAAACGCCAGTCAGGTCGATAAGTAAGCCAGCATGATACCTTTGAGCCTGCCTGCCAGCAAATACTGGTTAGATGGCCGGATTTACTGGTACCATAAAAGCACAGAGTTAAGCGGATGACAAAATACCATGTTACGTAATAAGTGGGTGTTAGTAAGCCTGATCCTTGCCCTGAGCTGCTGCCACAGGGCGGCAATGGCCTATGCCTATTTTGGCCTTGAGCCTGATATTGTCACCAACTACCTGAGCAACAGCAGCCGCAAACTCGGATATGTCAGGGTAACAGTGGAACTGATGCTGGAAGACGAATCTCAGTTGGAGACCGTTGCTCATCATGCTCCTTTGCTACGTTCAACCACCATTGATATTTTTGGCCGTCAGCCTGAAGAGAAAATAAAATCTCTGACTGGTCGTGAAGAGATCCGCCAACTTTGCCTGCAAACCCTGCGTGAACAGATGAGAAGAGAAACCGGCTCAGAGATGGTTAAAGACGTCATTTTTACTAAGTATCTTTATCAGGGTTAACGCTCAAACGGGTATATAGCAACGCCAGCAGACAGCCGGTAATCAGGCCCACCGTGTGAGCGGTATTGGCCATTTTTACCCACAGCATATCGGTATAGCCCAAGATCAGCCAGACCAGAATAAATCCCACCAGAGGTTTGGAAAGAGATAATCCCCAGCCCGGACGTAATACACCGCACCACCAGACAAACCCCATTACCCCGTACACTACCCCTGACAGACCACCAAAATTGGGGCCGGAAGCCATATACTGTGCAAAGTTGGAGAATACCGCCGTTAACAGAAAAATCAGCAATAAATTAATACTGCCCAGACGCTGTTCAATTTGCGCTCCCAGCATCCCCCACCACAGCAGATTGAAAACAATATGCAGCACAGAAAAGTGCATAAAAGCCGGCCCAAGCAATCTCCACCATTGCTGATTGTCCGATAGTTGTGACAGCGGCTGAAAAGCCAGCCATTGCTGCAGTGGAACGAACCAGCCCAGAATACTGGCAAAATAGACCAGCAAACACAGGATCAGAACAATACTGGTAAGGGGGCTAAGCAGCCCCTGGCTGAGCATTGATAATAAAGACTTCTGCCCGGAACCCTGCATTGACACCGCTGCACCCTGTTGCCAGGCGACTTGTTGGTACTTCTGATCCTGCGGATTGTGGATAAACTCCTGCGTCATGGCACGGGCTTCAGGGAGCTGACTTTCATCCAGGAGTACCAGACTGTGGGGATGTTCCGCCTGATTAAATTCGTAATTAACCTGGATTCCTTTGAACTTCAGGTAATTAGCCAACAGTCTGGCATCCTGCTCGCGGGTAAAAGCAATCAACAGCATCAAGGGGCCGAACTGACGAAAGGGAACTGCATACGCCAGGCTTCAAAGCCGCCATCCAGAGAGTAGACGTCATTGTAGCCTTGCTGCACCAGAAACTGGGCCGCCTGTTGACTGCTATTGCCATGATAACAACAGACAATTACCGGCGTGGTTCGCGGAGTATCATCCATAAAGTGCTGTAAATTATCGTTGCTCAGATGTACGGCATCCTCAATATGTGCCGAGGCATAAGACTGAGGATCCCGGATGTCCACCAGCACCGCATCACCGGCCTCCAGCCGTTGCCTGGCAGCAACAATATCAATATGTTGAAATAGTTCCATCACTGCCAGCTCAGAATAACTTTGCCGGACTGACCCGATGCCATTGTCTCAAAACCTTGTTCAAACTGATCAATATCAAACTTGTGGGTGATAATGGGCTGCAGATCCAGACCACTTTCGATCAGACTGACCATCTTGTACCAGGTTTCAAACATCTCCCGTCCATAAATCCCTTTGATCACCAGACCTTTAAAGATCACCTGGTTCCAGTCAATAGCCGTATCTCCGGATGGGATCCCCAACATGGCAACTTTACCTCCATGATTCATATTGCTAAGCATCTCACGAAATGCCGAGGCGACGCCGGACATTTCCAGTCCCACATCAAAGCCCTCGGTCATTCCCAGCTCTTTCATCACATCGGCCAGTTTTTCCTTGCTGACATTCACTACCCGGGTGGCGCCCATTTTACGGGCCAGTTCCAGGCGGTATTCGTTCACATCAGTGATCACAACATGGCGGGCACCCACATGACGGGCGACAGCCGCCGCCATAATTCCAATTGGACCGGCGCCGGTAATCAAGACATCTTCGCCCACCAGATCAAATGACAATGCCGTGTGCACAGCATTACCAAAGGGATCAAAAATGGCAGCAAGATCATCGGAAATATGTGCCGGGATCTTAAAGGCGTTAAAAGCCGGAATCACCAGATACTCGGCAAACGCACCAGGGCGATTGACACCCACACCATAAGTATTGCGGCAAAGGTGGCGACGGCCCGCCCGACAGTTACGACAGTGGCCACAGGTAATATGTCCCTCTCCGGAAACCCTGTCGCCCACTGCAAAACCGGTCACTTCCTGACCCATCTCAACCACTTCACCCACATACTCATGACCGACCACCATAGGTACAGGAATGGTCGCCTGTGACCATTCATCCCAATGATAGATATGCATGTCTGTGCCACAGATTGCTGTTTTACGGATTCGGATCAGCAGGTCATTGTGGCCAACCTGCGGTTTTTCTGCTTCTGTCAGCCAGATGCCGGGTTTTGCATGTAATTTAGACAAGGCCTTCATGATATCACTCCCAGCTCTTTGCCAACCTCAACAAAGGCGTCAATGGCTTTATCCAGATGCGCTTTGGTATGCGCTGCAGACATTTGCGTACGTATACGCGCCTGCCCTTTGGGTACCACGGGGAAAGAAAAACCCACCACATATATGTCTTTGGCCAGCATTTTCTCGGCCATTGCGCTGGCCAGCCTTGCATCGCTCAGCATCACCGGAATAATGGCATGATCGGCCCCGGCCAGTTCGAAACCGGCTGCGGTCATACGCTCACGGAAATACTGGCTGTTCTCTTTAAGGGTTTTACGCAGCTCACCGCCGCCGGAGAGCAATTCCAGCACTTTGATCGAAGCTGACACAATCGCCGGTGCCAGTGAATTGGAAAACAGGTAAGGCCTTGACCTTTGCCGCAACCAGCTCACTATTTCTTTGCTGGCTGAAGTATAGCCACCGGATGCGCCGCCAAGTGCTTTACCCAGGGTACCGGTAAGAATGTCCACCCTCCCCATGACGTCACAGTATTCATGGCTGCCGCGGCCTTGCTCACCGACAAAGCCCACGGCGTGAGAATCATCCACCATCACCAGGGCGTTATACTTATCGGCCAGATCACAGACCGCTTTTAATCTGGCAATCACACCATCCATGGAAAAGACACCATCGGTGGCAATCATCTTATATCGGGCCCCATCAGCCTGCGCCTGCTGTAACTGCTTCTCAAGATCAGCCATATCGTTATTGGCGTAGCGGTAGCGTTTAGCCTTACACAATCTGACCCCATCGATAATACTGGCGTGGTTCAGGGCATCGGAGATAATTGCATCTTCAGGGCCCAGTAAAGTTTCAAATAACCCGGCATTGGCATCAAAACAGGAAGAGTAGAGAATCGTATCTTCCATGCCCAGAAACTCACTGAGCTTGTTTTCCAGCTGTTTATGAATATCCTGAGTGCCGCAGATAAAACGCACCGACGCCATGCCAAAGCCATGTGAATCCAGACCTGATTTAGCCGCGGCAATCAAATCGGGATGATTAGCCAGCCCCAGATAATTGTTGGCACAAAAATTCAGTACATGCTCTGAGTCTGTCAGGCTGATATCAGCCTGCTGCTGTGAACTGATGATACGTTCACTTTTAAACAGTCCCTGCTCGCGGACATCATCCAGTTGCTGCTGCAGATAATCATTGAAACCTTGGTTCATTTGTTGCTCCATAACCATTTGCTTAATGTCGGCATTGTAAAAGAGAAGACTGACAAAGGTATAGAGCTGAGGAGTAAATTCGCGATACATCAGGTGTACAGTCAGGCAGACTGCTGCTTTATATCTCCGGGGCCGACAAGCCCGCGCACCGGCTCATAAAGTCTGATAAAATACAGCCCGGACTCTCAGCCACAACCAATATGCATAGACAGCCTGAAAATCATCATCCCGGCGCATTTAGGGACAAGCTGAGCCGCAGTGCATACAGCCTGTTATGGATGCTGCTGGCGCCAGTCCTCGCTATCGTGATGCTCAGGCGCGGGCACGAGAACCGACTACAGGAACTCAAGCGTCTGCCCGAACGATTCGGATTCGGATCTGCTCTGAAACAAACCGGTGGCTACCTGTTTCATTGTGTGTCTGTGGGTGAGGTGGTCGCGGCGACTCCCTTAATCAAGAAACTGCAGACACTCAGGCCGAGCCAGCCCATTACCCTGACAACCACAACGACAACTGGCTCAGAAAGGGCGTTGGAGCTATTCGGGAATAGCATACAACACTGTTATCTGCCCTTTGATATCCCATTTGCCATGAGCCGTCTGCTTAAACGTGTGAAGCCAGACCTGGTGGTGATCACGGAAGTGGAGTTGTGGCCTAATATGATCCATTGCTGCTGGCAAAAGAATATTCCTGTCACTGTTATAAATGCGCGTATGACAGACCGTTCGGTAAACCGTTATCGCAAACTGAGTTGGTTAGCCGGCCCAATGCTGGCAAAGCTGTCAAAAGTCTGCGCGCAGGGACTGCGCGATTATAATAACTACCTCAGACTCGGCGTCACAGAAGACAAAGTGGTGCTGACCAACAATATAAAATTTGATCTGCCGGATATCGATGTTACCGCTTTGCGACAGAACGTCATCGAAACCTATGGGACTCAGCACAGGAAAGTGCTGGTTGCAGGCAGCACCCATGCACCGGAAGAAGAGTTGCTGTTAGAAGCCTATCAGCAGCTTAAGGGTAAGCATCAGGAGCTATTGTTGGTACTGGTGCCCAGACACCCTCAGAGATTTGAACAGGTGTCTGAGCTTTGTCTGCAGCACCATCTGAACGTAATAAGGGTAAGTGCCGGCAAGCCTTGTCAGGCCGATACAGATATTCTGCTTGGCGATAAAATGGGTATTCTTAAGCAGCTTTATGCCCTGGCTGACATTGCTTTTGTGGGAGGCAGCCTGAGTGACAAAGGCGGGCACAATGCCCTCGAGCCAGCACAGCTAGGAATCCCCATCTTGATGGGGCCATCACAATATAATAATCCACAGATTTGTGCCGAGCTTGAGGCCGGTGGTGCCTTGCATACGGTTAAAGATGAGACAGATCTGATTAACCAATGTCATCGCTGGTTACGTTGTCCTGATGCTGCTCGGGAACAGGGTCTGGCGGGTCAGAAAACCATCCATATTAATGCAGGTGCCGTACACAAAACCCTTGACTTCCTGACGGCTGTCTCACCATCAAATCAGACAATCTGAGCTATTTTATCAGAGATCCTGTTACAATTTGTCACTTGAAGTTGAAGCGTGCATAGGGTAAACCTCAAAGATAGCGTGATGGATTAATTTACTGAGCGTGTTAAGGGCTGTGGCGAATCAGCTTACTGAGACATAAGCTTTACCTAGCAGCAAATTACGAACTGAGGATCAGCCTCAGCAAAGGAGATTAAAAATGCAAAAGTTACTAATAAGTTTGATGATAGGTGGCGCGGCACTGATGGCGGGCTGCGCA
Source organism: Lacimicrobium alkaliphilum (assembly GCF_001466725.1). Classification (NCBI taxonomy): domain Bacteria; kingdom Pseudomonadati; phylum Pseudomonadota; class Gammaproteobacteria; order Alteromonadales; family Alteromonadaceae; genus Lacimicrobium; species Lacimicrobium alkaliphilum. The sequence goes on from NZ_CP013650.1 coordinate 4,204,884, forward strand.
TCAAACCCGGATTCAAAATATGCCAGCATTGAGCATTTATCCGACACAGAGCGAAATCAGGCACTGAAAGAATGCTTCAAAAGTGATCTTAACAAAGACGAGCGCCAGGATTGTCTGGCTCGTTATGCCCCGGCAGAAGTGGGCTACAGATGTGAACGTCGTCAGGTGACTGGCACTCGTTTCGGCGAGCGTGTTTGTACTACCGAACGTCAGCGTGAAGCGGAGCGCAAACACGCGATGGAAGCCATGAGCCGTGTCTCCAAAAATGCTTCTCGCCTGGCCGGGCCGGAAGGCGGTTAATAACGGCTTTGTTTAACGGAGGATGTCCCTGCCGGGGCACCCTCCGACAGTTGCCAGACCTCTGCCAGAGTCACCTAAGAGTTTCAAAAAATTCCAGTAACTGACGGGCTTCTCTTTCAATACTGTAATGCTCGAGAACCCGTTCACGCCCGCGTTTACCCATGGTCTCACATCGTTTCGTATCAGACAGCAACACATCCAGCTTCTGATTAATTTCATCACTGGCATTTACCGGCACCACATAGCCATCGATATCCTGACGAATTATTTCCGGCCAGGCTCCGGCATCGGTAGCCAGCACCGCAGCTTCGGCGCTCATGGCCTCCGGCACGGTCAGCCCAAATCCTTCATTATCACTCAGGGCCGCAACCACAGACAGTGCCGAGAAAATCTGTGGGATTTGCTTAAAGGGCAGCTCGCCGGTGAAGATTATTCGCGAGGACAGACCCGCCTCTTCCACTTCAGACTTAAGCTGTTCAACAAATTCCCGGTGCGAGGACGAGATCGCCCCGACTATAACGGCAGTTACATCCGGATATTTGGGTAAACTAGCGATACAGGCCCGGACAAAATGATGCACGCCTTTCTGTTTTCGCACTCGCCCTAACATACCGATTCCAATTTTTCCGCCGTACCCCAAAGCTTGCCAGGCCAGGGCCTTGTTCCGGGCTGGCTGGTAAAGGTGAGTCTGTATACCATGGGGAATAACGATATCCGGCGGATCGGCGAGAAATCCCGCCGAGCGCTGGCTTACAGCAACGACTGCATCCATTTTGCGGGTGATCCACACCGTCGACCCTGAACGCTTCCTCTGTGCGGCGCTGCTGAAGACAATCTTTAACTTACACCTGAACAGATAACGTAAAATCAGCGCCTGTATCATTTCATCCACCCGCCGGGCGTGAAAAACCCTGAATTTACCGTTTTTCAGCGGTTTCCGGCATAGCCTGACGGTATCCCAAAAGCTGATATACAAATCCGGATCCGTCAGATGGTGTTTACCCATTATCCTTAAATTCACCCACTTTCTCTGCTCGGCGGAAACCTGCAACATGGTGGATGTCACCCCTGAAAAATTCGGATTGGAATTACCCAGGATTAAGGAAATTTCCTCTTCATTCTGTTCGTTCGGCACCTTCACTACCTGTTGTTATGACTCTATTACAACCACTTCCAGTTAAAACGCTCCACTGGATCGTCAATCGCCTGAGTCTACCATGACCGTATCTATTACATAATATACACTGTGTAACCTGCAATGCGCGGCAGCGAACCGCTGATTTGCTGCGATCATGGTATTATCCACATTTAATTACTGAAACTGATAAGAGTTGATGGGGCATAAAGAGCACTACGATGAGCATGGACACTGGTTTTTGTATCAGCAAGATATACCGGTAACCCTTCATCCACAGATATTCAGCCCGGCATACTGGCAGTCTCAGGGCGCGCTGATCGGCGGAGCCAAAGGCCGGGGTACCACAGTTTTTATCCGGCCCAAAGCCACAGAAGAGTGGGCTCTGAGGCATTATCGCCGCGGTGGCATGATTGGCCGATTGCTAACAGACCAGTTTGTTTACACCGGTCTGAACAAAACCCGCGCCTGGCAAGAGTTTCACCTGCTTGAGTATATGCGCGACCAGGGCTTACCGGTGCCAGAACCTGTGGCTGCCCATGTGTGCCGATCTGGATGCTATTATCAGGCAGATCTGATCACCAGGCTGATCCCGGACAGCCAGGATTTGCATAAGGTGCTTTGCGAACGTCCGCTCAGTGAAAATGAGTGGCGTAAAACAGGCCAAATCATTGCCCGCTTGCATCGGCATCAGGTATATCACCATGATCTTAACATTCGCAATCTGATGCTCGACGCGCGGGGCACCATCTGGATTATCGATTTTGACAAATGTCGACGCCGCGCGGGTAATAACTGGAAAAAAGAGAATCTTGACCGGCTACACCGTTCCTTAAAAAAGTCTGCCGAGAATCAGAGCAACTGGTATTGGCAGGAAGCCGATTTTGAAACGCTGCTGGAAGCCTATTCTGATCCGCATAGATAGTTGTTCACTCATACCATCCTGCGCAGGCTTATGTATAATTGCCGCTTTGTAAATCATCAGGTGAAAACTGTTCTATGCGAAGCTTAGGCCTGCTCTTGTTTTGCTTCTTCCCGGCCACCCTTTTGGCAAAAGGGCTGTCTCCCTATTTGCCCTTGCAACTGTCACCAGAGATCGAGTCGCAAATCGAGAAAGTCATGGCGCTCACCCCGGGAGCTCCGCTGATTAAGCCCTACAAAGCCTCAGAAGTGCTGACCCGTATTAAACAATTACAGAACAGCCATCCGGGTTTGTATGGTCAGGTAAGCCGTTATCTTCAGCGTTATACCCGCACCTTCGGCAGAAGTCACAGCTCGGTTGAGCTGGCGGTTAATCAGGATAGCGATAAAGATTTACCCAACCAACGGGGGATCCAGACCCAGTCCGGCTATGTCCTGTCTGCCGGAGGCTTTTATCATCCAAACCCTTATTTTATTGCTTCAGCAGGTATGCTGCTAACCGATGACAGCGGCGGCCCTGTGCATACCGGAAGTTACATCGGATTTGGCTACGAATATGCGCAGGTCGAACTGGGGTATCGGGAACATTGGTTTTCCCCTTTTCAGGATTCTGCCATGCTCGTCAGCACCCATGCCCAGGCATCACCCTCCATCACCATAAGTAATGCCACTCCTATCACCGACTGGAATATTCGCTACGAGATGTTTTATTCCAAACTTGAAGAAGTGGAGGGGATTCGGCTGGGTGATGAGTTCTTCACTGGGCACCCCAGACATGCTGGCATACACCTTAGCTTTACGCCCCTGGAGTTCTGGACACTGGGTGTAAGCCGCACCTTTCAGTTTGGCGGTGGTGCCCGGGAAGTGAATTTCTCGGATGTACTGCATGCCCTGTTTGATCCCGCCGGTAAGGATAATATCGGCACCAATACCGATGACCCGAACTTTGAGTTTGGCAATCAGCAGGCCTCTTTTACCAGTAAAGTAAATGTTCAGCTTTGGGATATTAACTGGTCTTTTTATGGTGAAATTGGCGGCGAAGACACCGAAGGGGAGAAAAATTACAAACTGGGTAATGAAACGCTGTCTTTTGGTATATACACGCCCGATCTTACCGACAAATTAAGCCTGCGATATGAGTATAACCGCTGGGATACCCGCTGGTACGTGCATCACCTTTACCGTCAGGGCTATACCAATCTGGGCCAGGTGATGGGACACTGGGGCGGTGATGAGCGCATTCTTGACTACGATACACCTGCAAAAGTGCACGCTCTGTCTTTGGAATATCTGCTCGACAGCCGCTCATTGTTGTCAGGCACCCTGCGTACCATTCGAAATGAGGACAAAAGCCGCTTTGATTATAGCCGAGGATTCGAACTGGAGTTAGATTACAGCTATGCTACCGACTCGGGTTTCTGGGGTATCAGCCTGTACGCAGGCCGCGATACTCAGGAAAACAATTTCAGCCGTTTAGCGCTTTTTTATCGCTGGTAAGGTCAGTCCTGTATGAAACGCATCATTACATTTGGCACCTTCGACGTATTCCATGTAGGCCATATAAACCTTCTGGAAAGGGCCAGGGCATTAGGTGGCCATCTGACGGTAGGGATCTCTTCGGATGAGCTGAATATGAGTAAGAAAGGCCGCATGCCAATCTATCCTTATACCAGCAGAGCCAGGATTATTCAGTCATTGCGCTGCGTAGATGAAGTATTTAAGGAGGAATCACTGGAGCAGAAGCCTGAGTACCTGCAGCACTATAAGGCCGACATGCTGGTGATGGGTGATGACTGGAAAGGCCGCTTTGATCACCTCAAAGTCTATTGTGAGGTGCATTACCTGCCCCGCACCCCTTCTATCTCGACCACTGAGCTTATCGAAGTGATAAAGGAAGTGCCTTGAATCAGTATCTGTTTTACATCTCCCAGAATTACGCTTTTGAGATCTTACGCCCGTTACAGACCGAGATTAGACGTCGCGGGGATCAGGTTCACTGGTTTACAGAAGGCGACGAGGTAGACCGGCAGCTGTTTTTATCTGACGAATCAGTACTGAGTACTGTGGCAGAGGTGATCGCCATGGGCCCCAAAGCCGTCTTTGTGCCAGGCAATTATGTACCCAGCTTTATCCCAGGCTTAAAAGTACAGGTTTTCCATGGTTTCGAATGGAAAAAGAAAGGTCATTTTCGTATTCGTGATTGCTTCGATCTTTACTGCACGCAGGGGCCCCTTTTCACCCGCAAGTTTGAGCAACTGCAAGCCGAGCATCCCCATTTCAGGGTGCTGGAAACCGGCTGGCCAAAGACAGATCCTTTATTTTCAGTTGAACCATACCCGTGGCCAACCCCAGCAACAGGGCCTCTGATCCTGTATGCACCAACCTTTTCGCCGTCACTGACTTCTGCCCCGGCACTGCTTGAACACATTAATGCCCTTTCCAGACAAGGTGATGCCCGCTGGCTGATCAAGTTTCATCCGAAAATGGATCCGCAATGGATACAGGCATATAAAGCCGTGCAACATGAGGCTCTGGTTGTTGCACAGGACAGTGCCATCAATCCATTACTACAAGCAGCCGACATCATGCTGTCCGATACCTCATCCGTCATCACCGAGTTCTGCCTGCTTAAAAAGCCTGTTATTACCTTTAATAATCTGCAACCTGAAGCTCATATACTTAATATAAGCTCTCCTGAACAGCTGTCTGGAGCCATTCAACAGGCTCTGTCACCATCAGCCGACTGGCAGCGTGCTATTGAGGAAAATATTAACCAGCTTCACCCCTATACCGATGGCCAGTCCTGTTCCAGAATATTAGAAGCTGTAGATTACGCCATAGCGCTCGGTTCCGAGGGGTTGAACAAGAAACCTGTAAATTTGTTTCGCCAGCTTAAGCTGCGATTAAAGCTGGGTTACTGGGGCCGCTAAACCTGATAGGATGGGCGCAGTCCCAAAGGTAATGTATCAATAATTATGCACACTAAAGCCATCTACCCCGGTACTTTTGATCCTATTACAAACGGCCACGCGGATCTGATTGAACGCGCAGCCAACATGTTTTCTCATGTGACCGTTGGTATTGCCGCAAATCCGAGTAAGAAGCCGCTGTTTAACCTGGATGAGCGGGTCGAGCTGGCTCAGCAGATTACCGCTCACCTGGATAATGTTGACGTGTTTGGTTTTACCGGTCTGCTGGTTGATTTTGCCAGTAAACACAAGGCCACTATTCTGATTCGGGGGCTAAGAGCAGTTTCTGACTTTGAATACGAATTTCAGCTGGCTAATATGAACCGCCGCCTGAATCCGGATCTGGAAAGTGTATTTCTGACACCCTCTGAGGAGAACTCCTTTATCTCCTCAACCCTGGTTAAGGAAGTCGCCTTACATGGTGGTGATGTCAGTGGCTTTTGTCATCCGATTGTACAACAGGCACTGATGCAAAAATTCAGACAGAAAAACAGTTAGTTGTCGTCCTGAGCGCCGGATTCACCATTACCGCTGACATTGGCTGCAATAGAAGCTGTTGCGCTGTCCAATCACCACAGCCCTGACAGGCGTTTCACAGACCATGCACGCTTGCCCCGACCTGCCGTACACTCTGAGTTGCTGGGCAAAATAGCCCGGGTTACCGTCAGCCTGGGCAAAGTCCTTCAGTGTTGTGCCACCTTGCTCTATGGCCCCAATTAAAACCTGTTTTATTGCCTCAGCCAGCTGCTGATATTTATCCTGGCCGACCCGGCCGGCCTGTCGTCTTGGGTCAATACCGGCCAGAAACAGTGATTCATTGGCATAAATGTTACCCACACCCACCACAATGGCATTATCCATAATGAAGTTCTTAACCGCCTGTTTCCTTCCCCGCGACAGCCGGTATAGCCGCTCGCCATCAAAATCAGATGTTAAAGGTTCCGGGCCCAAACGTGTTAACAGTGGCAAAGTTGGCTCATCACGACCCTGCCAGAGACAGGCACCAAAGCGTCTGGGATCATTCAGGCGCAGTGAATGCTGATTATCCAGTGCAATAATCAGATGATCATGTTTCTGCAATGGTGCATTAAGGGCTAAAACTCTCAGTTTACCGGACATTCCAAGATGCAGAATGATACTGCCCGGCTCCGTATCCAGCAGCAGATATTTGGCCCGCCGCCGGATATTTAGTATCTGATAACCTTCTGCCTGATGGATCGCTTGCGGCACTGGCCAGCGCAACTTTGGCTGACGCACAGTAATACGGCTAATCTGCTGTCCAATCATCAGCGGACTGATACCCAGCCTGCTGACTTCAACTTCCGGGAGTTCAGGCATCAGAGTATTTCCTGCGGAATAAATTCATTGATCTGCCGGTTTTCTGCCCGGTACAGTCGGCTCTGATGCTGCAGTAACAGATCATCTCCTTGCTGGGTAAGCTGGAACACAACCCCCTCAGACTGACCGGCCAGCCAAATCACTACCACTGCGGTATTTTGCAATTTCCCGCCGGAGAATGGTGTAACCACAATCTGCTGCCAGTTATCCACCAGCAAGCCCAGCTCCGATTCGTTCAGTTCCAGCCCAGGCCTGATTCGCCATCCCTGCCCTATACGCTCTAACCTGTGGGTACCGAAGTCTATTTTCATTACCGGCACATCTTCCGGTAACAGACTCTGACTTTGCGATGGTGCAGGCGCCTGATTAAAAAACTCACCACTTTGGTGAAACACCAGAATCAATAGCAAGGTGGCAAAAATAAGGACGTTATTCCAGCCTCGTTTAGATAAACGAATCATACTCAATCTGAACCAGAGGATTATGTGCAGATGGTAACAAAAAGGGCAAAAAAAAGCCCGGCTTTGCCGGGCTCTTATGGAGACAAGTTTTCTGTAATCGGCCTGCTTGCTGATGACAGAAACGAACACTGATGCTTCAGGTTCGCCAAAAATCTCTTACTTGATTTTGGCTTCTTTAAACATCACATGCTTGCGAATCTTGGGATCAAACTTTTTGATCTCCATTTTGCCAGGCATGTTACGTTTGTTTTTGTCTGTGGTATAGAAATAGCCAGTACCAGCAGTAGAAACCAGTTTGATTTTATCGCGCATGGGTTATTCCTTAGATTTTTTCGCCACGGGCACGGATATCAGTCAAAACTGCATCGATGCCTCTTTTATCAATAATGCGCATACCTTTTGCGGTCAGGCGCAGTTTTACAAAGCGATTCTCGCTCTCAACCCAGAAACGGTGCGTTTGCAGGTTTGGCAGGAAACGACGACGAGTGGCGTTCTTGGCGTGCGAACGGTTATTACCTACCGCCGGACGCTTGCCAGTTACTTGACATACTCTGGACATTGTTTGTCTCCAAATTACCTATAATTCAATCCTGGCTGGCTACAAGCTACCCAAACCAGTTCACGCTAGTGACAAGAGGGCGCATTTTATACAGCAAAGCCACTTCTGAATCAACTCTTTTCCCGATCTATTCCTGTAATTAAGCCCATTTATAGCAGGCCTCGCTCCGCAAATGACACGGCCACCCCGTCACCGATAACAAAATGATCTAAAACCCGGATATCCACCAGCGCCATGGCATCGATGATCCTGCGGGTGATCTGTTGGTCGGCCTGGCTGGGTTCCGCCACCCCGGAGGGATGGTTATGGGCCAGAATGACCGCCGCCGCATGCAGATCCAGAGCCGTCTTAACCAGTACCCGCGGATAAACTGAGGCCGCATCAATGGTGCCCTGAAACATAGGTTTAAAGGTTATCAGGCGGTGCTGGGAATCCAGTAATAACATGGCAAACAGCTCATTGGGTTCATCCCGCATGCGACTGATCAGATAGGCCCTGGTATCCTCAGCACTGGTAAAGGCCTGCTCACGCTGAAGCGCCTCCGCCAGATAACGGCGTGCCATCTCCATCACCGCCTGTAACTGCACATATTTTGCCTGACCAAGGCCTTTAGCACTACAAAACTCATGCTGCTTAGCTGAGACCAGGGCTCGCAGGCCGCCAAAACGGTTTAACAGCTGACGGGCCAGATCCACGGCGTTAGTGCCTGCTACACCCGTGCGCAAAAAGATTGCCAGTAATTCAGCATCGGACAATGCCTGAGGCCCCTGCTCCAGTAATTTCTCTCTTGGCCTCTCCCGCTGCGGCCACTGTTGAATACGCATACCCACTCTCCTTGAAGGTTTATACCAATGACTTATCCCCTAACCGGCTCTTTAATGATAGGCTAAGAGCAAATCGCTAACCTGCTTTATTGATATGACTTCCCTGACAGGTAAAAAAGTACTGCTGGGTATCACGGGCGGCATCGCCGCTTACAAGACCCCAGACTTAGTCCGTAAGCTCAAAGCAAAAGGCGCACAGGTACGGGTTGTGCTGACCGCCTCGGCAAAAGAGTTTGTCAGCCCGCTGGCGCTGCAGGCTGTATCAGGTTTACCGGTATCCACCGAGCTGCTGGATCCTGCCGCTGAAGCCGCGATGGGTCATATTGAGCTGGCCAAATGGGCGGATATCATTCTGGTTGCCCCTGCCAGTGCTAATTTTATTGCCCGCCTGAGTGCCGGTATGGCCGATGACCTGTTGACAACACTATGCCTGGCCAGCAGTGCTGAGCTGGTCATCGCTCCGGCCATGAATCAGCAGATGTATAAAGCCAGTGTGACTCAGCATAATCTTGAGCTGTTACGCTCCCGTGGCATCAGCCAGTTAGGCCCCGCTGAGGGCGAACAGGCCTGTGGTGATAACGGCCCGGGACGTATGCCGGAGCCACAGGAACTGGCTGATGCGCTGGAACAGCCTGCCAGGCCAGGCTCACTCACAGGGCGATGCGTAATGATTACCGCAGGGCCGACCCGCGAAGCCATTGATCCGGTGCGCTATCTGAGCAACCACAGCTCCGGAAAGATGGGCTATGCGCTGGCACAGGCCGCCGTCGAAGCCGGCGCCAGAGTCATTCTGGTCAGTGGTCCGGTTGCCCTGAACGCTCCCCCTGGCTGCGAACGACTATCAACCCAGAGTGCGCAGCAGATGCACGATGCCGTAATGCAACGCATTTCAGAAGTGGATATCTTTATTGGGTGCGCGGCGGTATCCGACTATCGCCCGGCTGTCTGTGAAGATCAGAAGATCAAGAAAACAGACAGTGATAAGTTAACCCTTACTTTAATTAAAAACCCCGATATACTTGGCGATGTTGGGGCACTGGCAGATCCTCCCTTCACCCTGGGTTTCGCTGCAGAAACACAACAAATTAAACAGTATGCGCAGCGTAAACTGGCAGCAAAAAAACTGGATATGATTGCAGCAAACGATGTATCCAAGCAGAATGTTGGCTTTAACAGCGATATCAATGCGCTCAGTGTTTACTGGGAAACAGGGGAGGCAGTATTGCCGGTTGCAGATAAGTTACACCTCGCCAGACAGCTTATTGAGTTAGTCGCAGAAAAATATAAAGAAAAATAATATGCACAAGATAGATATTAAAGTACTGGATCCACGCATTGGTGACACCTTCCCTCTGCCGGATTACGCCACACCAGGCTCCGCAGGCATGGATTTGCGGGCTTGCATCGACGCACCATTAACCCTGGAGCCGGGTCAGACCGAATTGATCGGCACCGGCATTGCCATCCATATCGGTGATCCCGGGATCTGCGCCACTATCCTGCCACGTTCGGGTTTAGGGCATAAACATGGCATCGTTCTGGGTAACCTGGTGGGACTGATCGACTCAGATTATCAGGGCCAATTGATGGTGTCGGTGTGGAATCGCAGTCATCAGGACTTTGTGATTCAACCCGGTGACCGTATCGCTCAGTTAGTGATGCTGCCGGTCATCCAGGCCAACTTCAGCATAGTCGATGACTTTGACTCCAGTGAAAGGGGTCAGGGTGGTTTTGGCTCTTCTGGTCGTAACTAACGGAAAAGCATTATGGCTGCCACAAAAAGAACGAATCGTCGCGCACAAATTCTGCAATCTCTGGCCAGTATGCTGGAAACCAGCCCTGGACAACGCATTACCACTGCAAAGTTAGCGGCCGAAGTTGGGGTATCTGAAGCGGCGCTTTATCGCCACTTTCCCAGCAAAGCCCGGATGTTTGAGGGCTTAATTGAATTTATTGAAGAGGCGCTGTTTTCCCGTATCAATAAAATCCTCGAAGAGGAAAAAGATGCCACAGTGCGTTGCCAGCATATATTGCATCTGTTTTTAGGCTTCTCTGAACGCAACCCCGGTATCACCCGCATTCTCAACGGGGATGCCCTGATGGGCGAACAGGATCGGTTGCGTACCCGCATCGCTCAGTTATTTGAGCGTCTGGAAACCCAGTTAAAGCAAGTGCTCAGGGAACGTAAACTGCGCGAAGGCAAAGCCATGGCTATCGATGAGAGTCAGGTCGCCAGTATTTTAATCTGCTTCGCCGATGGCCGGATTAACCAGTTTATCCGCAGTGAGTTCCAGCGCCGTCCCACTGAGGGCTTCGCTGAACAGTGGCAGTTTATCCGTAATAGTTTCTTTAACTAAGTTTGACTTCGGGCGCTGATTCACTACTCTAGATGAGAATGAATATTCTCAGGTGCCATTATGCCAAGAAAAGCGCTCTATAATGTTGCCCAGGTGCTGGATCAGGCGGTCGATGTACTGCTGGAGCATGGTTTTCACGGCGCAATAATGGACGAGATCATAGCCCGTACTGACTTTAATCGCCGGGCCTTCTATCTGGAGTTCGGCAGTAAACAACAGTTTCTGTATCAGGTACTGGAACATTATCAGCAACAGAAACTGGCACCGATTATCTCTCACCTCACCGAAAACCAGGGCTTGCACTCGATACAGGCTTTCTTTGAAGATTATGTGGCTCTGGTAAAGGGACGGGGATGCCTGTTGATTAATTGTATTGCTGAACTGGGTGTGGATGATGCCAGGATCCGCGAAATAGGGCGCCATTATCTGGATAATCTGCAGATCAGTTTTATCGGTTGCCTGGAGCGGGCCATAAGACACGAGCAGATCCGCGCAGATATCCAGATAGAGTCTACCGCGCTGCAACTCACCTGTTATGTTCAGGGCTTTGCCATCAACGGCATTCTCGCCGGTCAGACTGATGAGCTGAATCTGGCCACTCAGGCTTTGCTTGGCCCGCTTGCACGGTAATGAGGTGCGACAATCAAGCTTGGCTAGAATGCATCGCAGAGTTAGAATTCGCACCCTGTTAACTTGCCTTTTAGCATTAAGCCAGTTTTATGACCAATCCTAAGCACTTATATAAAGTCCAGTTTATCAGTAACGCCGAGCACTACGAAGTCTATGTGCGCGAGGTCAGTCAGGGTGCGATGTTTGGCTTTATCGAGATAGCCGACTTTGTCTGGAACACGCAAAGTTCTGTGGTCGTGGATCCCGGCCAGGAAAAGCTGAAATCTGAGTTTGAATCGGTCACCCGCACCTATATCCCGATGCATAATGTACTGCGTATTGATGAAGTGAAAAAACAGGGCACTGCAAAGATTTCTGAGCTGTCCGAGAAAGTCACCCGTTTCCCTAAGCCGGTGTACACCCCGAAAAAATAAATCATCGACAGGCAAAACAGCCTGTCGCTGCCTGCGTACCATCTGCCTCACAAATCACCTGTTGATGATACACTTCACAGCAAGATTGCCTTATGCTGGTCGGGGTAACTACATTACAGGCAAAAAACCATGTTAAAAGCACTTTTGGCAGGACTATTCCTGATTCTGACGGCAAGCGTTTCGGCAAACCAGAAACTGGATAGCCTGCTCGATGAGATCTGGCAATTTGAACTTCGTATCAATCCGACCATGGCCACTTCCCGGGGCGTGCATCAATACGACCACCTGCTCTCGGATGTCTCTGCTGAAGGCTTAAAAGCGCAGTATCAGCAGGCCAAAGCTTATCTTCAACAACTGGATAAACTGGCCGGGCAGGATTTAAATAAACAGGATCAGATCAGCCTGCAGATGCAACGCCGTCGCTTGCAGGAAATGGTGGACTCCTATGACTACAACGCTCATTACATGCCCATTACTTCAGAGTATGGCTTTCACAGTGGCCTGGCCTTCCTGACCCGCACCAGTAAATTCAATACGGTCCAGGACTATGAAAACTATCTGACCCGGCTGACTGCCTTCGAGGACTACTTTAATCATCAGATAAGCTGGATGCGCAAGGGGCTGGAAACCGGCCTGACTCAACCCAAAGTGGTATTAAAAGACTTTGAAAAAACTGCCCTGGCCTTTGTTCATGATGATGCCACACAGAGTCAGTTTTACAGCCCCTTCAGTACTATGCCTGCTGCGATAAACAGCAATAAACAGGCTGCACTGCAGGAACAGGCAAAGAAGGTCATCAGCAACACTGTGATGCCCGCTTATCAGCAGTTTTATGACTTTCTGGTCGAAGAGTACATTCCCGGGGCCAAAGAGGATATAGCGGCTAAGTCCTGGCCAAAGGGTGCAGAGTATTATGAAAATCGCGCCCGCTATTACACCACGTTGGACATGAGCTCTGAAGAAGTCCATCAACTGGGCCTGCAGGAAGTCAAACGTATTCGCGAAGACATGCAACAGGTTATCGATGAAGTTGGCTTTGAAGGCAGTCACGCCGATTTTGTGCATTTTCTGCGCACCGATCCGCAGTTCTACGCCAAATCCGCTATGGAGCTGATCAAAGAGGCCACCTACTTATCCAAAAAAATCGATGCCCTGTTGCCCAAATTATTCTATAAGCTGCCACGTACTCCCTATGGCGTAGCGCCGGTACCGGACAGCATTGCCCCTAAATACACCACCGGCCGCTATATCAGCCCCAGCCGCGATGATCAGCCCGGCTATTACTGGGTCAATACCTATGCGCTGGACAAACGTCCACTCTATTCCTTGCCCGCACTGACCCTGCATGAAGCCGTTCCCGGGCATCATCTGCAAAATGCTCTGGCCAGCGAAATGGATCACCTTCCGCCAGTACGCCGCTATACCTACATTTCGGCTTTCGGTGAGGGCTGGGGATTGTATTCAGAGTATCTGGGTAAAGAAATCGGCTTTTACGAGACCCCCTATGATGAGTTTGGCCGCTTAAGCTATGAGATGTGGCGTGCCTGTCGTCTGGTGGTGGACACCGGTATGCACATGCAGGGCTGGAGTCGTCAGCAGGCCATCGACTACATGCTGGAAAATACCGCATTGTCGGCCCATAACGTTACCACAGAGATCGATCGTTATATCTCCTGGCCGGGTCAGGCGCTATCCTACAAACTCGGTGAAATAACCATCAAGCGCCTGCGCAAAGAAGCCGAACAGCAGTTGGGTGAGCACTTCGATCTGCGCGCCTTCCATGACATGCTGCTGGAAAACGGCTCAGTGCCACTGAATGTGCTGGAACAGCATGTCAGAGACTATATCAAGGCGGAAAAAGCGGCTCAGACAAGCTAGAGCTGGTCTAACGGCGTTTTGCCATAGCCAGTAAAATCTGCCCGTGCTCCGGGGTAACCGGCTGAATCGACAGCCGGTTGCCTTTTCTGACCAGCATCATCTCTTCCAGAGCCGGGTTGGCCTTAATTTGTTTCAGGCTGACGATTTCAGCAAATACGTCTGCTAATTGCACATCGACCATCAACCAGCGCGGGTTTTCCTCACTGCTTTTCGGATCATAGTAAGGACTTTCAGGATCAAACTGAGTGTGATCGGGATAAGCTCCTCTGACGACTCTGGCAATCCCGGCAATGCCAGGCTCAGGACAACTGGAATGATAAATAAACAGCTGATCTCCGGTTTGTACCTGATCCCGCAATAAGTTCCTGGCCTGATAGTTTCTTATCCCGTCCCAGGGCTCTGTCTGTTCAGGCCTTAGCGCCAGATCTTCGATACTGAAAGCCTGTGGTTCAGTCTTAAATAGCCAATAAGCCATCTTCTTCTCCTGCTCTTGCAGCTTTTGAATAATCCAATATACTGTATTTATATACAGTCATTTTGCACATCATGAATACCATATTACATCAATTAAAAAGCAAAGGGCTGCTCTGGCAAGGTAGCGTGCAAGCCCAACAGCCCCGGGCCACAGGTGTGGTCGGTGACTGGCTGGCAGCGCATATTCCCGGCGGATTAAGCGGTCATCCCGTCATCGCAATACACAGCCCTGCCGGTATTGGTGAGTTGCGTCTGTTACTGCCTAATCTGCAGGCTAACGGGGCTGATAACAGCAAACTGCTGGTATGGATAGCGCCTCCCCACAAACCCGGCGCCGAGGCCCTGCAGGCAAACGGATTTGCCCTCAATCGCCTGCTGATTATCCATCCGCCAGAGCCACAACAGGCGCTTTGGGCGGCTGAACAATGTCTTAAAAGCGGTGCCTGTCATTCAGTGCTGTTGTGGCATGACAAACTCAGCGTTGCACAGTTACAACGCTTGCAACAAGCCGCCAGACAGGGGCTGGCTCAGCTGTTTTTTCTGTGCAGAGCTGCAACACTTAGCCTGTCATTACCTGTCTCTCTGAGTATTGGTCTGCAGCCTCAGCCACAGGGCCTGATAGTAACAGTACAAAAATGCCGAGGCAGCTGGCCCCCGCCACCCTTTATGCTGAATATGAGCAAGCTCTGGCCTCAGCTTAGCCTTACGGCCACAAGTTCAGAAAGGAATTCGGTGGTGACCTTTCCCGGCTCCCGGGCCAGTTAAACGCACTTTTATGTCTGATCTGTGGCTGTATCTGCATTTTCCATCTCTGCAACTGGACTGTTTACATAGCAAACCCGGCCAGCCAGTTGTGGTGCTGAACAAAGCTGACAACCGTATTATCCAGCTTAATCAGACAGCATATCAATGCGGGATCCGGTCGGGTATGGGGCTGGGCACCGCGGCCTCCCTGTGCCATGGCCTGCAGGTAGCAGAATATCAGCAGCAACTCGAAAGCGACAAACTTAAGGATATTGCCTCCTGGCTATATGGCTGCACCTCAGATATTGCATTATGGCCACCCGACGGATTATTGTTGCGCGTTCATCCCATGCTGTCTTTATACGGTGGCCTGCAACCTTACTGGCTGGCTGTAAAGCAGCGCCTGCAGCCGCTGGCGTTTAACCACACCTATGCCTGTGGTCAGACCCCACTGGCGGCCAGATTACTGGCTCGAGAGGGTCTCAAGCTTATCGATGAGGAGCCGCAAAAGTTGCACGAAGCAATACGGCATTGCCCCTTATCCGCTACGGACCTCAGTACTAAACAGCAACATCAGCTCACCCGGGTCGGGGTCAGGCGTGTCGGCGAACTGCTGGCCATCAGTACCACTGAGCTAAGTCAGCGCTTCAGTCATGATCTCGCCATTTATACAGGGCGTCTCAGTGGCCATTTCAGTCACCCGCAGATCTTTTATTATCCGCCACCACACTTCAGACAAACGCTGACACTACTGTACGGCGTTGAAAACAGCCAACGTCTGCTGTCACCTATTCAGGCTTTGTTACTACAGCTCGAACACTTCTTACGCCTGCGGGACAAGCTCACCACCAGGCTGTTGTTACGCTTTGTTCATCAGGATAACAGCACAGCAGAGCTTTGTATTGAATCGGCCCAGGCCGAATATCAGGCTTCATTCTGGCAGTCGTTAATTGTACTTAAGCTGGAAAAGCTGACGCTGTGTGAAGCGGTGCACGCCATAATGCTGAAGGTCACCGAGTTACAGGATAAGCCAGGTCAATGTCAGGATCTTTTCGCCGGTCAGCAAGGCCGGCAAACACCGTTACAGCTGCTGGCGCAATTACAGGCCAAGCTGGGTAAAGAGGCACTTAAAGGCTTAAACCTTGACGATGACTTTCGCCCGGAACAAAGCACGGGATACACAGAGCCTGACTTTACCGGGACCAGCTGTATTAACCGGACGCTGCCATCAATGCGGCCGCTGTTGCTTTGCGACCCTCCCACAGCCCTGAATGAAAAAGTCAGACTGCTGCATGGTCCGGAGCGGATTGAAACCGGTTGGTGGGACAGCAAGCCGGTACATCGGGATTATTTTATTGGCCGTTGCACAAAAGGGCGCTGGTTGTGGGTATATCGCACCCCACAAGCACAATGGTTTATACAGGGAGTGTTCAGTTGATGGCCTATGCCGAACTTTTTTGTCAGAGTAACTTCTCTTTTTTGCAGGGAGCGTCCCATCCACAAGAACTGATCAGGCAGGCCGATTTTCTGGGTTATGAAGCACTGGCCATCACCGATGAATGTTCTTTAGCTGGTATTGTCAGGGCCTATACCGAGATCAAACAACAGCAGCTGTCCATAAAACTGATCGTGGGTAGTCTGCTGCGCCTTGAGCCCGACCTGCAAGTGGTGCTGCTGTGCCCGGATAAAAATGCCTATTCAGAACTCTGTCGGATTATCACTAACGCCAGACGACGGGCCAAAAAGGGACACTATCAATTACATGAATGGGATCTGAAAAGTCTGCAACATTGTCTGCTTATCTGGTTGCCCTGCGGGCAAACAACACAGGATCAGCATTGGGCAAAGTGGCTGACAAAGCACCACAGGGAGAGATTGTGGCTCGGCAGCAGGCGATTATTGCACGCCGATGAACAACAGCACCTGGATCACTGCCAGCAGCTCGGTCTGGCCTTTGATATTCCGATTACCTGTTGTACCGGCGTATTGATGCACCAGAGCGAACGCCTGGTGCTGCAACACTGTCTTACCGCCATCCGTCTTAAAACTTCTGTTGCCGGATTAGGGCATCGGGCATTATCCAACAGTGAAGCGAGCCTGCGACCGCTGCACAAGCTTAACAAACTTTATCCGGATGAGTGGATAGAGCAAAGCCTGCAGATTGCCAGACGCTGTACCTTCAGTCTGGATGAACTGCGTTATCAATACCCTGCTGAGCTGGTTCCCAAAGGCTATTCAGCTACTGATTACCTCAGACAACTGGTCTATGAGGGCGCGGCTGAACGCTACCCCGGGGGGATCCCTTGTAAAGTCAAAACTCTGGTAGAAAAGGAGCTGGCACTGATTGCACTGAAGCAATACGAGTACTTTTTTCTCACCATCCGGGATATCGTCGAATTTGCCCAAAAGCAACAGATTCTGTACCAGGGGCGCGGCTCAGCCGCTAACTCTGCCGTGTGTTATTGCCTGCAAATTACCGCTGTGGATCCCAGTAAGAGTGAAGTTCTGTTTGAACGATTTATTTCCAAGGAGAGGGATGAGCCACCGGATATTGATGTGGATTTCGAGCATGAGCGCCGTGAAGAGGTTATCCAGTACATTTACAGAAAATATGGCAGGGAAAGAACCGCCCTTGCAGCCACAGTGATTACTTACCGACTCAAAAGTGCTGTGCGGGATATCGGTAAGGCTCTGGGTATTGAGGAAACCCAACTGGATTTTTTTATTAAGAATATCAATCGTCGCGATAGTGGCCTGAGCTGGCAATTACAAATCAGCGAGCTAGGGCTCGATCCACAGAGCCACACGGCCCACAATCTGATCCAGCTGACAGAGGCTTTGCAGGGATTTCCCCGTCACTTATCACAGCATGTGGGCGGCTTTGTCATTTCCTCCGGACCACTCTATGAACTGGTTCCGGTAGAAAATGCCGCCATGCAGGAGCGCACGGTGATCCAGTGGGATAAAGACGATATCGAAAGCATGAAGCTGATAAAAGTCGATATACTGGCATTGGGCATGCTTACTGCTATCCGTAAATGTTTTGCGCTAATCGAAAAACACTACGGCCGACAGCTTAGTATCGCCACCATCAGTAATCTTGGCGATGACCCGGATGTGTACAGGATGATCCAGCAGGCCGATACTATCGGCGTATTTCAGATAGAATCCCGGGCGCAAATGAGTATGCTGCCCAGACTGAAACCCCGCTGTTACTATGATTTGGTGATCGAAATCGCTATCGTCAGACCAGGGCCTATCCAGGGGGATATGGTACACCCCTACCTTCGACGCAGAGATGGCAAAGAACGGGTTGACTACCCCTCAGATGCAGTCAAAGGTGTACTGGACCGCACTCTCGGCGTGCCTATTTTTCAGGAGCAGGTGATCCAACTGGCTATGGTGGCTGCGGGTTTCAGCGGAGGTGAAGCCGATCAGTTGCGCCGGGCTATGGGTAGTTGGAAAAGAACCGGTGAGCTTAAAAGCTTTGAACAGAAACTGATTAAGGGCATGCTCGACAGAGGCTATAAACGGCAATTCGCCGAGCGTTTATACCAGCAAATCTGCGGCTTCGGTGAATATGGTTTTCCTGAATCCCACTCCGCCTCTTTTGCGGTACTGGCTTATGTGTCGGCCTGGCTTAAGCACCATTACCCTGCTGCTTTCTATACCGCCTTGCTGAACAGTTGGCCTATGGGCTTTTATTCGCCATCCCAGTTAATACAGGATGCCCGGCGTCATCATATTAGCGTGCTCCCTGTGTGTATTAACCATTCTGACCATGATTATACACTGCAGGCTCATGACAAAGATCTCGCAATCCGTATTGGCTTGCGACAAGTTAAAGGTCTCAGCACTCAAAGCGCCCTGGCTATAGTCGGTCATAGACCAAAGCAGGGCTTTGAGGGCACATCTGAGCTTCGCGCTGTAGTGAAAAAAGATGACGACCTACAAGCTCTTGCCAGTGCCGATGCCCTGAGAGCCCTGAGCAGAGACAGTGAAAGTAACCGCTACCAGGCCAGGTGGATGCTGATGGACAACACCCCGGCACTGCCTCTGTTTTCTCAGGTTGAAGAAAAAAAAGGACAATGGGCACTAGCCCCCAGCGATATAGATAATATGCTTGAGGACTATGCCGCAACAGGCATGACACTCAGCACTCATCCAATTGGATTATTGCAACAAGCAGGATTACTGGGCCATATAACTTCAGCCAAAGATTTGCCAGGTAAGGCTCATAACAGCGTGGTCAGAGTAGCAGGGCTTGTACAGGGCAGACAAAGCCCCGGAACGGCCTCTGGTGTCACTTTTATTACCCTTGAGGATGATACCGGTAATATTAATGTGATCGTCTGGCGCGCTACCGCCAGAGCACAAAAACAGGCCTATCTTAAATCATCCATCCTCAAAGTGACCGGTATTATCGAGAAAGGTGATGGTGGCGTCATCCATATCATCGCCGGCAAACTGGAAGATCTCAGCCACCAGTTCCAACAGTTAAAAATCAAGTCCCGGGATTTTCATTAATCAACAGCACAGCCGTTGGTAAGAGGTCCTGATTGCCATCAGGATTGCGGTGTAATGTCTATGTTCTCTCCCAAAAGCACTGTGTATTTTGATTCTATTCATATCTCAGCGCCTCTGCGTCTCTGCGAGATCAAAAACAAAAAGCCAGATGATCTCGCAAAGGCGCAGGGACGCAGAGGTTTTAAGTGTCTGAAACGAATCAGGGCCACCTGATAACAGGTGGTCTTGATTCTGAATAGGAGCCTGGCGGTGTGGGCAGCGTCGGGCTGAAGCCCGACCTACAGAATACTCACATGGGGTGAGCGAAGACCGTTATGCCTGTGGCATAACGCAGCTGAGTGAACGACGAGCAGGGATGCGAGGCTGGAGGCTGCCCCAGGGACGGGTGACAGATGACTCCCTCCTGCAATACGCTTATCCCATAGACAGTCCGATGGGTTGGGTTTGCCATGAGACCGGACACGCAGTGTCTATAATGCAAAAAGCCCCTAGCTGTACTCAGCTAGGGGCTTTTGCGTTATTAGGAGCCTGGCGGTGTGCTACTCTCACATGGGGAAACCCCACACTACCATCGCCGCTGTTACGTTTCACTGCTGAGTTCGGAATGGATCAGGTGGTTCCGTAACGCTATGGCCGCCAGGCAAAACTGGTTTTAATAATTTGGTACAAGCTTTAAAGAAATCAATTGTAGCGTCATGGTTGAATCAGTTGTGGCTACACATACATCGTAATTTGGGTGTTGTATGGTTAAGCCTCACGGGCAATTAGTACAGGTTAGCTTAACGCCTTACAACGCTTCCACACCCTGCCTATCAACGTCTTAGTCTCAGACAACCCTTCAGGACAGTAAACTGTCAGGGATGACTCATCTTGGGGCTCGCTTCCCGCTTAGATGCTTTCAGCGGTTATCGATTCCGAACGTAGCTACCGGGCAGTGCCATTGGCATGACAACCCGAACACCAGCGGTTCGTCCACTCCGGTCCTCTCGTACTAGGAGCAGCTCCCCTCAATCATCCAGCGCCCACGGCAGATAGGGACCGAACTGTCTCACGACGTTCTAAACCCAGCTCGCGTACCACTTTAAATGGCGAACAGCCATACCCTTGGGACCGACTTCAGCCCCAGGATGTGATGAGCCGACATCGAGGTGCCAAACACCGCCGTCGATATGAACTCTTGGGCGGTATCAGCCTGTTATCCCCGGAGTACCTTTTATCCGTTGAGCGATGGCCCTTCCATTCAGAACCACCGGATCACTATGACCTACTTTCGTACCTGCTCGACGTGTCTGTCTCGCAGTTAAGCTGGCTTATGCCATTACACTAACCTCCTGATGTCCGACCAGGATTAGCCAACCTTCGTGCTCCTCCGTTACGCTTTGGGAGGAGACCGCCCCAGTCAAACTACCCACCAGACACTGTCCGCATCCCAGATAATGGGACAACGTTAGAACATCAAACATACAAGGGTGGTATTTCAAGGGCAGCTCCACATCATCTGGCGACAATGCTTCATAGCCTCCCACCTATCCTACACATGTAGGGTCAATGTTCAGTGCCAAGCTGTAGTAAAGGTTCACGGGGTCTTTCCGTCTAGCCGCGGGTACACCGCATCTTCACGGCAATTTCAATTTCACTGAGTCTCGGGTGGAGACAGCGTGGCCATGGTTACACCATTCGTGCAGGTCGGAACTTACCCGACAAGGAATTTCGCTACCTTAGGACCGTTATAGTTACGGCCGCCGTTTACCGGGGCTTCGATCAAGAGCTTCGCCTAAGCTAACCCCATCAATTAACCTTCCGGCACCGGGCAGGTGTCACACCGTATACGTCATCTTTCGATTTAGCACAGTGCTGTGTTTTTAATAAACAGTCCCAGCCACCTGGTCACTGCGGCCCCCATTCGCTTACGGCGTAAAGCCTTCACAAACAGGGGCGTACCTTCTCCCGAAGTTACGGTACTATTTTGCCGAGTTCCTTCACCCGAGTTCTCTCAAGCGCCTTGGTATTCTCTACCTGACCACCTGTGTCGGTTTGGGGTACGGTCAGTATTATCATAAGCTTAGAGGCTTTTCCTGGAAGCAGGGCATCTGCAACTTCATCACCGTAGTGACTCGTCTCGTGTCTCAGAATTAATGAACCGGATTTACCTAATTCATCTCCCTACGCACTTTCACATGGACTACCAACGCCATGCCTGCATAGCCTTCTCCGTCCCCCCTTCACTGATAATACCGGTACGGGAATATTAACCCGTTTCCCATCGACTACGCCTTTCGGCCTCGCCTTAGGGGCCGACTTACCCTGCCCTGATTAGCATGGGACAGGAAACCTTGGTCTTCCGGCGAGGGGGTTTTTCACCCCCTTTATCGTTACTCATGTCAGCATTCGCACTTGTGATATGTCCAGCAACCCTCTCGAGTCACCTTCAGCCACTTACACAACGCTCCCCTACCCAGCATACTTAGTATGCTGCCGCAGCTTCGGTATATTGCTTAGCCCCGTTACATCTTCCGCGCAGACCGACTCGACTAGTGAGCTATTACGCTTTCTTTAAAGGGTGGCTGCTTCTAAGCCAACCTCCTAGCTGTCTGGGCCTTTCCACATCGTTTCCCACTTAGCAATATTTTGGGACCTTAGCTGGCGGTCTGGGTTGTTTCCCTCTTCACGACGGACGTTAGCACCCGCCGTGTGTCTCCCGGATAGCACTCTACGGTATTCGGAGTTTGCATGGGGTTGGTAAGTCGGGATGACCCCCTAGCCCAAACAGTGCTCTACCCCCGTAGGTGTTCGTCCGAGGCGCTACCTAAATAGCTTTCGGGGAGAACCAGCTATCTCCCGGTTTGATTGGCCTTTCACCCCCAGCCACAAGTCATCTCCTAATTTTTCAACATTAGTGAGTTCGGTCCTCCAGTTGATGTTACTCAACCTTCAACCTGCCCATGGCTAGATCACCGGGTTTCGGGTCTATACCTAGCAACTGAACGCGCAGTTAACACTCGCTTTCGCTACGGCTCCCCTAATCGGTTAACCTCGCTACTAAATATAAGTCGCTGACCCATTATACAAAAGGTACGCCGTCACCCCGAAGGGCTCCGACTGCTTGTACGTATACGGTTTCAGGTTCTATTTCACTCCCCTCACAGGGGTTCTTTTCGCCTTTCCCTCACGGTACTGGTTCACTATCGGTCAGTTAGGAGTATTTAGCCTTGGAGGATGGTCCCCCCATGTTCAGTCAAGATAACACGTGTCCCGACCTACTCGATTTCACTATCAGCGTTCCTTTGTGTACGGGGCTATCACCCACTATGGCGGCACTTTCCAGAGCCTTCCACTAAAACACTGATAACTTAAGGGCTACTCCCCGTTCGCTCGCCGCTACTAGGGGAATCTCGGTTGATTTCTTTTCCTCGGGGTACTTAGATGTTTCAGTTCTCCCGGTTCGCCTCACTTAGCTATGTATTCACTAAGTGATAATGCATAAATGCACTGGGTTTCCCCATTCGGACATCTGTGGCTCAAATGCGTTTTGTCAGCTCACCACAGCTTTTCGCAGACTTACACGTCCTTCATCGCCTCTAACTGCCTAGGCATCCACCGTATACGCTTTGTTACTTAACCATACAACCCCAAATTACGTCGTAATTCAGTGCTCTACAGCCAAACAACTTCATCAACATTCTCTAATCAAGAATACCAATGACGCTACTTCTAGCTAAATCAATTGCTTAATTTAGCTGGATGATTTCTTTATCAGCTTGTCCAAATTGTTAAAGAACAGGTTTAAGGCTTAAAAAACCTTAATCAATACACACTTCTAAAGTGCTTATTCATTAAGGTTATTCTTCTCGTCTTTCACCACAATGAAGTGGTGGAGCTAAGCGGGATCGAACCGCTGACCTCCTGCGTGCAAGGCAGGCGCTCTCCCAGCTGAGCTATAGCCCCTTGATAATGCTGAATGATGAGTGATTAGGACTGAATGCGTTCACTCAGCATTCATAACTTATCACTTAGCATTCATGATTGGTGGGTCTGAGTAGACTTGAACTACCGACCTCACCCTTATCAGGGGTGCGCTCTAACCAGCTGAGCTACAGACCCATAATCTCGCTCGTTCTTCTTACCAACAAAACAATCTGTGTGGACACTACACTAAAAAAGCGCAGCCTTACGTAAGGAGGTGATCCAACCCCAGGTTCCCCTAGGGTTACCTTGTTACGACTTCACCCCAGTCATGAAACACAAAGTGGTGATCGCCCTCCCGAAGGTTAAGCTAACCACTTCTTTTGCATCCCACTCCCATGGTGTGACGGGCGGTGTGTACAAGGCCCGGGAACGTATTCACCGCAGTATGCTGACCTGCGATTACTAGCGATTCCGACTTCACGGAGTCGAGTTGCAGACTCCGATCCGGACTACGATTGGCTTTAAGGGATCCGCTCCACCTCGCGGTCTCGCTTCCCTCTGTACCAACCATTGTAGCACGTGTGTAGCCCTACTCGTAAGGGCCATGATGACTTGACGTCGTCCCCACCTTCCTCCGGTTTGTCACCGGCAGTCTCCTTAGAGTGCCCAACCTAATGCTGGCAACTAAGGACAAGGGTTGCGCTCGTTGCGGGACTTAACCCAACATCTCACGACACGAGCTGACGACAGCCATGCAGCACCTGTATCTGGATTCCCGAAGGCACTAAAGCATCTCTGCTAAATTCCCAGTATGTCAAGAGTAGGTAAGGTTCTTCGCGTTGCATCGAATTAAACCACATGCTCCACCGCTTGTGCGGGCCCCCGTCAATTCATTTGAGTTTTAACCTTGCGGCCGTACTCCCCAGGCGGTCTACTTAGCGCGTTAGCTTCGCTACGCACAAATTAAATTCGCACACAGCTAGTAGACAGCGTTTACGGTGTGGACTACCAGGGTATCTAATCCTGTTCGCTACCCACACTTTCGCACATGAGCGTCAGTCTTTGGCCAGGGAGCCGCCTTCGCCACTGATGTTCCTCCAGATCTCTACGCATTTCACCGCTACACCTGGAATTCCACTCCCCTCTCCAAGACTCTAGCTTGCCAGTTCCAAATGACCCTCCCAGGTTGAGCCCGGGGCTTTCACATCTGGCTTAACAAGCCGCCTGCGTGCGCTTTACGCCCAGTAATTCCGATTAACGCTCGCACCCTCCGTATTACCGCGGCTGCTGGCACGGAGTTAGCCGGTGCTTCTTCTGTGGCTAACGTCAATGAAGTACGCTATTAACGTACTCCCCTTCCTCACCACTGAAAGTGCTTTACAACCCGAAGGCCTTCTTCACACACGCGGCATGGCTGGATCAGGGTTGCCCCCATTGTCCAATATTCCCCACTGCTGCCTCCCGTAGGAGTCTGGGCCGTGTCTCAGTCCCAGTGTGGCTGATCTTCCTCTCAGAACAGCTAGAGATCGTCGCCTAGGTGAGCCTTTACCTCACCTACTAGCTAATCTCGCTTGGGTTCCTCTGATGGTGTATGGCCCGAAGGTCCCATACTTTGGTCCGTAGACATTATGCGGTATTAGCCACCGTTTCCAGTGGTTGTCCCCCGCCATCAGGCAGATCCCCAAGTATTACTCACCCGTCCGCCGCTCGTCATCTTCTAGCAAGCTAGAAATGTTACCGCTCGACTTGCATGTGTTAGGCCTGCCGCCAGCGTTCAATCTGAGCCATGATCAAACTCTTCAATTAAATAAATCATGAATATAACTTTTTGGCTGACACTCTTTTAATGAGTGCCCACACAGATTGTCTTGTTGCTAATTGTTAAAGAACAGTTCGCTCAAAAGCACCTTCAAGGCCTCTCTCAAGCGGGACGCGCATTTTACGCTATCCTTTGGTAAAGTCAAGCTACATAAATAAATTATTTCGCTTTGTTTACCTTTCAGGTTTGTCGTTGCCGATGTCCCCCGAAGAGAGCGCGCATTCTACAGATCCGTATTTTAGCGTCAACGATTTTTTGTAATTTTCTGGCATTTATTTAGCTTTGCGCATGAAATAGGCATCAAACGTCTATTTTTGCTACTATTTGCTCTGAATCAACGCCTTTTACTGTGGAGATAAGCTATGGATTTATATAAAGGAAAAGCCCCTGTTCTGGGTAAAAATTGTTATGTGGATGATAGCGCGGTTATAAAAGGTGACATCAGCCTGGGCGACGATTCGAGTATCTGGCCTTTGGTTGCGGCCAGGGGGGATGTGAATTTTATCCGCATTGGTGAGCGCACCAATATTCAGGATGGCACTGTGTTGCATGTCACCCGTAAATCGGACAACAACCCGGATGGGCATCCTTTATTAATAGGTGATGATGTGACGGTAGGTCATAAATGTATGCTGCATGGCTGCAAGCTGGGTAACAGAATATTGGTGGGTATGGGTGCCATTATCATGGACGGCGCCATAGTAGAGGATGATGTTTTTATCGGCGCCGGTGCGCTGGTGCCACCGGGTAAGACGCTGCAATCAGGATACCTGTATGTAGGCAGCCCGGCCAGCCAATCCAGACCATTGCGTCAGGCAGAATTAGATTTTCTTAAACAATCAGCAGTAAATTATGTGGAGCTCAAAGACGACTATCTGTCTCAGCTCTGACTTTGGCTTACCCATACTCCAGGTGTTGTCGCAGGGCTTTGCGCACAGCCCCCGTGTCCGGCATCACTCCGCGCCACAGGTAAAAGCTTTGTGCAGCCTGTTCCACCAGCATTCCCAGACCATCCAACAGGATTGCCGCTCCGCTTATGTTTGCCCATTGATTAAAGGGTGTCATTGCTTTGGCATAAAGCATGTCATAGCAAATGCTATCCGTATTTATAACTGACTGTGGGATCTGCGGCCGATCACCGGACAACCCGGAAGATGAAGCGTTGATGATCAGCTCATAGTGCTGTTGAGGAATAGACTCCAAGCCGCCACCGGAGATATCGCCATAATCAGCAAATTTTGCTGCTAGCTCTCTGGCTTTTGCCTCGGTCCGGTTAGCAATATGCAAACTAAGGGGCTGCTGCTCCAGCACCGGCAGAATGGCCCCTCTGGCTGCACCGCCGGCTCCAAGCAATAATATTCGCTTGCCACTAAGCTCGATATCATGAAACTGCAAGTCTCTGACCAGCCCTATACCGTCCGTATTATCCCCTTTAATCACTCCCTGGAGATAACTGAGGGTGTTGACCGAGCCTGCCAGCTCGGCGGCGGTTGACAGCTCATCTGCAAGTTCAAAAGCCTGTTGCTTAAACGGAACTGTGACATTGGCCCCCTTGCCGGAGCCGTTGAAAAACTGCCGTACTGTTTCGGTAAAGCCATTCAAAGGTGTTAGGATCGCCTCATAATTCAGCGGTTGCCCGGTTTGCTGCGCAAACATGGTATGAATAAAAGGGGACTTGCTGTGGGCAATAGGGTTACCAAAGACGGCGTATTGATCCATGAAGCTTACCAAACTTAACGACTGGCTGAGCAGAGTAAACCAGAAGTCAGCAAAATCCAAACCTGCCAGCCTGTATGAAATGATTGGCGGTGAACAAACCACCACAGCTCTTTGTCAGCGCTTTTACGATATTATGGAGCAGGATCCTAAAGCTGCCGAGCTGCGGGCTATTCACTCACAGGATCTGAGCACTACCCGGCAGAAATTTCTGGAGTTCATGACAGGCTGGTTAGGCGGCCCCCCTCTGTATGAACAGAAGTACGGGCATCCCCGCTTACGAGCAAGGCATCTGCATGTGAAAGTGGACGAGCTGATGATCAGCCAGTGGTTATATTGTATGAGCCGGGCTCTTGAGGAGTCGGTAACCGATTATCAACTTCGACAGGTTATCTGGAATAACCTTCAGCCTCTGGCCCGACATATGAAAAATCACTGATCATCACTCAGCCAGTCTCTTGGTTTAAGAAAATGCTGATATAACTGGTGCTCACGGCTTCCTGGCATAGGTTTATAATCATAAGCCCACCTGGCCAGTGGCGGCATGGACATCAGTATAGATTCAGTGCGACCACCAGTTTGCAGACCAAACAATGTACCTCTGTCGTACACCAGATTAAATTCGACATAGCGTCCACGGCGGTAAAGCTGAAACTGACGCTCCTGTTCACCAAAAGCCGTTCCCTTTCGGGTTTCGATAATCGGCACATAGGCATCCACAAAGCCGTTACCCACAGCCTGCATAAAGGCAAAGCATTTGTCGAACCCCCATTCATTGAGATCGTCGAAGAAAAGCCCGCCTACACCCCGGGTTTCATTTCTGTGTCTGATATAAAAATAGTCGTCACACCATTTCTTATATTGCGGGTATACCTCATCACCAAAAGGCGCGCAGAGATCACGGGCGACCTTGTGCCAGTGTTGGACATCTTCCAGAAACGGATAAAAAGGAGTTAAGTCGAAGCCACCGCCAAACCACCATACCGGCTCTTCTCCTGGTTTTTCGGCAACAAAAAAGCGCACATTGGCATGGGAAGTCGGCACATAGGGATTATTGGGATGGATTACCAGCGATACCCCCATAGCCTGGAAACTGCGCCCCTGCAATTCAGGCCTGGCCGCTGTCGCCGACGGTGGCAAGGCATCACCATAAACATGGGAAAAATTTACTCCACCCTGCTCGATAACCTGACCCGCAGTCATCACCCTGGTGCGGCCGCCGCCACCCTCTTCACGCTGCCAGTTATCCTCAGCAAAATTACCTTTGCCATCCACCAGCTCCAGGGTCTGACAAATATTGTTTTGCAAACCCAATAAAAATTGCTTAACCGAATCCAGATTAATTTCAGACATATAACGCTACTTTCCGGGCCTGATGATGTTACCGGTCAGACCGTGACGAATTTCAGAAGGTTTAAGACTTCCCCCAACCTTTCCCGGCACCAGCACGACGTTATCGGCAAAGGTTCGCACAATTTCCTGCGCTTCGGTGACAGGCGGCTGGCCACTGAGATTGGCACTGGTAGAGACCAGGGGTTTATCCAGCATATCACACAGCTGCTCGACCACAGGGTGGGCAGATACACGAACCGCAATCATATCGCTGCCCCCGGTGATCCAGTCCGGCGCATTGTCAGACTTAGGCAGTAGCCAGGTAACCGGCCCCGGCCAGCTTGAAATAATAGCCGTGCGTCTGTCCAGTGGAATGGCAGAGTCTTTGACGTAGGGCAAAAGCTGCGAATAGGTTTTCGCCACCAGAATCAGACCTTTTTCCACCGGCCGCTTTTTCAATGCCAGCAGATTCATCACCGCTTGCTGGTTATCAGGATCACAACCCAGACCAAATACGGCTTCAGTGGGGTAAGCCAGTAACTCTCCCCGAATAAAGGCTTGTCTGACCTCATCGTGCCATTGCAGTTGCGATTCACTCATTTATGATGCCATTTTGCCAAAGAGCCGGGATCATATACTTATACCCGGATAACCTCAAAGCTAAGCTTATTCAGGCAGAGGGTCAGAGGGCGATATTTTATGCTGGCATTGACGTTGTGGGCATTGCAGGTATTCTCCCTGGGCCGCCTGTTTCTTTACCATCAAAGGCCAGTCACATTGTGGGCAGTGATGCTTAACAGGCGGGTGGTTCAACAAATACTTACAGGCTGGATAGCCATCACAGGCAAAAAACGTTTTGCCAAAACGGTTTGTTCGCTGTTGCAGTTGTCCTTCGCCGCAAGCCGGACAACCGATAGCCGTCTCCGTCTTTTGATTCATCTTTTCGATATGGTGACACTGAGGAAAATGGGTACATCCAATAAATAATCCATAACGGCCCTTTTTCACCGCCAGCCTGGCACCACAATCCGGACAGGCAGAGTCCTCAATGATCTTAAGCTCATGATATTGATATTCATGCAGAGGTTTACTGAATTCGCACTGTGGGTAACGGCTACAGCCAAGAAACGGGCCACTGCGCCCGGTGCGGATCTGCAGCTTCGCATCACATTGAGGACAATTGCCGTAAGCATGCTGCAGGGCATGCTCATCGGCTTTAAACAGGGAATGATCGATCTTTGACATAAGATGATTATGCCATAGTCAGGGCTCGCTTAATATCTAAGCGTTATTCAGTCTGGACAGTCTGCACTCAGTGCAACAGACCTTCAGGCTCCTCAAATAGCAGCTCTTCCATCTGAGCATAGGCATTTTCTTTGCCGGGCACATTGAACAGTACCATCAATACGACCCATTTGAGGTCTTCCAGACAGAATTCCGACGTATCGATCTCCATTACCCGATCCAACACCATCTCACGGGTAGAAGCATCCAGTACGTTGATCTGTTCCAGAAACATCAGAAACCCCCGGCATTCTACATCCAGTCGCATCTGCTCTTCCTGTGTATAAATGCGGGTAAGAGCAGAGGTGGAGGCATTGGCCAGATAAGGGTGAGTATCTGATTCCTGCAACGCTGCCAGCTTTTCCAGCCAGGACAGTGCTTTGTATATTTCATCATGGTGGAAACCGGCGCGCACAAGCTCATCGGTCAACTCGTCCTGATCAACACGAATTTCCGTTTCACTATGAATGAAGTTTTCAAACAGATACATGAGGATGTCAAACATACTATTTTCCCCTCAATTTTATGTAACCGCCAGGGATGGCAGTTACTAAGCCGCGCAACTCGTATTCTAATAATTCTGTCAACACTACCTTCAATGGCAGGCCGCTGCGCTGTGCGATCACATCAATGGGTGTGACCTCAAACTCAACACTATCTAACAATCTGTCCCTTGCCAAGCCATTGTTATTATTTTTTTCGGCATCATTTGCGTTAACTTTATCCACCACTGTGACAAGATTCTGATATTCCTCGATAATATCCTCTGCATTCTCCACCAGCTTGGCACCCTGTTTGATTAAATAATGACAACCTTTAGACAGCGGATTGTGCACACTGCCAGGGACAGCGAACACATCCCTGCCCTGCTCAAGTGCATACCGTGCCGTGATCAGTGAGCCACTCCTGATAGCGGCCTCAACCACCAGGGTGCCAAGACTCAGACCACTGATAATACGATTACGACGGGGGAAATGATCAGCCGCAGCTTTTTGCCATGGGGCAAACTCCGACAACAGACAACCTCCGCCATCAAGGATCTGTCGCGCCAGCTGCAAATGACGTTTCGGGTAGATTTGCTCAAGACCTGAGCCCAGTACAGCGGTAGTCTCACCACCTCGTTCCAATACCCCTTTGTGTGCCCACCCATCGATACCCAGTGCCATACCACTGGTCACAACAAACCCAGACTGACTGAGCTGAGAGGCTATCTCAAAGGCGAACTGACGTCCGGGAGTGGTTGGGTTTCTGCTGCCAACAATAGCGATTTGTGGCTTTTTCAGACAGTGACTATTGCCTTGCCCGAAAAGCAACAGTGGCGGGCGGGGAAGTTCCTTAAGCTGTTGCGGATAATCAACACTATCAAATCCGAGTAAGAAGTTCTCCGGACTGGCCGACAACCAGGCAAAATTCTTGTCCAGCCAGTCATTATTCGGTTTTCTTATGGTGCGGATTTGTTCCGAATTTAACCCCAGACTTCTGAGTTCAGAGTCCGGCAAACCAAATAACGAAAGCAACTGTCCCTGCGTATTGTCACAAAGCGTCCTCAATGTACCCGCACCAAGCCTTGGTAACTGTTCGAGAGTCATCCACTTTCTTAATTCCACATCCTGTGACATTTCACTGTCCTAATTATCTCGTCCCCGGTCAGGGCTTACCGACAATATCTCCCCGGCGAACGATTCTTGAGCTGTTCAGAATGAGCGCATAACTGGTACGTTCAAAGGTCTTAAACACCACCAAATCACCCGATTTAATCGCAGGGGGCCGGGGAGTTTCTTTGTTATCAAATATAGCTGGTAACCAGCTGTCTTCACTGATGCCCGTCTTACTGTCTTCGATAGCAGGTCCCTGAGTATAAATTCCCATTACGGTACCCGGCGTAACCTCACTGTGACCCAAATCGACTACCACCACATCAAGACGCCCCATAAGATGGTGTTCCTGTAAGTTACCCAGGATATGGCCTCGCTGACTGTCCGCAGAACGAAGCTGAATGTCGTCAGACTGTTCCATAATCGACACTGGCGCTAATCGGTCCCCGGCCCGCGTTTCCATCCTGGACTTATCCAGTCTGACCAGACTAAAGTCCTGACTTTCAGTAGGTATCAGCGTGGCACTGGCGAGGTTACGAATCTGCACGCCGACTTCATTATCCTGCATATCATAAATAGTGCTTTGCTGACGCAGCACCAGCAGTGAATCAGTGTTGTCAGCCATCTCTCCGACAAGTAAATCTTCATTCGCATACCTGACCGTATCATCGTAATCTGTGATGACCCTGGGTAGCGCGCTGAATTCTTCTTTACTCATCACCACGGCACCTTTTACAAACGGCTCAACCACTGACCAGGGTAAAACCGATACAGGCTCGCTGGCCTTATCCATAAGTTTACCCTGTGGGCTCAGCTTCTTTTGAGGTTTGTCATTACTGTCACGGGACAGCACCAGCTCAGCTTCACCCTGCTCATTAATGACAAGCCTTAGCTCATCACCAGGGTAAATTAAATGAGGGTTGCTGATATGACTGTTATTCCTCCACAGCTCAGGCCATAACCAGGGCTGCGTTAGATACATGGCTGAAATATCCCACAACGTATCGCCTTTCTTAACTTTGTAGACTTCTGGCGCATCAGGCCTGATCACCACAGCCATACACCAGGCTGGCAAAAACACAAGTATGAACAGCCATTTCGATAAATTAAACCGCATATTTCCCCCGGGCAGCTTGCATAATAAGATTCCAGCCACACTGAACATCTCAGCGGCAAAGGAGTCACAGTAAATATAGCCCCGGAGTCAGACATACAGACAATCAGGCAGGGCTATTATTTTTTGACCTCAGTTGAGCTAGAATAGCCGGTATTCTCAGGTATTAAATAGTCTTTTAACTTGTTTCGTATGTTAATTGATATTTAACGCCTTCATTTTTATCAAATTTAAGTGTAGCTGATTACTCCATGGCCAAATTAGAAGTTCTGCGCTTCCCCGATGAGCGCTTACGCACTGTCGCCAAGCCAGTGAAAGAGATAAATGACCAAATACGCACTCTGGTCGAAGACATGTTCGAAACCATGCGTGAAGAAAATGGTATAGGCCTGGCTGCCACTCAGGTCAACACCCATCTGCGTATTGTGGTGATGGATGTATCGGAAGATCAGAGTAATCCTTTGGTATTTATCAACCCGGAAATCACTGAAAAGAACGG
Organism: Lacimicrobium alkaliphilum; assembly: GCF_001466725.1. Lineage (NCBI taxonomy): Bacteria > Pseudomonadati > Pseudomonadota > Gammaproteobacteria > Alteromonadales > Alteromonadaceae > Lacimicrobium > Lacimicrobium alkaliphilum. The sequence goes on from NZ_CP013650.1 coordinate 4,237,679, forward strand.
CTCTACTATCAGTGAAGAAGGTTGCCTCTCTGTACCGAATAGCTATGCCAAAGTTGAACGGGCAGAAAAAGTGAAAGTCACAGCATTAGATACCAATGGCGAAAGCTTTAGCATGGATGCCGATGGCTTACTGGCCATTTGCATCCAGCACGAGCTGGATCATCTCAGGGGGGTGCTTTTTGTCGATTATCTTTCGCCCCTGAAACGCCAGCGTATCCGCAAGAAACTGGAAAAAGAAGCCCGTCTGTTGACCCGAGCCTGAGGCCCAGAGTTGAAAAAATCTTATAATATTGTATTCGCCGGTACGCCGGATTTTGCTGCCAGGCACCTGCAGGCACTTATCTCATCCGAACACCGTATCGTCGGCGTTTATACCCAACCGGATCGCCCTGCCGGACGGGGAAAAAAGCTTCAGTCAAGCGCGGTTAAGCAATTGGCCGAAACCCATAATTTGGCACTGTATCAGCCTGCTTCTCTGCGCTCAGAGGAGACTCAGCAACAATTGGCTGACCTGAAGCCTGATATTATGATCGTGGTGGCCTATGGTCTGATACTGCCACAGGCAATACTGGACATCCCCACTTATGGATGCCTGAATGTTCATGGTTCACTACTTCCCCGATGGCGTGGCGCCGCCCCCATACAACGTGCCATATGGGCCGGCGATACAGAAACCGGGGTCACTATTATGCAAATGGATAAAGGTCTGGATACCGGAGACATCCTGCTAAAAAGGACCATTGATATCACCCCGGCTGACACCAGTGCCTCACTCTATGAAAAGCTGGCAGAGGTTGGCCCGGGAGCCTTACTGGAAGCACTTGTATCGTTAGAGGATATTCACCCGGAACCTCAGAATAATGAGCTGGCAAATTACGCACAGAAGCTCACTAAAGAAGAGGCCCGGATTGACTGGCACGCGGATGCGCTGCAACTGGAGCGAAATATCAGAGCCTTTAATCCCTGGCCTGTATGCTACTTCGAGCTTATGGAGAAACCCGTCAAAATCTGGCAGGCCAGTGTCAGTGATGCTGCGGGAGAGCCAGGCACAATCCTCGCAGCAGATAAACAGGGGATCCTGGTCGCGACAGGACAAGGCAGTTTGCGCCTCGAGATTATTCAATTGCCAGGTAAAAAAGCCCTGTCAGCCGTTGAGGTGCTTAATGCCCGTCGCGAAGAGTTTGCTCCGGGAACCCGGCTCTCGTGAGCGCCGCTAAACTCAGAGCCGATGGTGCCACAGCCCTGTTCAGTGTGCTTGAACAAGGACAATCCCTGCGTCAGAGCTTTGCATACCTGCAAGCTCAGCATAATGAGAAAGACAAAGCCTGGCTGCAGGAAATGGTCTATGGGGTGTTGCGTAATTTGCCCCAGCTGCAATACTGGTTACGCCAGCTTCTACATAAACCTCTGAAGTCTAAACAAAAAATAGTCGAACATCTGTTATTACTGGGAATCTACCAATTAGCATTTAGCCGGGTTTCTACACATGCCGCTGTTGCTGAAACCGTTGGTGCGTGTGACAAGCTCAAATGTAACGGCCTGAAAGGATTGGTAAATGCCTGCCTGCGGAATTTTATCCGTCAGGATCTGAATGCACATCGTTCAGAGGACCCTCGGATTGCCTCCGGCATGCCGAAGTGGCTTTATCGCCGGCTCAAAGACAACTATCCACAAAATCTACCAGCGTTGCTTGTTGCGATGAACACCCGACCTCCTATCTGGCTTCGCGTGAATCAGCAGCAGGTGAGTCTGGATGATTTTTGTGATGCGCTTTCAGAGCAACATATTCAGTTTGACACCAATATTGCCGATGCTCCGCAAGCCGTAATATTACGCAAGGGATATGATCTGACAACCTTACCGGGCTACAGCCAGGGCTGGTTTTCCGCCCAGGATGGCGCGGCGCAACTTGCCGCCGGGCTGCTATCAGCTCAGCCCAAAGAGCGGATACTGGATGCCTGTGCCGCACCAGGTGGAAAAACCTGTCATATACTGGAGTTACAACCTGAGCTGGATGAGTGTTTGGCGCTGGATCTTGATGCTGAGCGTCTGCATAGAGTGGCCGAGAACTTAGAGCGTCTGAAGCTAAATGCGGAGCTGTTACAGGGGGATGCCGCCGAACCGGAGACCTGGTGGGATGGCAGAAGTTTTGACCGCATATTGCTCGACGCCCCCTGCTCTGCCACTGGGGTCATCCGCCGTCACCCGGATATCAGATGGCTGAGAAAAGACAGCGACATCGAACAGCTTGTACAAACTCAGGCTCAGCTATTGGAGTCGTTGTGGCCGTTGTTAAAAGCCGGCGGTACCTTACTCTACGCCACCTGTTCGATACTGGAACAGGAAAACCGGATGCAAATACTGCGCTTCTTGCGTGATCATCAGGATGCGAAACTTTCCCCTGTGCACCCTCAGGACACACCAGAACAACCGGGCATGCAGATATTACCGGGAGACCGGGAAATGGATGGTTTCTATTATGCCAGGCTGATAAAGTGCTGATAGATAAGGAAACCTGCATTAGTATTACCAGTGACATCAGAGTTCACAACGATAAGAATCACATAGTATGAAGATCATCATAGTGGGGGCCGGCCAGGTCGGCGGAACGCTTGCCGAAAACCTGGTCGGTGAAAAAAATGAAATCACCGTCATAGACTCTGACTATGATGTTCTCAGAAACCTGCAGGATCGCCTGGATCTGCAGGTAATTTCCGGCTTTGGTTCACACCCTGATGTGCTTAAAAAAGCCGGCGCAGAAGATGCTGACATGCTGATCGCCGTCACTAACAGCGACGAGTCCAACATGATGGCCTGTCAGATAGCGCATACCCTGTTTAAAACCCCAACCAAAATTGCCCGTATCCGCTCCGGTCAGTATTTAGCCTATCAGGACCAGCTATTTAAACATTCAGACATCCCGGTTAATCATATGATCGCGCCGGAACAGCTGGTTACACGCTCGATCAAAAGGCTTATTGACTACCCGGGAGCACTTCAGGTGGTTGAGTTTGCCGATGGCAAAGTCAGCCTGGTCGCCGTTAAAGCGTATTATGGTGGGTTACTTGTTGGTCATGCTCTGTCTGCACTCAAAGAGCATATGCCTAACGTGGAAACCCGGGTGGCCGCCATATACAGACGGGGACGGCCTATTCGTCCATTGGGTACTACCGTGATCGAAGCCGACGATGAAGTGTTTTTTATCGCCGCCACCAAACATATTCGCGCGGTGATGAGTGAGCTGCAAAAACTGGAAGCAAGCTACAAGCGCATAATGATTGCCGGGGGCGGGCTTATCGGCGCTGGCTTGGCTTCCCAGCTGGAGGACAAGCATCAGGTCAAATTAATCGAGTTTAATCAGGAAAGAGCAAAATACCTTTCATCAAACCTGAAGAAAGCCACTGTATTCTGTGGCGATGCATCGGATCAGGAATTGCTTAACGAAGAACAGGTAGAGCAAACTGACGTATTTATCGCCGTTACCAACGATGATGAAGCCAATATCATGTCCGCTATGCTTGCCAAGCGCATGGGCGCCAAGAAAACCATGGTACTGATTCAGCGCAGCGCTTATGTCGATTTGGTTCAGGGCGGTGAAGTGGATATAGCCGTCTCACCTCAGCAAGCGACCATCTCAGCACTGCTGACCCACATAAGACGTGGAGACATAGTGAATGTTTACTCACTCAGACGAGGTGCAGCGGAGGCCATCGAGGCCATTGCCCACGGTGACGAGCACACCTCAAAGGTTGTAGGTAAGGCCATCAACGATATCAAACTGCCTCCGGGCACCACCATCGGGGCTGTGGTGCGTAAAGACGAAGTTATCATTGCCCATGGTGATACTGTTATCGAGGCCGATGATCACGTCATTCTGTTTCTGGTAGATAAGAAGTATATCGACCACGTGGAGAAGTTGTTTCAGCCCAGCGCCTTTTTCTTTGGCTAAACGCTTACTGGACGCCGGCAAACAGAAACAATCGCCGAAAAAACGTTCCCGACATTATCGGCATACCGTCCATCCCTGGACATAAAAAAACCCTGACGATTATCGTCAGGGCTTTTTCAAGAATTGGTGCCCAGGAGAGGACTTGAACCTCCACGGGGTTTCCCCCACTAGCACCTGAAGCTAGCGTGTCTACCAATTCCACCACCTGGGCAAGAAGAGGGCGTACTTTAGTTATAAGCCTCTAAAAAGTCAACGGTCTGAAGCACTTTTTTGCGCTAACCGCTTAATTTGTAACCTTGGTTCTGGGAAAGTGCGGCGAAATGCTTTGTCTGATGCCATTTCCCCAGACGATCGCCTCGTTAAACAGGCCGTGCAGCATCTTCTGGCTGAGCTCCAGCTGACCAGACAATTTGATCAGAGCCAGCCAGTTAGCACTCTCAAAAGCCTTGGCCAGGCCCAGATAGTTTCTCAGACGTCCCTCACCGCCGCATAAGGCTGAACGAATTTCATCGTCTATCGGCAGTTTGCCTACCAAAGCGCTCATGTCCTGATCAAGCAGCGCATCCAACAACGAAAACAGCCCCACAAGAAACCCTTTCGGTGGATTATCCTTATCTTTCTTGGCGATGCTGACCAGTTCACAGAACTTCGCTCTGACCAATGACAGGTGCAACAGTTCTATGGGCTTGTCTTCGCCCATATTGGCCAGAGCCAGAATGGAAATAAATTTCTTCAGCTCCAGTTCACCGAGATAGTTCAGCGCATGGCGCAGTGACGAGATTTTATAGCGCTTGTTGATGGTTGGATTATTAATAAACCTGAGCAACATGTAGGACAGACCCACATCACGCTCAAAAATGGCGTTCACCCGTTCAAAACTGAATTCAGTGCTGGAGCTTTCCTGTAGCAGTTCCAGTAAGGCCAGTTTAGAAGTGGGCAGGTTTCGCTGGCGTATGACCTCAGGCTTGGAGAAAAAGAAGCCCTGAAAGTAGTCAAAACCCATATCCCGATAGCAATTAAAGTCTTCATAGGTTTCCACTTTTTCCGCTACCAGCTTGACCTTAGCTTGCTGAAACTTCGGCAGATTGCGGGCGATGGTGTCAAAATCACTGCGCAGGGTGTCGACTTTGATAATGTCTACATAGGGTAAGAACGCATCCCATCTGGGATCAAAGTTATGATCATCCAGGGCCAGCTTGTAGCCCATATCTTTAATTTGCTTACAGGCCCCCACCAGGCTGCTGTCAGAAGGAACAGTGTCAACGATCTCCACTACCACAGACTCTGGATCCAGCATGGTGGGAAAGCCGTTGATCAATGTTTCTTTGTGGAAGTTTATAAAAGAGGTTTTATGACAGGCAATGTCTTCCAATCCAAGCGTCAGGTGGCTGGCAGTAATGATTTTGGATGTTGCCTCATCAGGCTTTATATCCGGAAAACAATTTTTACGACCATCCCTGAACAGCAGTTCATAGGCATAAACATTTTTATCTGTGTCCAGTATCGGATGTCTGGCTACATAAGCAAACATGGGGCTAACCCTCAGACGATATTATAATCAGCATTTACCCGGCGCGAGTCCGGTGATCCTGCATCGACTGTATCAGAAGATGCACAGAAAACCAGCAGAATTCACCATGAGCCCATTGGTTCGGGCTTAACTACGCCAGAACGTTGGAGAAAATAAAACCAGCAACGAAAATACTTCCAGCCGGCCAAACAGCATTGCCAGCACCAGCCACCATTTGCCCGCTGATGTAACATCTGCAAAGTTGGCGGCTACCGCCCCCAGACCAGGCCCAAGATTATTCAGGCAAGCCGCCGTGGCTGTGAAGGCAGTCAGGTTATCCATTCCAGTTGCCACCATGGCTATCATGATAACAATAAAAATCAGTGCATAAGCAGAGAAAAAGCCCCATACAGCTTCAACAACCCGGTCTGGTAGCGCCCTGTTTCCCAGCTTTACAGAATATACCGCTTTGGGGTGTACCAGCCTGTCCACTTCCCGTTTTCCCTGCAGGAACAGCAACACCACTCTGACCACCTTCAGACCGCCACCTGTGGAGCTGGCGCAACCACCGATAAAACTGGCGAAGATCAACAGGATCGGCAGGAAAACCGGCCAGTCAGCGAAACTGTCCGCACTGAACCCCGCTGTGGTACTGATCGAAACTGCATGAAAAAGTGCCTGGTCAAAGGCCGTTTCAACGTCGGCATACCACTGATGTGCGGTGAGAGTGGCAAAGCAGATCAGCACCAATACAATCTGTATGGCAAAAAATGCTTTTAACTCTGGATCGCGCAGATAAGCCTTGATACTGCGGTTGTGCACTGCGTGAAAGTGCAAAGCGAAGTTCAGTGCCGAAACCCACAGGAACAGAACACAAATTGCGTTGATCAGCGGGCTGTTAAAGTGTCCGATGCTGGCATCATAGTTTGAGAATCCGCCAATCGCCACGGTGGAAAAAGCATGGCAAATCGCATCAAATAAGCTCATTCCGGCCAACCAGTATGCGAACACACATGCCAGGGTCAGCACCATATAGATGTACCACAAGTGCTTGGCGGTATCCGCGATTCTCGGCGTCATCTTTGAATCTTTTACCGGACCAGGGATCTCGGCCCGATACAACTGCATTCCGCCTACGCCGAGAATCGGCAGTATTGCCACCGCCAGTACGATAATTCCCATCCCCCCGAGCCATTGCAGTTGCTGACGATAGAACTGAACAGCCCTGGGGAGGTAATCGATACCTTCAATGACCGTGGCGCCTGTGGTAGTAAGGCCTGAGAATGCTTCAAAGAATGAGTCGGTAACAGAAAGTTGCGGCTGCTCGAGGAAAATAAACGGTAATGAAGCAAAGCTTGCCAGTACCGTCCAGAACAGTGCCACAATAAGAAAGCCTTCTTTTGCTCTGAGCTCCGAACGATGCCGACGGTTTGGATACCAGGACAGTAATCCGGTGATCAGGCAAAGAAAAAAGGCCAGCAAAAATGGCAAGCCGCCGCCGTCAGCATAAATAACAGAGACGAGAGCGGGAGGCAGCATCGTCACACTAAACAGGGCGACGAGCAGGCCAAGAATTCGGATTATGGTGCGATACTGCATTTAGTTATTATCTATGGCCTTGTTATTACTCCAGGCATCCAGAATCGACAGCAACTGCTCCATGTCACCGGCTACCGCTGTGGCAACTCTGGAAATACTGGCAAGTTTATCCGCCAGCGCTTTTTCGTGCAGCACGACCATGGACTTACCCTGCACTATCGCCTGCCCGGCTGCAGCCAGCGCATGATGGTGATCTGAGTCACTATCAAAACGCACGACAATCAGCTCAGCCTCCCTCAATAAGGCATCATTAACTGCTGCTACACAACGAGCTCCTGCCATTTGTCTGGCTGGTTCAGCATTCACTGAACCTGACGCAGACTGCTTGTGAGGGCACCGGAAACTAATTGCCAGCTCCGCAGCCCTGGCCTGAGCCTGCAACTCTTTTTGCCAGCACGAGTGATTATCTCCTGCAAGGTATACGCGCTTGTACATTAAAGCAGCCGGGGTTAGTTGGATACCTAATTATTGACTGTATAGCCTCAGATCAAAAGGCTTAAATGAAAAAAACCAATGATAACCGCGATTTAGCAGATACACGTCTATGCCATTTCCAGTACTTTATCCACCAGCTTGTTGATCCCCGTCGCGGCCTCACCAATATTTTTTGCCAGCATATAGGCTGGTGTTGTAATCAGCTTACAGTCCCTGTCTTCAACCACATCGGTAACCGCACACTCGATATGAATTGCCCCCATCGCCTCAACAGCCTCAGCCGTTTCGGCATCATTGCCAATGGTCATCTTCACCTTACTACCATAGATACGGGCCAGCATAGCCGGCGCAATACACAAATAACCTGCGGGCTTCCGCTTCTCAGCGAAAGCCTTACAAATGGCCTCAACATCGGGATGAATTGTGCAATCCGCACCTTTGATCGCGAAATCACTGAGGTTCTTCGCGGCACCGAAGCCGCCGGGTAAAATCAGTGCATCATAGTCATCAACATTGAGTTCTTTGAGTTCCTTTATATCTCCCCTTGCAATACGGGCAGCCTCAACCAGAACATTACGACTTTCGCCTTCCATCACTTCACCGGTAAGATGGTTAATCACATGATGTTGCTGCATATCAGGTGCGAAACACTGGTATTTTGCCCCCCTTGCATCAAGTGCCAGCAAAGTGATCACTGACTCAAAGATCTCAGCACCGTCAAACACGCCACAACCACTTAATATAATTGCCACATTTTTCATCATCACCCTCCAGGTCAGATAATTACTTACTTATGCCCTTTGCTCTGAATCTTCATAGCCAATAATTCTAAGCATTGGCTAATCAGCACTTTTCAAACGACAGGGTTGTGTTAGAGTAACGCTTCGCTTTGCGCAAGGTCAAAAATCTTTGCAAAGCGTTATCCACAAAGGAAAATAAAAAATATAAACGGTCCCGCAGTTATCCGTTAGTTATCAAAACCGCTATATATAAGCATTTCAAACACTTCATTGTTTTTCAGTGAGGTGAACTTAATCGTGCGCACAAGGATAATCAACAGGGTTATCCACAGGACTTAAAAACTGTGTATAACTATGCCATAGCGGGTTTTCTTATGGCATCCTACTCATCATTTCCGGCAATAAGCGAATGACTATGGCAAAACTTCCTGATAACCCTCTTATTCTGGTAGACGGTTCCTCTTATTTATTCAGGGCTTTCCATGCCATGCCCAACCTGACCAATGAGCATGGTGAACATACCGGCGCAATATACGGTGTTATTAATATGCTCAGAAGTATGCTCAAGCAAATAAACCCAACACATATAGCCGTGGTGTTTGATGCTAAGGGTAAGACTTTCAGAGATGATATTTATGCCGATTACAAAGCAAATCGCCCGCCTATGCCTGACGATCTGCGGCAACAGATTGCGCCTTTGCACAGTATTATTCAGGCCATGGGTCTGCCCATCATAGTTGAAGAAGGAGTAGAGGCCGATGATGTTATCGGTACGCTCTCCCGCCAGGCCAGTGCGGCAGGAATCGCCGTTCTGATCAGTACCGGAGACAAGGACATGGCGCAACTGGTTGACGACAATGTCACCCTTATCAATACCATGACCAACACCTTACTCGATCCTGATGGTGTATCAGAGAAGTTTGGTGTACCGCCGGAGTTGATCATCGACTTTCTCGCGCTTAAAGGTGACAAGTCAGACAATATTCCTGGTGTACCGGGTGTTGGCGATAAAAGCGCCCTGGCGATGCTGCAAAATCTGGGCGGTCTGGATCAGATATTCGGGAATCTGGATAAGATAGAGACACTGGATTTCCGGGGCGCCAGGAGCATGGCCCAGAAGATGCGCGAATATGAAGAACAGGCCCGCCTCTCCTACCAGCTGGCGACGATCAAAACCGATGTGGCATTGCACGTAGAACCACAGGATCTGGTGCCCGGTGAACCTGACACCAAACAGCTGACCGAGCTTTACAGCCGTTACAATTTCAAACGCTGGCTGGAAGAAGTTGAGCAACAGGGTCCGGTAACGGCCGCAACAGCGAACAACCAGCACGATATCAGCCATAACAACTACCAGACCATACTCAGTAAAGAGATCCTGCAAACCTGGCTGGATAAGCTAAGACAAGCTCCTTTGTTTGCGCTGGACACCGAAACGACCAGCCTCAATTACATGGAAGCCGAGCTCGTCGGGTTTTGCTTTGCAGTTGCGCCGGGTGAGGCGGCTTACCTTCCCGTTGGCCACGACTGCGCAGATGCCCCCGAACAACTGGATCGGGATTGGGTATTAGAACAACTTAAACCCATACTCGAAGACCCACAACGCCTCAAGGTAGGTCAGCACCTCAAATATGATAAAAATGTACTGTGCAACTATGGTATCGAACTCAAAGGCATTGCCTTTGATACTATGCTCGAATCCTATGTGTATAACAGCGTAGCCGGACGCCATGATATGGACAGCCTGGCCGAGCGCTATCTCGATTTTAAGACCATAAAGTTTGAAGATATCGCCGGAAAAGGCGCAAAACAACTTACCTTTAATCAGATTGCTCTGGAGCAGGCCGCACCTTATGCGGCGGAAGACGCAGACATTACTTATCGATTGCATGAAAATCTATGGCCGAAGATCGAGCAGGAGGCAGGCCTTAAACATGTGTTAACCGAAATTGAGGTACCACTGATACCGGTGCTGTCAAAAATGGAATACACCGGTGTATTAATAGACAGCCAGCAGCTGCGGGAACAAAGCCAGCATATTGCCAGTCGTATTCTGGGGCTTGAGGAAGAAGTCTACGAGCTGGCCGGAGAACAGTTTAACCTTGGCTCAACCAAGCAATTGCAAACGATCCTGTTTGAAAAGATGCAGTTGCCGGTAGTCAAAAAGACGCCTAAGGGCGCCCCCTCCACCTCAGAAGACGTGCTGCAAACACTGGCGATGAACTATCCCCTGCCCAGGTTGTTAATGGAATACCGGGGATTAAGCAAGCTGAAGAACACCTATACCGACAAACTACCGAAGATGATCAATCACCGGACCGGCAGAGTGCATACCTCTTACCATCAGGCTGTGGCAGCCACAGGCAGACTGTCTTCGACGGACCCGAACCTGCAGAATATTCCGATTCGCACCGAACAGGGCCGCAAGGTGAGACAAGCCTTCATTGCCCCACAAGGCTGTAAAATTGTTGCTGCCGATTACTCACAGATTGAGCTGAGAATTATGGCCCATCTATCCGCTGACAAAGGGCTTTTAAATGCCTTTGCCAAGGGGCTGGATATCCATAAAGCCACTGCAGCAGAAGTATTTGGAGTCAGTCTTGATAACGTCACCAGTGAGCAGCGACGTAATGCCAAGGCCATCAACTTTGGCCTGATCTACGGTATGTCTGCCTTTGGTCTGGCCCAACAGCTGAACATCCCGCGCCAGGAAGCACAGGAATATATGGATCTGTACTTCGATCGTTATCCGGGCGTGCTCACTTATATGCACAATACCAGAGAGCAGGCAAAGTCTCAGGGCTATGTCTCTACCGTATTTGGTCGTCGCCTGTATTTGCCGGAAATCAAATCCAGCAATGGCGCCAGACGCAAAGGGGCTGAACGTGCCGCCATCAATGCTCCGATGCAGGGCACCGCCGCAGATATCATCAAAAAAGCCATGCTGGCAGTGAACCAATGGATAGAAGAGCACGCTGCCAGCGAGGTCAGAATGATCATGCAGGTACATGACGAACTGGTTTTTGAAATAAAAGAACAGAATCTCGAGGCACACAGGAAGCGTATCATTGAGCTGATGGAGAAGGCCTCAACACTTGATGTTCCCTTACTTGTAGAAGCAGGTGTCGGCGCTAACTGGGATCAGGCTCACTAAATCATATCGACATTATTGTAATTAAATTACAAAAAGAGCTTGCGTTTTAAGAGGTTTGAACATAGTATTTTCGCTGTAGGGTACAGAGGTATGATGTTCTATCTTTCAAACCTTTGCTTTAACCCCGGTCTCTGACCGGGGTTTTTTTATGCCCGCAGGTTTCAGAAAGGCTCAGGACGTCAACGTATTTAAATTTCATAAAAGAAATTTACTTTCTTTGTGAACTTTTGCGTTTTAGCAGGCTCTGAACTTACGGTTTATGTGTGTCCCTGAGTGTGTGTTTAGCCCTGGCCTGTCGGTCAGGGCTTTTCTTTTTCTAATCCAAACCAGGCGTCCAGCACCCCTTCAGCCTCTGCCATACCGATACCATTGAGTGAAGAGAAGGCGTGTACCGTAACATCTCCGCAGAAGGCCAGGCTCGCCTCCCTGGCCATCAACAACTGAGCTTTACGCTTACCGGCCTTTAATTTGTCGGCTTTGGTTAACAACGCCAGCACAGGTAACTCACTGCTCACGGCCCAGCGGATCAAATCCTGATCCAATTCCTTGAACGGATGACGGATATCCATCAGCACCACTAAACCCTTAAGGCTCTTGCGCGCTTGCAGGTATTCCGCCAACGACTTTTGCCATTTCTTTTTCATCTCTAACGGCACCTGGGCAAAACCATAGCCAGGCAGATCAATAAGGCGCCTGTTCTCATCCAGCTCAAAAACATTGATCAACTGAGTTCTGCCAGGGGTCTTACTGGTACGGGCAAGCCCCTTCTGGCGACTGATACGGTTCAGAGCGCTGGACTTACCGGCATTCGAGCGACCGGCAAATGCCACCTCAATGCCTTCATCTGCACCAAGGTGCCGGATGTCCGGCGCACTCATTAAAAAACTGGCCTGACTGTAGTAGCTCACGGTAACTCCATCTCTTTGATTAAAATGGCATAGAAGGCCTTTAAACCTTGCTTTGCCGATTATAGCAGCGGCATATTGTAACACCTTCCCAGAAACCGAATGAGTGCTAAACCCCTATAAATCCATGGAAATTATTTTCCTTACGGTTTAAATGTGTAAAATACTGCATGACCAGTAGCCAGACACACAGAGCTCAACGAGAATCACTATGAAAAAATTATGCACAATGCTTTGCCTTATTTTCACACTCCCTGTTTTCGCCGAGGGTGATGCACAGGCAGGTAAAGAGAAATCTGTCAGTTGCGCTGCCTGCCATGGTGCAGATGGCAACAGTGCGGTAGACATGTATCCTTCTCTGGCCGGACAACATCAGAAGTACCTGATCAAGCAATTGCAGGAGTTTCGACTCGCATCACAGACAGGTGGCGAAGAGGGCCGCTATGATCCGGTGATGTCTGGTATGGCCGCGCCGCTATCCGATCAGGACATTCTCGATCTCGCGGCATTCTATAACGAGCAAAAAGCCAAGCCCGGCAGTGCGCCTGAAGATGTTATTCAGAAGGGTCAGAAACTCTATATGGGTGGCGATGTAGAACGCGGCCTGACAGCCTGTGCCGCCTGCCATGGCCCCAGAGGTGATGGAATGAGCCTGGCCAACTTCCCTGATATCAGCGGTCAGCATGCTGCATATGTTAAAAAGCAACTGCAGGATTTTCGTGCCGGTAAAAGAAATAATGATATGAATGGCATGATGCAGGATGTGGCTAAACGCCTCACCGATGAAGAGATCGAAATCCTGTCTAAGTTCCTGGTCGGCCTCTACTAAAGAGGCGCCGAGCCCCGTCCGCGGGGCTTTTACCCGTAAAATTTCCTTCCCTGTCAATAATTAGCTACAAAAGTTCAACTTTTTTTTGTAAATGAGTTGTAAAATAAATTCGATGCTGTATTCTTTCGCCTCAAACAACAGGGAAGCAGTATCCCGGGAAGGGAACAAGATGAAAGCCGTGTGTTTGACTCTACTCTTATATTATCAGGGACGGCAAAAATAAAGTGTCCGGAGGACCGATAATAATCAAGCTTCGCTAACAAAAGCAAAAAGAGAAGCACACAGATAAGGTTGTCGTAACGCGTTTAGGGAAAAGCGGAATAACGGGAGAAGTGTCATCTGGCACTTGGTTATACGAGAGGCGATAGGTAAACTATCGCCTTTTCTTTTTTGTGGTCCCCCCTGATGCAGTGCCCCCTTTGCCAAAAACAATCCAGCCAGCACTACTGGCAGGATAAACGCAGAGATTACCGGCAATGTGATATTTGCAAGCTGGTTTTTGTGCCTCCCGCACAGCGCCTGTCTCCTCAATCGGAAAAAGCAGAATACGATCTGCATCACAACTGCGCTGATGATGCCGGTTATATCAGCTTTCTGAACCGCCTTGCACTGCCCCTGACCGGAGTTCTGAGTGACGGGTGTATTGGTCTCGATTATGGCTGTGGCCCCTCACCCGTTCTGGCAGCGTTGCTGAGTGAAAAAGGGCATCAGGTCAGTTATTACGACCCTTTTTATTATCCTGATGAGAAAGTTTTCAAACGACGTTACGACTTTATAAGCTGTTCAGAAGCCATCGAGCATTTTTTTCACCCGGGAGAGGTCTGCCAAAACTGGATGTCGCTGTTAAAGGCAAAGGGCTGGCTGGCGATTATGACCAAGAGAGTCATAGATCGGCACAGATTCAAAACCTGGCACTATAAAAATGATCCCACCCATGTGTGCTTTTTCAGCGAGGAGACGTTTGGCTGGCTGGCAAAGAAGTACCGTATGCGCCTCGAAGTGTCGGGCCCCGATGTAGTACTGCTGCAAAAGCTCGCGTAGAATACGGCATTGAAAGATTCATCAACAAACGACCCTAGTGGTTGTCAGAGTGACATATCATGGCAAAAGCCCCCAGAACCAAACGAATCCCGGACAAAGCCCATCAGGCCAATGTCGCCGACAGGAAATCCAAAAAACGTAAAGGCCATGCCCCCGGCAGCCGACACAGTGAAGCGGATCAGACCAAAGTCAGGCAAAATCATGGGGCTAAGGCCGACCCCCGATTGGGAAGTAAAAAGCCGGTGCCATTAACAGCGCCATCAAAATCAGCCAAAGAGCCGCAGAAACATTTTTCACCGGCCAAAGAATTATCTGCCATTGAGCAGGATCCTCGTCTCGAGGCCCTGCTCGACAAGGCAGAACAGGATCAGAGCCTGACCGCTGAAGAAAAGACATATATCGATCAAAAACTCGCCCGTCATCGCCAGCTTTGTGAGTTACTCGGAATCGACGCTGCCGATGATAAAGATGAAAAGAGCAGCGATCCCCGGCAGCAATCTGGCCGTAGTCATGTAGCAGATGATGAGGACGCGCTGCTGGATAAGTTTATGAACAGTGATATTAAAGACCTTAACTGATGACATCGTTGCAACTGACACTGCTGATTGTGGCCAGCCTGATTGTCGTGGGGTTGGCCTTTTACGCCGGTAAACTGCTGTACTTGCTTCACATACAGAATAAAACTCGGCGTCGAGAGCAAGACGCACGCCGTGGTTACCTGGATGAAAGTATCTACACCATCTCCATGGCCGTCACCCAACAACAATGTTCGTTGTCAGAGGCCAGTATCAGACTTTGCGTATTGCTGGATCACCTTGAAGATGAGCATCACTATCCGGATGCCTATCCGGCACTTCATGAGCTTTATTCCCGTATCCGGCATATGCCCACTCATGATGCCTGGAAAGCCCTGCCAAAAGTACAGCGGCGCAAAATGGAACAGGAAAGGGAAGAACACGAAGCCGAGCTTGAAACACAAATACTCAGGGAAGCAGAACAGCTGATGCAGCGTCATCTGCCCAGTGCCGAGACCTCTTCATAACAGTGACAACAGGTTAAGTGATCATTAACCATCCCTACTGCCTGCATAAACGCATAGCAAATAGTACTGCCGACAAAATTAAAGCCCTGTTGTTTGAGCGCTTTGGACATCGCATCAGATGCCGGGGTGGTAACCGGCACCTGCCCCGGCTCCTGCCAGCGATTCTGTATACTGCGACCATCGGTGAACTGCCAGAGAAAGTCACTGAAATCAACGCCCTGCTCTGTCATCGCGATATAAGCCCTGGCATTTCGGATTATTGACGCGACTTTAAGACGATTTCTGACGATCCCCGGGTTCTGCAGTAACCTCTCAACATCCTGTTCATCAAACCGGCTGATTTTGCGGGGGTCAAAGTGACAAAATGCCTGTTCATAATTGGCCTGCTTTTTCAGTATCGTCAGCCAGCTTAAACCCGCTTGCTGACCATCCAGACACAGCTTGGCAAACAGTTCCTGAGCATCGGTCACCGGCCTGCCCCAGACCTTATCATGGTATTCCAGATAGATGGGATCCTGTGTTACCCAGTGGCAACGATGAAGATCTGACATATTTCCTCCAAAAACACCGTTTTGTCTGCAATTTAGCCTACATTCAAACCTGCGCAAAAGGTATACTTGGCAGCATCTTTCCGCAATCACCAGCAAATCGGGATGTTATGCAAAAATTTGACGTCAAGACTTTTCAGGGCCTGATACTCGCTCTGCAGGACTACTGGGCGCGTCAGGGATGCGTCATCATACAACCACTGGATATGGAAGTGGGTGCCGGTACCTTCCATCCTATGACGTTCCTGCGCGCTATTGGCCCCGAACCAATCAGCAGTGCTTATGTACAGCCATGCAGAAGACCAACCGACGGGCGTTATGGAGAAAACCCTAACCGCCTGCAACACTATTATCAGTTCCAGGTTATGCTCAAGCCTTCGCCAGAAAATATTCAGGACTTATACTTGGGCTCACTGGTTGAACTGGGCTTCGATCCATTGGTTCATGATATCCGTTTTGTTGAAGATAACTGGGAGTCTCCTACTCTGGGTGCCTGGGGTTTAGGCTGGGAAGTCTGGCTGAATGGCATGGAAGTGACTCAGTTTACCTACTTTCAGCAAGTGGGCGGGCTGGAGTGCAAACCGGTTACCGGGGAGATCACATACGGCCTCGAGCGGCTCGCCATGTATATTCAGGGTGTCGACAGCATTTATGATCTGGTCTGGACAGACGGCCCTATGGGCAAAGTCACCTACCGGGATGTCTTCCACCAGAATGAGGTGGAGCAATCGGCTTACAACTTTGAACATGCAGATGTGCAGGCACTTTTCAGAACCTTCGATCAATGTGAACTGGACAGTCAGAAACTGATTGAAGCAGGCCTGGCGCTACCAGCTTATGAGCAGGTTATGAAAGCTTCCCATGCATTCAACCTGCTGGATGCCAGACATGCTATTTCTGTCACCGAAAGGCAGCGGTATATTCTCAGAGTGCGCGCACTAGCCAAGGAATGCGCCAACAGCTTTTATGCGGCCCGGGAAGCCCTTGGTTTTCCATTATGTAAACAGGAGGCTGTTTGATGCGCCAGGATGATCTTTTAATTGAAGTTGGCACCGAAGAGCTCCCTCCTAAAGCACTAAAAAGACTCGGTCAGGCTTTTTGCGAGTTGATCGGTGCTGGCCTGCAGAAGGCGGAATTAGACTTCGGTGAAGCCCGATTCTATGCCTCCCCTCGTCGTTTGGCCGTTCATGTAACCAATTTAAGTTACCAGCAACAGGATAAGACCCTGGAAAAGCGGGGCCCCGCGGTAGCTGCAGCATTCGATCAGGATGGCAACCCCACTAAAGCGGCTCAGGGCTGGGCCAGAGGGCTGGGTATTACACCGGCTGAGGCGGGGAGAATCAAAACAGATAAAGGCGAATGGTTAGTTTATCAGGCCGAAGTGAAAGGACAGGCGCTAACGGAATTGCTACCGGCTCTGGTAACAGAGGCCCTGTCGAGATTGCCTATTCCTAAGATGATGCGCTGGGGCAGCAGTGAGCATTCATTTATCCGTCCCGTACACAGCGTATGTATGCTTTATGGCGACCAGTTAATAGAGGGCGAACTCTTTGGTATTAAGGCCTCTACAGCGCTTCTGGGGCATCGCTTTCATCATCCCGATACCATTTCGCTAAAACGCGCCAATAGCTATCTGGATACACTCAGGCAAGCCTATGTAGTGGCCGACTTCGGTGAGCGTCGCAACATGATCCAACAAGGCCTGCAGCAGGTTGCTGAGAAGCTCGGGGCACAGGTAGGAATCGACGAAGATTTGCTTGATGAAGTGACGGCATTGGTTGAATGGCCGGTAGTGCTGACAGCAGAGTTTGATCAGAGCTTTTTGCAGGTCCCCAAAGAAGCGCTGATCTATACCATGAAGGGAGACCAGAAGTATTTCCCCTTGCTGAGTTCTGATGGTCAGTTGATGCCTGTTTTCGCCTTTGTCACCAATATTGAGAGTAAGGATCCGCAGCAGATTATCGGTGGAAATGAACGGGTAATCAGGCCTCGTCTGGCAGATGCTGAGTTCTTTTTTAATACTGACAAAAAGCAGTCTCTGGAGAGTCGCCTGGACAGCCTGGGTACCGTATTGTTTCAGAAGCAGTTAGGCTCTCTGAAAGATAAAGCACAGCGTATCGCTTCACTGGCTAAATCCATTGCTGAACTGCTGAACGCAGACGTCGAACATGCTTACAGAGCAGGCTTACTGTCAAAAGCAGATCTGATGACTCAGATGGTGATGGAGTTCCCTGAGGTTCAGGGCACCATGGGGCAGCATTATGCCACTCATGACGGCGAGCCGCAGGCTGTTGCCTCCGCCATAGGGTCTCAATACCATCCTCGCTTTGCCGGAGACGATTTGCCCGATTCAGCAGTCAGTTGTGCGGTGTCGCTTGCTGATAAACTGGACACCCTGGTGGGGATTTTTGGTATTGGTCAGTTACCCAAGGGTGATAAAGATCCCTTTGCATTGCGCCGTGCTGCCATCGGCCTGTTGCGTATCTGTGTTGAAAAGGGGCTAAAGCTTGATTTAACGGTACTTATCGACAAGGCAGTGCGAGAATTCGGCGATATACTGACCAATGCTGAGGTGAATCAACAGGTGCTTGATTTTATTCTTGGTCGCTTCAGATCCTGGTACCAGGAGAAAGGGATCGAGACGGACGTCATTCAGGCAGTGCTGGCCCGTCAGCCGACCTCACCAGTGGACTTTGACGCCAGAATCAGGGCAGTACAACACTTTAAATCCCTTGAGTCTGCAACCGCGCTGGCAGCGGCAAACAAGCGCGTAGCTAATATTCTTGCCAAGAACGCTCACGACATGGACAGTTCGGTACAAGAGAGTCTGCTCAGTGACGAGGCCGAGATCGCTCTGGCTGAACATTTAAAACACACTGAAGCCGATGTTAATAGTGCGATGGAGCAGCTTGACTACAAACAGGTACTGGAAAGATTGTCAGCCCTGCATCAGGTCGTTGACAACTTCTTTGACCAGGTGATGGTAATGGCTGATGATGAGCAATTGAAGAATAACAGACTGGCATTACTGCAAAAACTGCGCAGTCTGTTTCTGCAGGTGGCAGATATTTCAGTGCTTAACTGATCAGAGGATGAGTACCAGCCACGGATGGCAAAGTTTTTCAGGATATAACAATGAAGAATCTTTTCAGAAAAACCAGCCAGTTGTTACTGCTTCTTTCGGTAGCTGCCTGTTCCTCCCTGCCCCAGGTAATTACTCCGGTATCACCTCCCGATGAGTTATACCTGCGAGGGGTGTTTAACTGGTGGGAAGCAGAAGAATCCTTCCGGCTGTATAAGCTGAGTGATCGCCTCTACACCGCAGAGACGGAACTTATTGCCGATGGGCAACCCTATGATTTCAGGATAGCCGATGCTGACTGGTCAAAAGGCGCCAATTGTGGCTATCAGGACAAAGAAGCCGACGAAGTGATAAGGCTTAACCGAAGTGTGAATGCCGATTGCAGTTCCATCAACAATAACTTCAAGTTTACCCCCCGGGAAACGGGTATTTATCAGTTTTTTATCGACTTCAATGATGTGCAATCTCCG
Source organism: Lacimicrobium alkaliphilum (assembly GCF_001466725.1). NCBI lineage: Bacteria > Pseudomonadati > Pseudomonadota > Gammaproteobacteria > Alteromonadales > Alteromonadaceae > Lacimicrobium > Lacimicrobium alkaliphilum. The sequence continues at coordinate 4,256,983 of NZ_CP013650.1, forward strand.
ACAGTAAAAATAAGACGTAAGAAGTAAAAGCAATCCATCAGAGTAGATAGTAACTTATTGATAAATAATAAAAAACCGGGCGTTGCCCGGTTTTTTTTATTTCTGAGAAGACTAAACGTCCAGGTTTGCCACTCTCAGCGCATTCTCTTCGATAAATGCCCTTCTGGGCTCAACCTGATCTCCCATCAGAGTAGTAAATAGCTGGTCAGCTCCGATGGCATCCTCTATGGTAACCTGCAACATTCTGCGGCCTTCAGGATCCATAGTGGTTTCCCATAGTTGATTGGGGTTCATCTCACCCAGACCTTTATAGCGCTGAATGTAAACGCCGCGCTTAGACTCCGTCAACAACCATTCCAGTGCATCTTCGAAATATTGAACCTGCTGAGTCTTCTCACCCCGGGCCACATAGCCGCCCTCTTCAATCAGGCCGTTAATAGCCAGATTCAATTCTCTGATCCGTTTGTACTCGGTTGAGTCAATAAAATCATGATCCAGTCTGTATTCTGTATCAATACCATGCTGTCGAATGATAATGGCAATGTAGTTGTTACCACGCTCTTTGTCTTCACGGATATGATAGCTGTACAGTGCGCCGTCATTTTCGAATTCTTCAAGTCGCTGTACCAGCACCTGGCCAAGATTATCCAGCTTGGTACTGTTGTTAAGATCATCCAGAGTCAGTACGTCGGTGTAAACCAGTCGGTTTAACAGGTTCTTCGGCATAATACGACTGATTCTGTCAATCATGGCCACGGTGGTTTGATATAACTTAACCAGTGACTCTAATGCTACGCCAGTTATAGCCGGGGCGTCGGGATTAACGTGCAATGCTGCGTTATCCAATGCCATTGAGGTCAGATAGGCTGTCAGCGCCGGGTCATCCTTAATATAATGTTCCTGTTTGCCTTTCTTCATTTTGTACAAGGGGGGCTGAGCGATATAGACATGGCCTCGTTCAATAATCTCCGGCATTTGTCTGTAGAAGAAGGTCAGCAACAAGGTACGAATGTGCGATCCATCCACGTCCGCATCGGTCATGATAATGATACTGTGATATCTGAGTTTGTCCGGATCGTACTCATCCCGGCCAATACCGCAACCAAGTGCCGTAATCAGTGTGGCAACTTCCTGAGATGATAGCATCTTGTCAAAGCGTGCCTTCTCAACGTTGAGGATCTTACCTTTGAGGGGCAAGATAGCCTGGTTTTTCCGGTTCCGGCCTTGTTTAGCAGAGCCACCTGCAGAGTCACCCTCGACAATGTATAGTTCAGAAAGCGCCGGGTCCTTTTCCTGACAATCAGCCAGCTTACCAGGCAGTCCTGCAAGATCTAAAGCGCCCTTACGACGGGTCATTTCTCTGGCCTTACGGGCCGCTTCTCTGGCTCTGGCGGCATCAATAATCTTAGAAACGATAATTTTGGCATCCGCTGGATTTTCGAGCAAAAACTCCTGAAGCTTTTCGTTCATGGCCGTCTCTACCGCGGGCCGGACTTCAGATGACACCAGTTTATCTTTGGTTTGCGAAGAGAACTTAGGATCCGGTACTTTTACCGATACCACTGCGGTCAAACCTTCACGGGCGTCATCGCCACTGGCATTGGTTTTCGCTTTTTTGTTCAGTCCTTCTGATTCCATAAAGGTATTCAGGGTTCTGGTTAACGCACCGCGGAATCCAGCCAAATGCGAGCCGCCATCTCTTTGGGGAATATTGTTGGTAAAGCAGTAAATATTTTCCTGAAAGCTATCGTTCCACTGCATCGCCACTTCAACACTGATGCCATCTTCACGTTCAGTAAGGAAGTGGAATGCTTTTTGATGAACAGGCGTTTTATTCTGATTGAGATATTGAACAAAGGCTTTGGTGCCACCTTCATAGCAAAAATGATCCGTTTTGCCATCACGCTCATCCAAAAGAATGATCGACACACCGGAATTAAGGAATGACAATTCGCGCAGTCGCTTGGCCAGTATATCGTAATGAAATTCGGTATTGGTAAATGTTGCAGGACTTGGCCAGAAGCGAATAGCGGTACCTTTCTCGTCTGTATCCCCCATTTGCTTAAGCGGAGCCTGCGGTACACCATGATGGTATTCCTGCTCAAATATCTTGCCATTTCGCCTTATACGCAGCAAAAGCTTTTCTGATAGCGCGTTAACTACAGACACTCCAACGCCGTGAAGGCCACCAGAGACTTTGTATGAGTTATCGTCGAATTTACCACCCGCATGCAGAACCGTCATGATAACTTCTGCCGCAGACACGCCCTCTTCCTCGTGCAGCTCAGTGGGTATACCCCGGCCATCATCTCTGACACTCACAGAGCCATCGGTATGAATAGTTACGCGAATATCTGAACAATGCCCTCCCAGGGCTTCATCGATCGAGTTATCAACGATTTCGAACACCATATGGTGCAGCCCTGTACCGTCATCAGTATCACCGATGTACATACCAGGACGTTTACGCACCGCATCAAGGCCTTTCAGGACCTTAATGCTGGACGAATCATATATATTGTCAGACATTCTAATTTTACTCCTCTCTCACCTGGCCATGTTCCACGTGAAACACTTTCTTGTCTTTATAATTCTCTACGAAATTGATTTGCTCTTTTTCAATTGCCGTAATGAACACTTGTGCCGATGTACTTAACAATGCATCGACAAATATTTGTCTGCGTTCTGCGTCAAGTTCTGCTCCGATATCATCGAGCAGAAACACGCAGGAACGCGATTTTTTCTGGTGTAGTAACTGAGCCTGAGCCAGCAACAGCGCCGCCACAAACATTCTCAGCTGACCTCTGGACAGAACTTCCTGCACTGCAACATTGTCAGCCCTGAGACGCAAATCAGCCTTGTGTGGGCCGCTGGAAACATGACCGAATCGTCGGTCTTTTTCCTGCTGCTGAAGCAGCACGTTAGTCAGATCGCTACTGTTATCCCAGCCACTATGATACGAGATTTCGAAGGAAAACTCAGGTAGAAAATCCTTCAGATTGGCTAATAAATAGGGTTTCAGACTGCTGAAAAAACTGGCTCGGTAGCTGTCAATCTTTTTCCCTGCCTCACCTAACTGCGTAAGCCAGTATCCCAACATATCATTCTTTGCTGCAGGCTTCTGTCTTATTAGTGCATTACTTTGTCTTAGTAGCTTCTGATAGGTCACAGACGCGTCAAGAAAACCATGTTCCACGTGGAACACTCCCCAATCAAGGAAACGACGCCTCATCCTTGGCGCTCCCGTAATTACATCGCTGCTGTTTGGTGTGAAAAGCTGGACGGGGAACAATCTGGCAAGATCTGAAACCTTCTTAAGAACCTCGCCATTGGCTTTGATAACTGGTTCTCCCTGACGTTCTCTCTGATAACCCAGATTAACGGGGTGGCCCGTGTTATCTGTCGCACGACAAAATAGAGTGAACTGTTGTGCATCCCTGTTAATAACATTGACATGCTTAAGGGTGCGAAAAGAGCGTCCGAAGCCCAGATAATGTATAGCTTCAAGCAAGGATGACTTACCGCTGCCATTGTCACCTATTATCAGGTTCAGCTCAGCCGCCGGACGCAATCTCACATCGGACAGGTTTCTGAATTGATTGATCTGGACGTCGTCCAGCCTCATAAGGGTCTTCGCAACGGTAAATCACAGCCTCATGGGCATGATAACGTACAATGCAGAGTCATCAGACGCATCTTCTATCAGCGCACTGTTATTGGAATCAGACATTGTCATCTTAACTTTCTCCGACGAGAGAGCATTGAGTACATCAATCAGATAAGCAACATTAAATCCAATTTCCAGACTATCGCCCTGATAATCTACATCTACGACTTCTTCTGCCTCTTCCTGCTCAGGGTTATTCGCGGTGAGTTTAAGTTCACCACTGGCAAGATTAAGACGCACCCCACGAAACTTTTCGTTAGACAGAATTGATACCCTGGAGAATGCCTGTTTGAGCGTTTCCTTGGAAGACAGTACTGTCTTGTCACCTTCTTTGGGTAACACCCGGCGATAATCCGGGAAACGACCATCTACAAGCTTACTGGTGAAAATAAACTCCGTGGAAAAAATACGAATATGATTTGAGCCAATCTGCACTTTCAGAGGTTTGTCTTCGTCCTCTATCAGGCGGGATATTTCCATTACACCTTTACGGGGCACAATCACTTGTCGCTCCGGGAGATCACCATTCTCGTACGCGATACGACACAACGCCAGGCGGTGGCCATCTGTTGCTACAGTACGAATGATATTAGCTTCAGTTTCAAAGGACATTCCATTGAGATAATAACGTACATCCTGCTGCGCCATTGAGAAATGGGTACTGTCGATCAGGCGCTTGAGGTTAGCCTGCGATATCTCAAACTCCACTTCCCCCTGCCAGTCTTCGAGGTTTGGATACTCTGCCGCAGGTAAAGTAGAGAGCGAATACTTGCCTCTGCCGGCCTTTAATATTGCCTTGTTGCCGTCCAGGCTAAACAAAATCTCACTGTTGTCTGTAAATCCTTTACAGATATCCAACAGTTTTTTAGCCGGAACAGTTACCTCACCGTCTTCAAAGTCACCGGTAAGCGCAACATTTGAAATCAGCTCCACTTCCAAATCCGTGCCTGTTAGCCATAGTGTGCCCTCACTTACCTTTACCAGCACATTGGAAAGAATGGGTAGTGTGTGGCGTCTTTCGACGGCTCCGGCAACCAGTTGTAAGGGCTGTAAGAAGTTTTCCCTGCTAATTGTAAATTTCATGAGCGACTCGTTATTATTTTTTATGACGACAGTGTGCGAATAAGATTTTGATAATCTTCCTTAATATCATGACTCTCTTCACGAAGTTGAGCAATCTTTCTGCAGGCATGTAAGACCGTTGTATGATCTCTGCCTCCAAAGGCATCCCCAATCTCCGGCAGACTGTGATTAGTCAGTTCCTTTGCCAGCGCCATAGCAACCTGCCTTGGTCTCGCTACACTTCGACTACGGCGTTTAGAAAGCACATCTGCAACCTTTATCTTATAATATTCAGCTACAGTTTTCTGGATGTTATCTATAGTAACGAGTTTTTCCTGCAAGGCTAATAAATCCCTGAGGGCTTCTCTGACAAAATCGATAGTAATAGGACGGCCAGTAAAATTCGCGTTGGCAATCACCCGGTTCAGTGCACCTTCCAGTTCCCGGACATTAGAACGCAACCGCTTGGCGATAAAAAATGCCACCTCATCCGGCAGCTGTATGCGATTTTCCACCGCTTTACGCATAAGAATTGCGACCCGGGTTTCGAGCTCCGGTGGCTCAATAGCAATGGTAAGACCCCAGCCAAAACGTGATTTCAGTCTGTCTTCAACACCATCAATTTCCTTAGGATAACGGTCAGAGGTCAGTATGATCTGCTGATTTCCCTCAAGCAGGGCATTAAAGGTATGAAAAAATTCTTCCTGGGAGCGGTCTTTCTTGGCAAAAAACTGGATATCATCGATTAACAGCGCATCAACAGAACGATAGTATCGCTTAAACTCTTCGATCGCATTGTTCTGCAAGGCTTTCACCATGTCCTGAACGAATCGTTCGGAATGCATATAAACCACAGTGGCATCACGGTTTCTGGCCAGCAGACCATTGCCCACGGCATGTAACAAGTGGGTTTTACCCAGTCCGGTACCACCATAAATAAACAAAGGGTTGTAGGCGCCGCCCGGATTGTCTGCGACCTGTGTGGCGGCTGCCCTGGCCAACTGATTGGATTTACCTTCAACAAAATTATCAAAGGTATAAGTCAGGTTAATATTGCTCTTGTGCTCAACCTTAACCGGCTGTTGAGTCACTGCACCAGCGTGACCGTTAAAAGGAAAATTCTGGCGGGTCTGTGGTGTTGTATCACGGTCCTTTTCTGCCGGAGATCCACCTACATTAGCCCGTCCCGCCATACCTACATCGAAATGCAGTGTTGGTATCTCTTCCGGCAAACAAAGTTCACCAAACAGTTCCGTAATTCTTTCTATATATTTATCTCTGACCCAATCCAACACAAACCGGTTGGGAGCAAAAAGCGTCAGGGTAGAATCCTGCTGTTGCGCCTGAAGCGGGCGGATCCACATGCTAAACTGCTGTGTTGGCAACTCCTGTTGTAACCGCTCGAGACACTCATCCCACAAAGCCATTAATAAAAAACCCCTCCAGAACACCGGGCGGTATTCTGCGATGCAAAAGTGTGTTTATTCCAGAATTTCTAATTTCGCTTGACGTGCAGCGCTGTGAATTATTGCCGATCTTTATCCACAACTTCAATCTTGATCTTTTATAGATTTATGCTCCGACATCAAAGCAAACCTAGTTCTTTGTTTTTATAGGCTTTTTATTTTAATTATTATTATGAATGGGCTCAGCCTACAGGCTTAGAAAGTGGATAAAAAGTGAGTTTAATTTGAACAACTTATACAGGGCGGCAGCGAATTCTGTGGATAAAACTTATCTCAGACATAGTTTTACTAACATCCCGTCTAAGCTGCGTACAGAGTACCTTCTGTTTATTCACCGCAAAGCTAAACAAAACATTGACAGATGCTGTCTGCATCTCTAGAATTCAGCGTCCTTTTTTGAGCACCATACAGGTGTTCGGGATGTTAACTAAGTTACAAACAGCGGCGGACTAGGTTATGAAAAGAACATTTCAACCAAGTAATTTAAAGCGTAAACGTTCACACGGTTTTCGTGCCCGCATGGCGACAAAAAATGGCCGTAAGGTTCTTGCCAGTCGTCGTGCTAAAGGCCGTGCACGTCTATCAGCCTGATTGCATTTATCGAAGTGGGTGAAAATCAATTTTCTCGGGAGTTAAGGCTACTTACTCCCACCCATTTCGAGAATGTTTTCCAGCAAGCCATACCGGCTGTCTCCCCCCAAATTACCTTACTAGCAAGAGCAAATCAGCTTTCACACCCCAGACTGGGTATCACTATATCCAAAAAACGGGTTAGAAAAGCCCATGATCGCAATCGTCTTAAGCGGGTCATCAGAGAAAGTTTCCGTCTGCATCAGCACAGGTTGCCAAAAGCTGATATTGTAGTAGTCGGCAAGACAGGACTGGCACAATTATCCAATCAACAACTTTTCACTCTGCTGGAACGCTTATGGAAAAAACTCAGTCTGCGCTGCAATCCATAAGTATTTGGATAATTCGTCAGTATCAAAAATGGATTTCCCCTATACTGGGGCCCAGATGCCGGTTCGATCCCTCATGCTCGCACTATGCGGTGGAAGCAATTAAAGTCCATGGCGTGATAATTGGTTGTTGGTTAAGCATCAAACGCATATTAAAATGCCACCCTTTACATCCGGGCGGGTCTGATCCCGTTCCGTCCCGAAGCAAAGAGAATAAGTAATCTGTTATGGAATCCCAACGTAGTTTTCTCCTCATCGGCCTGGCCCTGGTAAGCTTTTTACTCTGGCAACAATGGCAACTGGACTATGCTCCACAACCCGTTGAACCTGCCGGCCAAGGCACTCAGCAAAGTCCGTCGTCCACTGGTTCTGCCCAAAGCGCAGATGTACCCAGTGCAGACCCATCCGGCCCTTCACCACAAACAACCGCGAAAGGCCAGCTAGTTTCAGTTAAAACCGATACGCTGGACATCCGCATTGACACCCGGGGCGGTGATGTTATCTCGGCGAAACTGCCTCAGTTTCCGATTGAACAGGACGGAGACGAGAGTTTTATTTTGCTCAGTTCTGAGCCTGGCATCTACCATATCGCTCAAAGTGGCCTGATTGGTAAGGATGGCCCGGATGGTGCCGCATCAGGCCGCCCCATGTATCAGGCTGAAAGCACTGACTATGAGATGAACGGCGATACGCTGTCCGTGCCCTTAGTGTGGCAATCCGGGAAAGGCCTTAAGGTGACGAAAACCTTTCACTTTACCCGTGGCGAGCATCATATCCGGGTCGAATATAAAGTGGAGAATCAGGGTTCAGATACCGCGCAGCTACAGCAATACGCACAGCTAAAACAAACCACTATGGGTGAAGAAGGCAGCATGTTTATGCCGACTTACCGAGGCGCGGCCTACTCTACAGAAGAAGACAGGTATACCAAATACAGCTTCGATGACATTGCCGATAAAAATCTTCGTACCTCTACACCCGGAGGTTGGGTGGGGATGCTGCAACATTATTTTGTTGCGGCCTGGATCCCGCCGCAGGATCAGCAAAATACCTTGTACAGCCGTCTGTTACCCGGTGGTTATGCCAGCATTGGCTTTACCGGCACGCCGGTAAGTGTTGCACCAGGCGAAACAGCAGTGCTGTCGAGCACCCTGTATACCGGCGCCAAGGATCAGGAGTCACTGGCTGAGCTTGCCAATGGCCTGGATTTGACCGTGGATTACGGCTTCTTATGGTGGTTGTCACAACCGCTGTTTTCACTGCTTAAGTTTATCCATGGCCTGGTGGGTAACTGGGGCCTGGCAATCATCATCATCACCGTGATTGTTAAGGGTCTGATGTACCCTCTGACCAAGGCTCAGTATGAGTCCATGGCCAAACTGCGGGCATTACAACCGAAGATGAAAGCGCTGAAAGACAGATACGGCGACGACCGTCAGAAAATGTCCCAGGCGATGATGGAAATGTACAAAAAGGAAAAAGTAAACCCTATGGGTGGCTGCTTCCCGTTGTTGTTGCAAATGCCTATATTCCTGGCACTGTACTGGGTGTTGCTGGAAAGTGTTGAATTACGCCATGCGGACTTTTTCCTCTGGATTACTGATTTGTCGGTTAAAGATCCCTACTTTGTGCTGCCCATACTCACCGGCGCCAGCATGTATCTGATTCAGAAACTACAGCCGATGACTATTCAGGACCCCATGCAGCAGAAGATCATGCAATTTATGCCGGTGATGATGAGTATCTTCTTCCTCTGGTTCCCGGCCGGGCTGGTACTTTACTGGCTGATCAGTAACGTCATCACCCTGATACAGGCCAAACTAATTTACGCCTCCATGGAAAAACGGGGCCTGAAAACTAAATAATCAGAATGATTCAGTAAAAAGGCCCGTTAATGCGGGCCTTTTTTTTAGCTGTTGGTTAAAATTCCTGAATCCTGTCAGAACCTCACTACAAGGAACCATCATGCCCTCTTTCGATATTGTTTCAGAAATCGATCAGGTTGAAGTCAGAAATGCCGTCGACAACGCCAACCGTGAGCTGGACACCCGCTTCGATTTTCGTGGGGTAGAGGCCAGTTTCGAACTCAAAGACGGCCATGTCACCATGACCGCAGAATCAGACTTCCAGCTTCAGCAAATGCTGGATATTTTGCGCACAAAATGTGCCAAACGCGGTGTGGATAATGCTTCACTGGAAGAGAAAGATATTGAACATATAGGAAAAACCTATAAACAAGTGTTGGTGTTTCAACAGGGTATCGACCAGCCAATGGCGAAGAAAATCATTAAGCTGCTCAAAGAAAGCAAGGTAAAAGTCCAATCCGCGATTCAGGGTGAGCAGATACGGGTCAGCGGCAAGAAACGGGATGATCTGCAACAAGCCATTGCTCTGGTTAAAGAAGCCAATCTCGGTCAGCCCTTCCAGTTTAATAACTTTCGGGATTGATGGTTTTTATGGTGCAGCAACAAACCATTGTCGCTCAGGCTACCGCACCCGGCCGCGGTGGTGTGGGAATCGTCAGAGTATCCGGCAGTCGGGCGGCAGAGGTAGCAGAAAAGCTGCTGGGAACCCTGCCACCGGTACGCAAAGCCGAATATCTGCCTTTTTATGATCTTAAGGGAAATATCATCGATCAGGGTATCGCGTTGTTTTTCCGCGGACCAAATTCTTTTACCGGAGAAAATGTACTGGAGTTGCAGGGCCATGGTGGGCAAGTGGTCATGGATATGCTGATCAGCGCCATTGTAAATATTGATGACATTCGTCTTGCCCGGCCAGGCGAGTTCAGCGAACGGGCTTTTCTGAATGACAAACTGGATCTGGCACAGGCAGAAGCCATTGCCGATCTGATCGACGCCAGTTCAGAGCAGGCCGCCCGCTCTGCCCTTCGCTCATTACAGGGCGAATTCTCCAGTCAGATACATACACTGGTAGAACAGGTTATCCATCTGCGCATCTATGTGGAAGCCGCCATAGATTTCCCCGATGAGGAAGTCGACTTTCTCAGCGATGGTAAAGTACAGGGCGATCTGGAAGCCATCATAAACCAGTTGCAACAGGTACAGGATCAGGCCCGCCAGGGCAGTATTCTGCGCGAAGGCATGCAGGTGGTGATTGCCGGTCGCCCCAATGCCGGCAAATCCAGTCTGCTCAATGCGTTAGCCGGAAGAGACGCAGCCATTGTCACCGATATTGCTGGTACCACCCGCGATGTACTCAAAGAACATATTCATATCGACGGCATGCCGTTGCACATCATCGACACCGCTGGCCTGCGCGACAGCCCAGACAAAGTGGAACAAATAGGTATTCAGCGTGCATGGGATGAAATCAACCGTGCCGATATGGTGTTATTTATGCTCGACTCTCAGCAGAGTCTGGAGACAGACCCCCACAAGATCTGGCCGGAATTTGTTGATCGTCTGCCCGAACGCATCAGAATGACAGTGATCCGCAATAAAATTGATCTCTCCGGGGAAACAGCGGGGGTAGAAAAACTCGCCGATCATACCGTCATTCGCCTCTCTGCCAGCCACAAAACCGGCATCGAATTGCTCGCCGCGCATCTTAAAGATGCCATGGGCTTTAATGCTGCACCAGAGGGCCGGTTTATTGCCCGCAGGCGTCATCTGGATGCTCTTGAACAAGCCTTAGCTCATCTGCAGCAGGGTCACTCACAGTTACTCGACAATCAGGCCGGAGAGCTGCTGGCTGAAGAATTACGATTGTGTCAGCAACACTTAAATGAGATCACCGGTGAATTCAGCTCCGATGATTTATTGGGCAGAATTTTCTCCAGTTTTTGTATCGGTAAGTAAGACCGTTGCAGATTTATTTATCATTCCGCGACTGCAATTCCTGTTTAAGCAGGTCTACCACTGGCTGAAAGGTCTGCCGGTTGCTCTCCCCCAGCTTAAGCAGTTCCTCATGGGCGGCAAGAATCATTCTAGCCCTTTGCTGTTCATCGGCACTTTGGCCTGACACTTCAACAAAGGCATCGGGCGCATCCAGAGGTTTATCCAACAAGGTAAATACCTGATCCAGACACATACTCTGTAATAACGTGGTCATGTCTTTATCTGTGGAAATCAGGGTGGGTTTACGCTGATGATGCTCGAGCATATTACGGGCGATCATCGCGAGCAGACCCAGATTAGTGCTATCCAGATACTTTGCCTGACTGAGATCGACCACCACATCATCGCACACACAGTCCCTGGCATCGAACAGGGTGTTAATCAGCGCTTCAAGACCACCGCTCTGGCCATGTCTGACCTCACCAACAAACCTGAAAAAGCATACTCCCTGCAGGTTGGCATAAAGTATCTGGTCATCCTGCATAGTTCACCTCAACATTTAGCGACTGACTGACAACAATGTCAGATCATCGGGTAACTTACCTTGTTCCCGGACACCTATACGCCTTGCCAGCTCAGACAAATCTCCGGGCAAGGGATCGAGCAGTGCCCTCAAGTTCAGCAACTGCTCATCCAGTGACTGGCCATGAATGCTCTCCAATACACCATCGGAGAATACATACAAAGAAAAGTGTTCCGGTAATACACAAAGCTTTTCCTGATACTGAGTAAAATCAAACAGCCCCGCCGGTGTCCCTTTGCACTCCATGACCTCCAGTTTATTGTCCTGCAACAACAGAGGCCAAGGATAAATACCGGCGTTAGTATAGCGCAGCAGATCTTTATGGCTGTCCAGGACAGCATAGAACAACGCCACATGTTTACCCATATCTTCTTTAATCAGGGTCTGATTCAGTTCATCCAGCAGCGCCGCGGGATCAATAATAATGGTGCTCTCGTCCCGGCTGTACTGTTCAAGGGCGGCAGAGATAAAACGTTTGAGATAAACGGTTACGAAAGCCGATGACACCCCATGGCCAGATACATCCGCCATGTAAAAACCCACATACCTCTGGTCAATGGCAAAGTAATCGACAAAATCGCCACTCATAAAATCCGAAGGCAATAGCAGATGACTGAAGGTAAAACCTGATACCTGCAGATTATCCTTAGGCAGCAGTTTAAACTGAATGCGCCTGCCCGCCCGCTCACCTTCTTCCAGCTCACTCAGTGAGATCTGAAGTCTGGTATTGGCATTTTCTAACTCTCGGGTGCGCAGCCTGACTTTTTGTTCCAGTTGCTGATTCAGCTCTACTACCTGCTGAATAAAGCCATAGCTGCGCAGTGACGCGATCACAGCGGTTACCAGCTTTTGTGATGTCAGCTCGGTTTTCTCTTTGTAGTCATTAATATCGTAATCCTGTATGACCCGTTGTTCGGGTGCATGGCCTGCCTGCCCTGTTCTCAGAATCACTCTGACCGCGTTGTTGTTCAGTTCTCTGCGGATATAGTGAACCAGTTGCAGACCCGCGTCGTCTGACTCCATCACCACATCAAGCAGAATAAGACAGATATCGGCTTCCTGTTCCAGCAATACTCTGGCCTGTTCACCACTGTTTGCACTGAACAACCTGACTGGCCTGTTTTCGAATACCAGGTCCCTGAGCACCAGTCTGGTCATCACATGCACTTCCTCATCGTCATCTACAATGAGTATTTTCCAGGGCGAAGCCTGATCCTGCTCCCGAGTGTGTTCAGGCTCGCTATCTTCCTCAAAAAACAGTATGTCATCCCGTTCATCACTTTGTGTCATCAGCCCCTGGTATCCTCTTCAAAATCTATCGGGATTGAATTTTTACTATAGCGCCCAAATTCTGATGCTGACAGTATAGAGTCTTAACAGCAGGTTAAATCATCCGGACTACACCACCTGAGTTTAATCCACTGGTATAATAGCGAACGATTAATATAAAGGCAGACACGTGAATTCATTTGAAATTATTGTCGGTTCCATGCTCGGTGCCACTGAGTATGTCGCCGATGCGCTGGCGGAAGAGCTAACCAACTATGATCTTAACAGCAGAATTCACCTGACACCGGATCTGAGTGAGCTGGATCCTCAGGCTACCTGGCTTATCTGCACATCAACCCACGGAGCAGGAGATTTTCCTGATAATATTCACGCCTTTACAAGGCAATTACCACAGGCCAGCCTGAACCAAATCCGTTACCTGTTAGTTGGCCTGGGAGACAGCAGTTACGATACGTTCTGCGAGGCCGGCAAAACCATGCACCGATTGATGCAGGCTGCCGGCGCAAGCAGCATTGTTGAACCCTGTTATATCGACGTGCTGGAACACCCCATTCCCGAAGATGAAGCCGTTGCCTGGCTGAATAGCCATCTGCAGAGCCCCAAATTTATTCAATCACTGAACCTGACAGGAGCCGGAGCTTGAATCAGGCAGAACTGGACGCCCTCATATCCCCCATAAGTAATGAATCCAGGGTGCTTTATATGCTCGGACTACGGCCTGGTGCGGATAAAACCACTGGTGTCAGCGCGCCCCTGAACTACCGGAATCTGCTGGCCCTGCTAAACAGTAAAGCCACAACGTTCGCCCTTGGCAGACAAATAAATCAGTTACTCAAAGAGCTGGCTGATGCTGGTCTGATAATCTGTCAGCAGGAGTCCATATCCGATCGTAGTCTGAACGGAGAATCCTTGCTGCTGCCCTTGTTGGTACCCTCTTCACAGGGTTATCAGCAGTTACATCTGCAGTGGCAGGCCATGACCGCCGACTGGATGCCTGATGAGGCTTTGTTCAGTGAGCTGGCAACTCTGGTAGGATTACTCGACAAGAATTATCAACAGCAGGATGTCGGCGAGTTTGTGGCCTACTGGCTGAGTCGACCGGAAATTAATCTAACCTTATTTCAGTGGACCCAAAAGTTTGTTTTGCACCTGAAAAACCGACGTCAGGCTTATGGCCAGAAACAACAGGTAGGGCATCAGGTGGTCACCAGCACCGCCGGTATAACTGCCGACGATAATGCCAGGAAACTGGTGGAGAAATATCATGCAAAGCCTAAACGATAAAATCCGGCAATTGGCCAAAACCCTGGGCAAAGAAGCACCTGAAGGGCCGGTAAAGGACTATTCAACGCTGCGCCAGGAATACGAAAAACAGGCCAATAAAGAAATTCAGCAGATGCAGCTGGAAGCGAAAAAACAGCGCATTGAACAGATCCATGGGCGCTCTGACCTTAACCCTGCCTGGACTTTTGCCAACCTGATAGAAGACACAGCCGATGTTAAAGAAGCTGTGAGTATTGCCAAATCCTTTATTGCAGCCCATGGCGATCCTAGCTGGCGCCGCAGTGGTTCTCATATGATGCTGTTTTATGGCGATTACGGCCGGGGCAAATCTCATATCGCCGGTGCCATCGCCCATGAACTGATCGATAAGTACGAAATTTCAGTGCTTTATCGCCAGCTTTCCAGCTTATTGGAGATGCGTTATTTCTCCTATGACTTCAATGCAAAAGACGATGCTGGCCAGAGATTCCGTGAGATCACTCAGGAATTGATGACGGTGGATTTGCTGATCCTGGATGAAGTTTGTGTCAACGAGTCACAGTTGAAAAAGAGTGCACAGGGCTGGCTGGGTACCCTGTTACGTCAGCGCTACAGTCAGAATAAAAACTGTATTCTGATCACCAACCATGATCTCACCAGCCTCGGGCAGGCCGTAGGTCCATACTGCTTTGAATCTATCAAGGAATATGACACCTATAAGGTTCGTTTCAGCGGCCCAAGCCGGCGCAGAAACGTGGAAGATGATATACCGGCCACAACCAAAACCAGCGGCTATATCCCTAATCAGGTACGCTGATTCGTCTGAATCAGTGCTGTCCTGATCACTGTGCAGACATTTTTTTCTTCTTTCTTATCTGATACCCATCTCTGTTCGCATCATTCCCACCGAACAGGCGTCAGATCTTATCCACCGCAGATCCTGAGGATCTGCCCTCAGATCAGGGAGCACAGACGGATCATACACAGAGGTTACCCACACAAAATCACGGATAATTTTATTTTTGTGGATAAAACAAGGCTTATACTGTGGTAAACCTATGTTTACCACCTTAATAACTTTCACCCCGAAATCACCTGTGGATAAGAACCCGACTTGATCCCAGCTTATACCTCTTAGATCAGATCTTACACACAAGGTTAAAATCCATGTAAGTTATTGTTTTTAATTTAAATAAATCACTTATCCAAAGGATCTGGTGTGCTTAACAGTAATAATAATAATCTAATAGATCCATATAGATCTTAGATCTACTACAGAAGATCATTTCCTTGGCTGTTCGAATTTTAATCGTTTCGTTTCATCCATAAAGTCTATAGAATATGCGCCCCGATTCAGGCAGCTTGCAGAGGTAATGATGTTTTATACCGAAAAATTTGATGTCATCGTCATTGGTGGTGGTCACGCTGGCACTGAAGCTGCCCTCGCCAGTGCCAGAATGGGTGTAAAAACATTATTGCTGACCCACAATATCGATACTCTCGGGCAAATGTCCTGCAACCCGGCCATAGGTGGTATTGGTAAAGGTCATCTGGTAAAAGAAATTGATGCCCTGGGTGGTGCCATGGCGCTGGCAGCAGATCGTGCAGGGATCCAGTTCAGAACCCTTAATTCCAGCAAAGGCCCCGCGGTAAGAGCGACCCGCGCTCAGGCAGATCGTAGCCTGTATAAAAACGCTATCCGACATCACCTCGAACAACAGCCGAATCTGACCTTATTCCAGCAATCCTGTGATGATCTTATTATCGAACAGGATCGGGTAACCGGCGTTGTCACCCAGATGGGACTGAAGTTTCACGCAAAAACTGTGGTAATGACCGTTGGCACTTTCCTTGGCGGGGTTATTCATATCGGTCTGAATAATTATCAGGGTGGCAGAGCGGGCGATCCACCTGCAAATGCGCTGGCACAGAAATTACGGGCGATGCCTTTCAGAATATCCAGACTGAAAACAGGTACCCCAGCCAGACTGGATGCGCGCAGCCTGGATTTCAGCAAAATGCAGGAGCAACCCGGTGATACGCCGTTGCCGGTATTTTCTTATCTGGGCAGGGCCTCTGATCATCCGCGCCAGATCCCTTGCTACATCACGCATACCAATGAGAAAACTCACCAGGTGATCCGCGATAATCTGCATAAATCGCCCATGTATGCCGGTGTGATTGAGGGCATCGGGCCAAGATATTGCCCTTCCATCGAAGACAAGATCGTGCGCTTTGCGGATAAAAGCTCGCACCAGATTTTCGTCGAACCTGAAGGACTTAACAGCATTGAGATGTATCCCAATGGTATATCAACCAGCCTGCCTTTTGATGTGCAGTATGAACTTGTGCGGTCCATTCAGGGCTTTGAAAACGCGCATATTATTCGCCCTGGTTATGCCATAGAGTATGATTTTTTCGATCCCAGAGATCTTAAGCAATCACTGGAGACCAAATTCGTACAGGGGCTGTTTTTTGCCGGCCAGATCAATGGCACCACAGGTTATGAAGAGGCCGGTGCTCAGGGGCTGATCGCGGGTATGAATGCGGCTTTGCAGGTGCAGGATAAAGAGAGCTGGACGCCAAGACGGGATCAGGCCTATATGGGTGTGCTGATTGACGATCTGGCCACTATGGGCACCCAGGAGCCCTACCGCATGTTCACCAGCCGTGCCGAATACCGGCTGTTGCTGCGAGAAGACAATGCGGATCTGCGTCTGACCGAAAAAGGTCGTGAGTTAGGCCTGGTGGACGATCACCGCTGGCAGCAGTTTAACCTCAAACTCGACGCCATAGAGCTGGAGCGTAAGCGTCTGGCCAGTAACTGGGTTCACCCCTCTCACAGAGCCACTGGTGAGTTGAATCAGATACTTAAAAATCCGGTCAACCGTGAACATTCTCTGGAAGAATTAATTCGCCGGCCTGAAATGACCTACGCCAAACTGATGCAGATTGGTGATTTAGGTCCGGGGCTGGATGATGCTCAGGCCGCAGAACAGGTGGAGATTCAGATTAAATACGCAGGCTATATTGAACGTCAGAAAGAAGAAATAGAGCGGGCTCTGCGCAACGAAAATACCTTGTTACCGCTTGATTTTGATTACAGTCAGATTTCAGGTCTGTCTAATGAAGTCATCGCCAAACTCAATGACGCCAGACCTGAGAGCATTGGTAAAGCGTCACGGATTTCCGGTGTCACACCGGCTGCAATTTCGCTGTTGCTGGTGCATCTGAAAAAACAGGGTCTGCTGCATAAAAACAATCAGCGTAAAAACGAGAAAGTCAGCGCCTGATGTCTGCTTCAGCATTACAGGGACAATTGCAACGCGCATTGTCTGAAACAACATTGAATATCAGTGAATCGCAGCAACAACAGCTGATTGCCCTGACAGAATTGATACACAAGTGGAATAAAGCCTATAACCTCACTTCGGTAAGAGATCCCCGGGACATGCTGATACGGCATATTCTCGATTCTGTGGTGGTAGCCCCCCATATCCAGGGACAACATTTTATTGATGTGGGTACCGGGCCGGGGTTGCCCGGTTTACCGCTGGCCATAGTGATGCCTCAGCAGCAATTTGTGTTGCTGGACAGCCTGGGTAAGCGTATCCGTTTTATCAAACAGGCGGTGTTCGAACTGGGGCTTGAAAATGTTACTGCGGTGCAGGCCAGAGTAGAAGATTATCAGCCAGAGACAGCCTTTGATGGTGTTTTAAGCAGAGCCTTCGCCAGCATAAAAGATATGTTGCACTGGTGTCAGCATCTGGTAGATTCACAAGGAACTTTTTTGGCGCTCAAAGGGCAGGTTCCGGCACAGGAATTAGATTCTTTGCCGCAGGGCTTCACGGTCAGGGATATCATCAGGCTTGAAGTACCCGGCCTGCAGGCGGAGCGCCATCTGATAAAAATGATTAAAAATTAATACAGGTGTTCGGGTTTTGGGAAAGGTCATTGCCATAGCGAATCAGAAAGGCGGGGTGGGTAAAACCACCACGGCGGTCAATGTTGCCGCATCCATGGCAGCTACCAAACGTAAAGTGTTACTTATCGATCTGGATCCTCAGGGCAATGCCACCATGGGCAGCGGCGTCGACAAATACAATGTTGATGCCACCTGCTATGAGTTGCTGATCGAGGAAAAGCCAGCCGAAGACGTGATCATCACAGAAACCAGCGGTAAGTATCATCTTATTGCTGCTAACGGTGATGTAACGGCGGCAGAGATAAAGCTGATGGAACAGTTCGCCCGCGAAGTCAGGTTGCGTAACGCGCTGAAACCGGTGCGCGATTACTACGATTTTATTTTTATTGATTGTCCTCCTTCGCTCAACCAGCTGACGGTGAATGCAATGGCCGCTGCCGATTCGGTGCTGGTTCCGATGCAGTGTGAATATTATGCCCTGGAAGGCTTAACGGCATTGATGGATACCATCAGCAAGCTGGCCTCTGTGGTAAACCCCGAACTCAAGATCGAGGGAGTGCTGCGGACCATGTACGATCCCAGGAATCGCCTTGCTAACGATGTTTCCGAGCAGTTAAAAAGGCATTTCAAAGACCAGGTATATCGCACCGTGATCCCCAGAAATGTGCGCCTGGCTGAGGCGCCCAGTTTTGGTACGCCAGCGATGTATTACGAACGTTCGTCTACCGGAGCCAAGGCGTATCTTGCATTGGCTGGTGAGATTCTCAGACGCCGGGATCAGGAAGTGAAGTCTCAGCGGCGCGAAGTGCCAGTTGAATCCGGGCACGATGGCTGATTCGATATTTGCCATTGAGCTAATTTGTATTTGAGGAACCCATGTCCACTAAAAAACGCGGCTTAGGCAGAGGGCTGGATGCCTTACTGGCAACCAGCAGCCAGCAGAAAAATAATGATTCAGCTGACGAGCAAAACAACTCCCAGACCGGTGAGCTGCAAAAGTTGCCGATCGAATATCTGCATCCGGGTAAATACCAGCCCCGTAAAGACATGTCGCCTGAGGCGCTGGAAGATCTGGCCTCCTCTATCCGCTCGCAGGGCGTGATACAGCCTATAGTGGTGCGTAAGACCGGAGAGCATAAGTTTGAAATCATAGCCGGTGAGCGTCGCTGGCGGGCATCACAGATGGCACATCTGGATCAGGTGCCCTGCATCATCAAGAATGTGCCCGATGAAGCGGCTGTGGCTATTGCTCTGATTGAAAACATACAGCGCGAAGATCTCAATGCCATGGAGGAAGCTCAGGCATTACAAAGACTACTGACCGAATTCGATTTAACTCATCAGGAAGTGGCCGAAGCGGTGGGAAAATCCCGCGCCAGTGTGACTAATCTTCTGCGCCTGAATAATCTGGCTGACGATGTCAAACTCCTGCTCGAATATGGTGATATCGAAATGGGTCATGCCCGTGCATTGCTGGCACTGGAAGGAGAAAACCAGACCGAGGCCGCCAGAACAGTAGTGGCTAAAGGCATGACAGTGCGGGACGCGGAAAAACTGGTGCGTAAGTTACTCGAACCGGCTGTACCTAAGCCTGAGTCAAAACCTGATCCGGATATTAAGCGTCTTGAAAATCATCTGGCCGAACAACTCGGTGCATCGGTTTCCATCAGCTGCAATGCCAAAGGCAAAGGCAAGCTGACGATCAATTACAGCAGCCTGGATGAGCTCGACGGCATTATTAACAAATTTAAAACACAGGCCGGATAACAGGGCTAAAATGCTCGTCCGGTAGCCTTGTTTAGCGCTGCCGAATATGGTTGCAAAAGATAGGCAGATCAGTATACTTCGGCAGGTTTTTGACCCCTGTTTGACAGGCTGAAAGGTTTCATATTGACGAAGAATACTGTGGTCAGTGAGAGAAAATCTGCTTATCTGGCGATACTTTTTCAGGCCGGGGTCGCCGCTGTTGTCACTTTTGTGGTGTGGATGCTGTATGATCCGCTGGCGGCAAAATCAGCCCTTAAAGGCGGGCTGGTTGCAGTAATACCAAATTTTGTCTTTGCGTATCTGGCATTTCGTTATCTTGCCTCGGAGCACGCGGAGCGGGTAAAGGCCCTGATGTTAGGAGGCCATACCATAAAAATAATTTTAACTGTTGTGTTGTGTGCCCTGGTGTTGTCTCAGTCTTCACTCGCGCCGGGCTTTTTTATCGCAGGTTTTGTTATCACCCTGCTGACACAATGGACAGCACCTTTTTTCTTTAAACATTAAACAATTAGGATGAAACATGGCTGCAGGTGAAGAACTGACCCTATCCAGTCATATTCAGCACCACCTTACCAACGCAAAAGTCTGTACTACCGAAGCCGGTGTCAGCTTTAACAAAGCGTGTAGTGAGGCAGGGTTCTGGACATGGCATATCGACACCCTGGCCTGGTCTGTTGGACTGGGTATTCTGTTTTTATGGCTGTTCCGTTCTACAGCAAAAAAATCCACCACAGGCGTGCCTGGCAAGTTCCAGTGTTTTGTGGAAATGCTGGTGGAATTTGTTGCTGATAACGTTAAAGATACCTATCACGGTAAGAGCAGACTGATTGCCCCTCTGGCGCTGACCATATTTGTGTGGGTATTTCTGCTTAACCTGATGGATCTGGTGCCGGTGGATATCCTGCCCTGGATTGCACAGCAAGTCGGTGCTCAAGCCTTTGGTATGGATCCCCATGATGTGTACATGAAGATTGTACCTACCACGGATATCAATATGACCGCGGCCCTGGCGCTGGGCGTCTTTATCCTGATGATCGGCTATTCCATACGTATTAAAGGGGTGACAGGCTTTGTTAAAGAACTGACGCTGCATCCTTTCAGTACCAGCAATCTGCCGCTGCAGATCGTATTGATTCCTTTCAACCTGCTACTCGAACTGATCGCTTTGGTTGCCAAGCCGTTTTCACTGGCACTGCGTTTGTTCGGCAACCTGTATGCCGGTGAAATGATATTTATCCTGATTGGCGCAATTGGCTTGATGCAGTTGCCCCTTCACTTTGCCTGGGCGGTTTTCCATATCCTGGTCATCGTGTTGCAGGCCTTTGTATTTATGATGCTGACCATCGTGTACTTAAGCATGGCCAGTTCGGATAATCACTGATTTTTTAACTCGTTACTTTAACTTTTGATAATTGGAGAAAACAATGGAAATCGCAGTTGCAATTAAACTTATCGCTGTAGCTTTGTTGATCGGTTTCGGTGCCATCGGTACTGCACTGGGCTTTGGTAACATGGGTGGTAAATTCCTTGAAGCCTGTGCCCGTCAACCTGAGCTGGCGCCTTCCCTGCAGGTGAAAATGTTCATCCTTGCTGGTCTGATCGACGCCGTAGCTATGATCGGTGTGGGTATCGCCATGTACATGTTGTTCGCAATGTAAGAAAACGACTTTAGTCACTTTACGAACAACTGTTAATAAGGAGGAGGGGTTGTGAATCTTAACGCCACTCTAATTGGAGAACTCATCGCTTTTGCCGTCTTCGTGCTGTTTTGCATGAAGTTTGTGTGGCCGCCTCTGATGTCGGCCATTGAAGAGCGTCAGAAAAAAATTGCTGACGGTCTGGCTGCTTCTGAGCGTGCAGATAAAGATCTGCAGATCGCCCAGGAAAAAGCGAAAGAGCATTTGAAAGAAGCGAAGCACCAGGCTGCTGATATTATCGAACAGGCCAAGAAACGCGCTGCTGAAATCGTTGAAAGCGAAACCCAGCGCGCTAACCAGGAACGCGAGAAAATCGTTGCTGGTGGTCAGGCCGAAGTCGAAGCAGAACGTAATCGTGTTAAGGAAGAACTGCGTCAGCAAGTTGCTACCTTAGCCATCGTTGGTGCAGAGAGAATCTTGGCGCGTCAGATTGATGCGGCGGCACAAAGTGACATAGTTGAAAAACTGGTCGCTGAACTTTAAGGGGTATTGGGCCTATGTCTGAACTGGCAAATATTGCTCGCCCCTATGCCAAAGCAGCGTTTGAGTATGCGGTAGAGAACAAGGCCATTGCCCAGTGGCAAGATATGCTGGGCTTTGTTGCTGCTGTAGCACAGAACGACTCAATCAAGCAGGCACTGAAAAGTGCTATGGCAGCCAACCGGCTGTCACAGCTGTTTATTGAGGTATGTGGCGAACAACTCGACCCGCACGGTCAGAACCTGATTAAGGTAATGGCTGAAAACGGACGCTTGAACACGCTCCCTGATGTATTGGTGATGTTTAATCAGCTCAAGTCTGACTATGAAAAAGAAGTGGCTATTGATGTGACTTCTGCCACAGAACTGAGCGACAAACAAATCGCTGATCTCAGCGCGTCTCTTGAAAAACGTCTTGCACGAAAAGTACAGCTGAATTGTAAGGTGGACCCACAGTTAGTGGCAGGCATGGTAATCCAGGCCGGCGACAATGTGATTGATGGTTCCATCCGCAGCAAATTGACCCGTCTAGCCGACGCGTTGCAAGCATAATGGGGAAAAGAGCATGCAACTGAATTCCACAGAAATTGCAGAACTGATCAAAAAACGTATTGAGCAGTTCGATGTTGTAACTGAAGAAAGAAACGAAGGTACTATTGTTGGTGTAACCGACGGTATCATTCGCATCAATGGTTTAGCCGACGTGATGCAGGGTGAGATGATCGCCCTGCCCGGCAGCCGTTATGCTATCGCCCTGAACCTGGAAAGAGACTCTGTCGGTGCCGTAGTTATGGGCCCGTATGCAGATTTGCAGGAAGGGGTTAAGGTTAAATCCACGGGCCGTATTCTTGAAGTACCGGTAGGTGAGAAGCTGCTCGGTCGCGTGGTGAACACCCTGGGTGCGCCTATCGACGGTAAAGGCTCTATTGATGCCGATCGCTACGAGCCGGTTGAAAAAATCGCGCCTGGTGTTATCGAGCGTCAGTCAGTCGATCAGCCTGTGCAGACAGGTTATAAGTCTATTGATGCCATGATCCCGGTTGGTCGTGGTCAGCGTGAGCTGATCATCGGTGACCGTCAGACCGGTAAAACAGCCCTGGCTGTAGATACCATCATCAACCAGAAAGATTCCGGTATTAAGTGTGTATACGTTGCTGTAGGCCAGAAAGCGTCTACTATCGCCAACGTGGTGCGCAAGCTGGAAGAGCATGGTGCCCTGGATCACACTATCATCGTTGCGGCATCAGCCTCAGAATCTGCTGCATTGCAGTATCTGGCACCGTTCTCCGGTTGTACTATGGGTGAATATTTCCGTGACCGTGGTGAAGATGCACTGATTATTTACGATGACCTGTCTAAACAGGCCGTAGCCTATCGTCAGATTTCACTGTTGTTGCGCCGTCCACCAGGCCGTGAAGCCTACCCCGGTGATGTATTCTATCTCCACTCCCGTTTGCTCGAGCGTGCAGCCCGTGTTAACGCTGACTATGTAGAGAAATACACTAAGGGTGAAGTGAAAGGTAAAACAGGGTCTCTGACCGGTTTGCCAATCATTGAAACCCAGGCCGGTGACGTATCTGCATTCGTACCTACCAACGTGATCTCCATCACAGATGGTCAGATCTTCCTGGAAACCAACCTGTTTAACGCCGGTATTCGTCCTGCGGTAAACGCCGGTATCTCGGTATCCCGGGTTGGTGGTGCAGCACAAACCAAAATCGTCAAGAAGCTGGGTGGCGGTATTCGTCTGGCCCTGGCTCAGTATCGTGAACTGGCGGCCTTCTCGCAGTTTGCCTCTGACCTTGATGATGCCACCCGTGCTCAGCTGGAACACGGAGAGCGGGTTACAGAGTTGATGAAACAGAAGCAGTATTCGCCTATGTCAGTGGCGAAGATGGCTGTTTCACTCTTCTCCGTTGAAAAAGGTTACCTGAAAGATGTCGAGCTGAATAAAGTCCTGGACTTTGAATCGGCCCTGCAATCTTTTATGGAAAGTGAATACGCTGATTTGATGAAGACCATCAATGACACAGGTAACTACAACGACGAAATCGAAGCGTCTCTGAACGAAGCAGTGAAAAAGTTCAAGGAAACGCAAACTTGGTAATCACAGGATGCGCTTAGGCGCATCTGTCGTTGAGTAATCGGGAGAGTGTCATGTCCGGTGGTAAAGAGATAAAAGGCAAGATCGGGAGTATCAAAAATACTCAGAAGATCACCAGCGCAATGGAAATGGTTGCCGCGTCGAAAATGAAAAAGGCGCAGCAACGTATGGCTTCGAGCCGTCCTTATGCGCAGAACATGCGTAGCGTGATCGGTCGCTTAGCCAATGCCAACCTGGAATACCGCCATCCTTATCTGGAAGAAAGAGAGATAAAAGCCGTTGGCTATATCGTCATTTCAACAGACCGGGGCTTATGTGGCGGACTGAACACCAACGAATTCAAAGCGGTGGTTAAAGAAGCAAGAGAATGGCAGGGCAAGGATGTCAAAGTGCATTTTTCTGCGTTGGGATCAAAAGCCTGCAGCTTCTTTGACCGTTTTGGTGGAAAGGTAATGGCAGCTGAGTCTGGTCTGGGTGACAACCCCAGCGTCAGCGATGTTATTGGCCCGGTAAAGGTCATGCTGAACGCGTTTGATGAGGGTGAGATCGATCGTCTGTATCTGGTATTTAATAACTTCGTGAATACCATGACGCAGGAACCCAGAATCGATCAGTTACTTCCTTTGCCTAAGTCTGATGAAGATGAATATAAGCACAGCTGGGACTACCTGTACGAACCGGATCCAAAACCAATTTTGGATACTTTACTGGTTCGTTTCATAGAATCTCAGGTGTATCAGGGTGTGGTCGAAAATCTGGCCTCTGAGCAAGCCTCCCGAATGGTGGCAATGAAGGCAGCAACAGATAACGCCGGTAACCTGATCGATGATCTGCAACTGGTTTACAACAAAGCCAGACAAGCGGCAATTACACAGGAAATCAGTGAAATTGTCAGCGGCGCCGCAGCTGTGTAGGCAAAGGTTTAAAATTAAGAGGACAAATTATGAGTAAAGGTAAGGTCGTCCAGATTATAGGTGCCGTTGTGGATATCGAATTTCCACAGGATTCGGTACCTAAAGTCTATAACGCACTGAAAGTGACCTCCGGTGAACTGGAGGGGCTGACGCTGGAAGTTCAGCAGCAATTGGGTGGTGGTGTTGTACGTACCATTGCTATGGGTACCACAGACGGTCTGCGTCGTGGCCTGGAAGTTGAAGATGTCGGTCATGCGATTGAAGTCCCCGTGGGTAAAGCCACTCTGGGACGGATCATGGATGTATTGGGTAACCCAATCGACGAAGCTGGCCCCATTGGTGAAGAAGAAAAATGGTCTATTCACCGTGAAGCACCAAGCTACGAAGAACAGTCCACAGCCGTTGAGCTGCTTGAGACAGGTATCAAGGTAATTGACCTTATCTGTCCTTTCGCCAAGGGTGGTAAAGTGGGTTTGTTCGGTGGTGCCGGTGTAGGTAAAACCGTTAACATGATGGAGCTTATCCGTAATATTGCCATCGAGCACAGCGGTTACTCAGTGTTTGCCGGTGTGGGTGAGCGTACCCGTGAAGGTAACGACTTCTATCATGAGATGAACGACTCTAACGTTCTGGATAAAGTCTCACTGGTTTACGGTCAGATGAACGAGCCACCGGGCAACCGTCTGCGTGTGGCCCTGACCGGCCTGACTATGGCGGAGAAATTCCGTGATGAAGGCCGTGATGTATTGTTCTTCGTTGACAACATCTATCGTTATACCCTGGCCGGAACCGAAGTATCCGCATTGCTGGGTCGTATGCCTTCTGCGGTGGGTTACCAGCCTACTCTGGCTGAAGAAATGGGTGTGTTGCAGGAACGTATTACCTCAACCAAGACCGGTTCAATCACCTCGATTCAGGCCGTATACGTGCCTGCGGATGACCTGACTGACCCCAGCCCGGCAACCACCTTTGCTCACCTTGACGCAACGGTAGTATTGTCACGTGATATCGCTTCTCTGGGTATTTACCCGGCTGTTGACCCACTGGATTCGACTTCTCGTCAGTTGGATCCGCTGGTTATCGGACAGGAGCATTATGATGTGGCCCGTGGTGTGCAATCTGTATTGCAGCGCTATAAAGAACTGAAAGACATCATCGCCATACTGGGTATGGACGAATTGTCTGAAGAAGATAAGCGTGCGGTATCCCGTGCCCGTAAGATCCAGCGTTTCCTGTCTCAGCCTTTCTTTGTGGCTGAAGTCTTTACCGGTGCACCTGGTAAGTATGTGTCCCTGAAAGACACCATCAGCGGCTTTAAAGGGATTCTGGACGGTGAATACGATAGCCTGCCAGAGCAGGCGTTCTACATGGTCGGTTCGATCGAAGAAGCGGCCGAGAAAGCCAAGGGCATGTAAGGGTTTTCCGCCGTCTTTGACGGCGGAAATAAACTAACCGTTAGGAGGTGAAATGGCAGCTATGACTGTACATCTCGATGTGGTAAGTGCCGAGGAGAACCTGTTCTCCGGTCGGGTAGAAACCATCCAGGTTACCGGTAGCGAAGGTGAACTGGGTATTTACCCCGGCCATGCCCCGTTACTGACTACCCTGAAGCCAGGTATGGTAAGGCTGGTAAAACAGCATGGCCATGAAGAGTTTATCTACATCGCCGGTGGTGTACTCGAAGTACAGCCCGGTACTGTAACTGTGATGGCCGATGTGGCGGTAAGAGCGGATGACCTGGACGAACAGGCCGCACTGGAAGCCAAGAAACGTGCTGAAGAGCACATTGCTAATCCAAGCAGTGATCTTAACTATGCAGAAGCGGCGGCCGAACTGGCCGAGGCCATTGCCCAGTTAAGACTGATTAAGACTTTACGGCGCAAATAAGCAAAACTAGAGCTTTAAAAAAACCCCGCTACGATGCGGGGTTTTTTATGCCCGAAAATAATAACCGCTGGCGAGCGTCAAGCAGGTCAAGTAAGGCCTGTGTATCCGTACCGTCAATTAGCCTTAATGCTCCGGCAGTGGCTTCAAGTGTGGACAGGCTGTTTGCGCACCGGCTCTGGCGTTGATAGATACTTGGTATATCCTGCAGGTGAAAGCTGTTCAGTTCCTGTAGCCAGGGATTGGACCGCCAGATTTTATAGGCCTTACGCCAGGTGCCATCAATCAGCAATAAAGCAGAAAGAGAACATCTGTTCTCTAGCCTGGTCTCTGCCAGATCCTGGCTATTCTGATTAGGGTAAAGCACGGCAACATGTTCTTTGTTGTTGATGCACCAATCCCTGATCGGCTTAAAATCGCCTTCCTGCTCACCATTAATAACGTCAATGCTTGCTAATGATAATTGCAATAAGGGGACGGTGTTCTTTGCCTGCCTGGCTTCACTGGGATGGCGCAGAATTAAGACTCTGATATTGTTTGCTACAGGCTTTATGGCGTGGCACAGACACACTGATTGCGGATAACTACAGTTTTGGCAGTATTGTCTTTTAGACGGCATAAGGGGAGACAGGCAATTAACAGCAGCGACAAGTATAAAAGGATTTGGAAAACGGTGCAGCAGATCCCGCCGGGATTTGTAGCCAGCTATGGCCAGATCGCTGACTTGGCAGGTTTGCCAGGCCGTGCCCGTCTGGTGGGTAAGGCATTAGGTTTTGTGCCAAAGGAAATGCGGGTTCCCTGGTTCAGGGTGTTAAGGTCCAGTGGCCAATTGGCATTCGCACCCGGGAGCCAGTCTGCACAAACACAAAAGGGCCTGTTACAGGAGGAAGGAGTGGTGGTAATCAACAACAGGGTTCGCCTTAAAGACTTTCAGTGGCAGCCCGATTTAGCTGAGCTTTTATTTAAACTCGAATATTAAAGGCATACCCTCCGCTTTTTATCTGTATATTTTAGGGTTAAGCTGGGAACAGAGAACAACTCCGGAATATGCTGATGAAATATCTGGTCACCCTGGCTTTGACTACCCTGCTGTTTATACTGCCATTAACAGCCAACGCCACAGAACAGCAGTTGCTGCAAAGACTCGATGCGTTTCTCTATGGTGCCAGTATCAACGATGCAGAGATTCACAACGACTTCTGGCACAGCGACCTTATTTACACCAGTTCTGCCGGCACCCGCTTTGGTAAGGCTGAGCTGATGCAGGGAGTGCGTGAGACCGGCCCGGTCGAGGAGTCTGCGGTCAGCACCTGGTACGGTGCAGAAGACGTGAATATCAGGATCTTTGATAACGTCGCCCTACTGACCTTTAAACTGGTTGGTAAAACCGATGAGCTTACTGAGTATTATCTGAATAGCGGTACTTTTGTCCGTGAGAACGGTAAGTGGCAAGCCATAAACTGGCATGCCACCAAAGCTGCTGATTGAGACCGACCAATTAATTGACGGACCTTATCCTGCGCCAACCAGCCAGGGTCAGCAGTGCGATTATCGTTGAAATACTGTTTGTACCCCCTTCGCTATTTACTATCACCTGCGGTTCGGTATATTCGTAATCAACACTTTCAAGAGGCAGATAAAGCAGATCACTGTCAGTGTATCCGTCATACACCGCGACCAGATTGTTGCTGTCGGCATCGTAAACCTCAATCAGTATCTCGTAGTCCTCGCTGACGAATCCTTCCACCAGGGTAGTGTTGACCTCAAAGGCATCGTCACTATCCTCATCGTATATGGTGAACACTGAACTACTGTGATACTCGCGAAATTCATCATCAACGCCAAGATAGAGCACAGCATAGACAGCTGCACTAGTGTAATAAGTATCCACATCAAAATTGAGTGTGAAGTCTGAGTAGTAGCCGTCGTGGTCCTGATCCCCCTCCAGAGTAACCCAGGCATCATAAACCCAGAACTCTTCTGTACCATGATATTGGGGTCTGGATATCGCTGACTTTGTTTGTGGGCCAATGGAGGTCTGCATCTTGTCGGGTTTGGTGTTATCGACTTTTTGTTGTGATTGATACTCTGTGGATTCTGCGTGCCAGCTCTGAGCCTGGGTCATTATGCTGAGGGTCATCAGGGTAATAAAGAGAATGGTTTTCATGGTCTGTCTCCCGTTCGATTGGTATAAAGTGTGGGGGACAGGGAGTGAACGGAAACTGAACCCAGTCTGACCGGAACTTCAGCCAGAGAGACAAAACAGAATTTTTAACCAACAGATAGAATGTCGAAGTAAGCGCTCACTTTTTTAGTTAGTGTTTACTTTTTTTAATGTTTGCGTATACTCCTAACAACGGACTGGCTGAAATTAAACCCGTCTTGAGACCAAAGGGTGCGAAGACAGCATTAAGGTTATGTGCAGTGGGATGGCTTTTATCCTGCTCCAGATCACAAAGAGATCGGCGGCTGATACCCACTAATTTAGCGTAATCAAATTGTGTCATTTCGAGCAAATCTTTGCGCATTATTCTTAGCATCTGACCCAGTGTCAGTTCATCTTTGTAGTAGCTGTTGAGCAGTTCAGTGATGAGTTCGTAGTCTTCTTGATGGGCATAAATTTTCACAATATTTCTTTCCAGCATGACTCAGTAGATGACAAAACCAGACCTGAAATCGGGTTGATTGATCCGGATTCCGGTTCCCCATTCTAGCACTCAATGTGCAAATATTTACACCTAAATCAGTACTAATTCGTTGCCACATTTTGTTGATAACTTGTACCTGTGTCAGGGCCGTTGTCGGTGAGACTCTCCGCAAAATTGTTCAAAATAGTACTATAACTCATTGATTATAAAGGTTGGTGCATTTAATTTCTCATTATGCGTTAGCCACCATCGGGCGTGGCGTGCCAGCTGATAAGCTTTACAATGCGCGCTGACTTTTTCAGCATTAAGACGTATGCAACTGATTGAGTATCTGATTCATAAATCGATACAGCAACCCTCGGACAGTGGTCAACGCATTCTTAGTCGCAAGGCAGCAAGAGGCATCATTATCAGAGGTGACAATGATATTGCTTCTGTATACACAGCGGTATGATGATTTTAGTTTTGCCGGTGACGGTTTAGATGAGGGTGTAGATCCACAACGAGCGCTGGTGCGAGAATTGTCAGAAGAAACGGGTGCAAAAAGTGTGAATATTATTGCACCCTTTTGCAAGGTCACAGAATACCTTCCAACCTGGAAAAAGGTCTGGGATTTAATGTTTCAGACCACTTACTGGTATAAGTGTCATATTGCCGAAGTCTTAGACCAGACAAATCCGGAGCATTATAAGATAGCTAATGGTATGTCGGCCGAATGGGTTAATATCAAAGAAGTGATTCGTCATAATCAGAGTATTATAACTCGTCAGCCACCGACCATGGGCCTGACAATTGAGCGCGAAACGCTGGTACTGTAAAGAGTTGCTCTGGTGGGTGACATTGATCATTGCACTATTGCCTGAAACGGGATAAATAACAAATCATGAATGGCGAGCAGGATACCCAGACCAGTGGTTTGCATGAGCAGAGGCTGGATAAGGTTTTTACCCTGGTCAAAACTACCGGTACCACCAGGGTCCTGGACTTAGGCTGTGGCTCGGGTTCCTTTTTATGGCGTTTGATGCAGGACAGCCAGTTCACCGATGTTGTAGGGCTGGAGCAATCCGGAGAATCTTTGCGCCAGGCCAGAACCAAGCTTTCCCCTTATCTGAATACTTCCGTCACTGCTGAGAAGCCACTTTCCCCAAAACTGAAACTTATTTGTGGCTCATATACCGAGTCGAATCCTGAACTGGCTGGTTTTCCGGTAGCAGTGATGATTGAAACCATAGAGCACATTCCGCCCGGTCAGCTCTCAGTGGTGGAACATCAGGTATTCTTCGGGCTAAGCCCCGGGCAGTTGATTCTGACCACGCCTAACAGTGAATATAACTGCCTTTACGGCCTGCAACCCGGAGAGTATCGCGATCCGGACCACAAGTTTGAGTGGGACAGAGCGAAGTTCAGAAAGTGGGCCAGAGGAGTGGCCAGCAGAAACCAATATCAGGTCAGATTCCTGGGTATTGGTGAAACACACCCGGAACTTGGGCCACCCTCACAGCTTGCCTGGTTTGAGAAGGTAGTCTGATAAACTGGTCTCCAGCCCGGTTTTCTATCCAATTATTGGTTTTTATATCACTTTTGGCGCTTCGATCAGGCCTTTTGGTTTATCCGCCAGAAACAGCAGGAACATCAGACCTGTGATGATAAATAACGCCGCGCCAGAAAGCAGGAAACTGTCAAAGTAGATAGGCTGGTTAAATGAAAACTCACCGGCTGAAATTCTAGCCCAACCGCGAAAGTGTTGGGTGCCAGCAACCACCAGACCGAGGATGCCCAACGTTGTGCCCACATAGCGGGCGATCCAGTGCAATGGAGCGGGAAAGAACAGCAATATCCCCAGAATGCCTATGACAGTGCGTTGCGTGCGGCAAAAGGGACAGATGTATGTCCAGTCCATAAGTTCCACCGCCCATGCCGCAGTAGCAATGAAAATAGCTGTTGCCGCCACCCAGCGTACATTTTGTATATAGGTTTCAATATCTAACAATTTGTAGAGCATCCCGTGCTTTCCATTTTTATTTTTCATCAGATTAATCCAACGACAGATCTCGAAACAGTGTTTTTGTCTCGTTTTAAGCACACCTAACCGCAATCCTCATTGCCTTGTGCAAACAGTATTTCAGCCTTTTCAGTTGCGGACTTTGCCGGAAGATTTACCTAGCTACTTGATAGATGGATTAAGGCTGATACATAGGATACAGTTGCAGGATGTGAACCGGTTTATTCTGCCCTATGTCCGTTGACCTGCAGTCGATCAATTCCAAGCTGATTCATCTGATACTGGATACGGTGTTCGTGGTCGATGCAGACAATCAGATCCGGTTTGTCAGTGATGCCTGTGAATCATTACTGGGTTACTGCGCCGATGAACTGATCGGTACCCCCATCACAGACTATATGCATCCGGAGGACCTGGCGATCACACAGTCTTCCATTGCCCGGGTTATGAGTGGCCAGCCCCATCTGGACTTCCGTAACCGATATATCCGCAAAGATGGTGGCATCGTTTACATCCTGTGGTCTGCCCGCTGGTCGGAGGAAGATAAGGTAAGAATAGGTGTTGCGCGGGATGTGACCGCTCTTACACAGGCTGAAGAGGAGCTGCGATACCTCGCCCATCATGATCCGCTGACAAAGCTGACCAACAGATCGCTGTTTTATGATCGACTGGAGTCAGGGCTGAGTGCCGCCCATCGTCACAAGACGTTTCTTGCACTGCTTTTTCTGGATATAGATGATTTTAAGCGTATTAACGATATGCATGGGCACCAGGTGGGAGATGCTGTGCTATGCAAAGTGGCAGCGCGGTTGCTGACCTGCGTCCGGGAAACGGATACTGTGGCCAGGATGGGCGGCGATGAATTTATTGTTCTTCTGACAGACATCCAGTCAGAGGATGCCGTTTCGATGAAAGTGGAGGAGATACTCAATGTTATGGCTGAGCCGTTGAGTGCCGACTTCAACGGGCTCAATATGCCCTCTTCTAGTATCGGTGTAGCCATTTATCCTGCTGACGGGGAAGATGCCGTATCACTTCTGAGCAATGCAGACAGCGCTATGTACCGCTTAAAAAGGCGCCGCTCGGCCACAAACCAGACATTGGTCTGCGACAGCTAAAGCCGTAGCTAATCATTTATTCTGCCGGGAAGTAATAGACCCTCCGGATGAGGTTGTCAGCAAACTCGTAAACGGCCAGACTCTGTTGCGCATGACGCTCACCATTTTGCCGCCAGCTTGCTTCTTCTATGGTACTGACCCGGCTTCCGAGGACACTTGTCTCCAGTAGCTTACTCTGACAAGTTGAGCAGGATTCAAAATACCCACGCATAGCTTTTACAAGCGCGGCTTTTCCGCTGCTTTCGACGGCTATTGCGTCACCATTTATCGACAGCCACTGAACATCGTCGGTCACGTATTGTGACATCAACTTACTGTCGTGGTTATTGAAGGCCTCAACGAACTCTTTAATCCGTTCCGGGTACCCGGCGTCCGCCTGGCCAGGTGTCGATATCAGAACGCAAAGCAGCATCAGACCGCGGAATACGTGGCGCATAAAAACCCCTGGTTCATTGTTCGTTTACGGCTGCAACTATTTATCATTGCAAAGTATGTTCCCGGCAGGCCTCAATTTGCTTGGCAGGCAAGCGTTCCCCGACCACAGCCTCAAGCGCAGACTGCACTTCTGGGATCAACGCCTGAAACTCAGCCAGCATTGCGCTCTCGCTGATACTTTGGTTAAACACCAGTGTCACCTTCAGGCTTTGTGGAAAACGCTGATAATTCACCGTATGGGTCAGCCAGATAAAGCCAGAATAATCGGCCTTTGCCCCTTCACACACCTGAGTAAGCTGCCGAATAATTCTGCCTTCAATTTGCTTGTGCGATTTTCTCAAAAAAGCCTTTTGTCTCGTCTGTATCTCACCCACGCCAGAGGCGCGAATCAGGGGTTACTCAATATTCTGGATCTGCTCACGCATCTGCTCGATAAGCACCTTCAGCTCTACTGCGGACTGCGTGATATCGGCGTTGATGGATTTGGAGGCCAGCGTGTTCGACTCACGGTTAAATTCCTGCATCATAAAGTCCAGCCGTCTGCCTATAGCACCGCCCTTATTAAGGATCTTACGGGTTTCGCTGACATGGGAGTCGAGGCGATCCAGTTCTTCGGCCACATCCATACGCTGCGCCAGCATAATCATTTCCTGCTCCAGGCGACCGGGTTCCAGCTCTACTTTGGCTTCGGCAAAACGGTTGCTGATGCGCTCTTTTTGCCAGTCCATTACTGCGGGCATCTGTTTACGAACGCTGGCGGTCTGCTCTTCTATGGCGTCAATACGCTGTTCTATCATGGCTTTCAGGTTGTTGCCTTCTGCCGCCCTGGCATCGAGGAAATCCTGCAGGCACTGATCAAAGGCGCTGAGAATCTCAGCCTGAATCTTGTCCATGTCGGCTTCTTCAGAGGAGATTACGCCAGGCCATTTGAGCACATCAAAAGGGTTGATGCCGCTTGACTGTCCATGTGACTGAACCCAGTCGGCCGCGTCAATCAGTTGTTTGGCCAGCGCTTCATTGAGCGTCACTTTTCCTACCGCACCATCATCGGCCTGATACCGTAAAGTGCATTCCACCTTACCCCGTTGCAACGCCTTGCGGAACCGCTCCCTCAGCAGGGGCTCGAGACTGCGAAACTGTTCGGGCAGGCGAAAGTAGGTTTCCAGATAGCGCTGGTTAACCGAACGAATCTCCCATATGGCATTGCCCCATGAGGCTTTGTGTTCAATTCGGGCGAAGGCCGTCATGCTGTGAATCATTGGCAAATTCCTTGTTGGCTTTGGCCGCCAGTATAACCTATTGACAACAGAGTGACAGATACTGGCTAATCAGAACGCTTCCTGTTTTTGACATGCTGTTGCGAAACTGACACTTAAGGGTTACTTGGGTATAATGCCCGCCAATTCGACCTCAATATCAAGGATTCCAGTATGCGTCCAAGTGGCAGAACCGCTAGTCAGATTCGCCCAGTAACTATTACCCGCCAGTTCACCCAGCATGCGGAAGGATCCGTACTGATTGAATTTGGTAATACCAAAGTTATTTGTACCGCTACCGTGGAAGAAGGTGTGCCACGTTTTATGAAGGGTCAGGGAAAGGGCTGGGTAACAGCAGAATACAGCATGCTGCCCCGTTCGACTCACACCCGCAGCCAACGCGAGGCGGCACGCGGTAAACAAGGTGGCCGTACGCTGGAAATTCAGCGACTGATCGCCAGAGCATTGCGCGGAGCGGTGGATCTGAAGCTGCTTGGTGAGAACACGGTGATCATCGATTGTGATGTGATCCAGGCCGATGGCGGTACCCGCACTGCATCTATAACCGGTGGCTGTGTGGCACTGATGGATGCCCTGACCTGGATGCGTAGCAAAGGCCTGATTAAGGCTAACCCGATGAAATATATGATTGCTGCAATTTCTGTCGGCATCTACAAGGGCACGCCCATTGCTGATCTGGAGTATCTGGAAGACTCGGCTGCGGAAACCGACATGAACGTGGTAATGGCGGATTCGGGCCAGTTGATTGAAGTTCAGGGTACTGCCGAAGAGGCGCCCTTTAGCTTCGATGAATTACAGGAGATGATGGAGTTGTCGAAACACGCCCTGCGTGAGCTGTTTGATATTCAGCGCGCCGCCTTAAACTGAGGTTGTAACCATGCAGGACTATCAGCACGCTTTTATCGAATTTGCCCTTGAAAGAAAGGTACTTAGATTCGGTCAGTTTACCCTCAAATCAGGTCGCACCAGCCCCTACTTTTTTAATGCCGGGTTGTTTAATACCGGTATGGATCTGGCGCGTCTGGGGCAGTTTTACGCCGCGGCATTGCAAGACTCAGGTATCGATTACGATCTGCTGTTTGGCCCTGCCTACAAAGGTATTCCTATTGCTACCACCACTGCAGTGGCGCTGGCAGACAAATATGGTATCGACAAGCCCTATTGCTTTAACCGTAAAGAAGCCAAAACCCATGGTGAAGGTGGCAATCTGGTGGGCAGCCCTCTCAAGGGCAAAGTCATGCTGGTGGATGATGTGATCACTGCCGGTACTGCTATCAGGGAGTCGATGCAGATTATTCAGGAAAATGGCGCCAGTCTCGCCGGCGTGCTGATCGCCCTGGATCGTCAGGAGAAAGGTAAAGGCGAGCTTTCAGCCATTCAGGAAGTGGAGCAGGATTTCTCAACCAAAGTGATCTCCATTGTCAGCC
Source organism: Lacimicrobium alkaliphilum (assembly GCF_001466725.1). Taxonomy (NCBI): domain Bacteria; kingdom Pseudomonadati; phylum Pseudomonadota; class Gammaproteobacteria; order Alteromonadales; family Alteromonadaceae; genus Lacimicrobium; species Lacimicrobium alkaliphilum. The sequence goes on from NZ_CP013650.1 coordinate 4,292,750, forward strand.
TGTCAGATTTGATTCAGTACCTTGAACAACGGTCTGACATGCAAGATCATCTGGCGGCCATTTCTGCCTACCGTGATCAGTATGGCATCTGATTTCGACCAGGCCGATCATCAACTGGATACCCTGGGCCTGCGTTGCCCGGAACCAGTGATGATGGTGCGGTTGCAGATCCGTAATATGCAGGATGGTGAGACCTTGCTGGTGGTGGCGGATGATCCCGCCACTACCCGTGACATCCCCGGTTTCTGCCGTTTTATGGAGCACCGGCTGTTACATAGTGATACGAATTCAGTGCCTTATCGTTATCTTATTCAAAAAGGGCTCTAGGCTGAGTTTGCCACACAACCTAATATCAACCGCTTGAGTCTACAGGCACTGTTCTGATCCCGGCAATGCAGGTCTTCTGCGTGCAGCTGATGGCGGCTCAACAGCCTCAGCAGCGTATCCTGATGAATACTCAGATTCAGAAAGGCTTCCTGCTCTGCACCATGATCCGTCGTCTGCTGCCTGGCTGCAGTCCTGGAATTCATACCTTATCTCCTTAGTGTCTGGTGGCATTGACTGGTAATGCTGAGGGAGTAGCTGAACCTTTGTCCTGCCAGAAAGCCCGCATCCGCTCGCTGATCAAAGCAATACATTTAAACAGAGTTTTTAACCTGGTATTGTCTTCTGCCATCAATTCTTTATTCAGCCGCTGATAACATAAGTGCAGAATATGCAGAGATCTGTCATTGTTGTTCAGTTCATCCAGAGTACTGCTGAGTAAGATGGCCGCGGAGGTAAAACTGATAATAGGGTACAAGGTGTGTGGATTCCTGTTCAGAAGAATCTCTGCGGCCTCAAAGGCACCACCGGCATAAACCACTGCTTGAGACCAGGCCTGGTACTTACGATGGTGTTGGGTGGCGCCAAGACACTGGTAGAAGTGGGATCGTGCGAACTCCGGATGATTGTTCAGCCAGTATCGGTGGAAAGGACAAAGAAAACGGGTTTGCATATCAGGCTCCTTGAAATGCATTATTCACCGCTTCAAGTTTACCCAGATGATAATGATTATCAATAACAAATGTAAATTAAATTGGATTCCCCCGTTTTGGCCAATAAAAAGCCGACCCAGAGGTCGGCTTTGTTTTATCCGGCAAATTTTATCGATTCACCTTAATGTTACTGCATGGCTCTTAGCATCCAGGCTGTTTTTTCATGGATGCGCATGCGATCTGAAACCAGTGCTGCGGTGGACTCATCATCGGCTTTCTGTGCCAGCTTAAGCACCTCACGACAGGTTTTAACCACCTGTTCATGACTCTTGGTGAGGATCTCTACCATGGCTCCGGCTCCGGGAACATCTTCTACTTCTTCGATTGAGCTCAGCTTGGCAAATGCCTTGTAAGTACCAGGAGCGATAACACCCAGCGTACGTATACGTTCAGCAAGATCGTCTACCGCCTCTGCCAGTTCAATGTAATGTTCTTCGAACATCAGATGCAGTTCACGAAACTGCGGTCCGGTCACGTTCCAGTGAAAATTATGAGTTTGCAGGTACAGGGTGTAGGAATCCGCCAGCAGACGTTTCAGCCCCTCGGCAATATCCTGTCTGTCCTGTGTTGTGATACCAATATCTATCTTACTCATTTAAGTCTCCTTTTTTGCGGGACATCTGAATCCAGTATCTCAACCTTCTGCCTGTATGGCTAATAAATCATAGCAATAGACTTAATCGCTTTTTTAAATCGGCCAGCCGGAATTTGGGCTAAAACCTAATTAAGTCAGACTCACAACCTTCTCAGATTGGAGATAAATATCGACTCACCGGGCACCGACATACGGGGTAATGCCTGTTTTACAAAATCCAGCGCAAACCGGGAAGGAAAAGTCGTAGTAAACTTAACGATCTTATCTTCCTGCACAAAAAAGAAATAAGAGGCATAAAAAGGTTCCAGGCCATCCTTTTCTATTTTGGCATCCAGATAATAACCGCTGAATTCTTTATCCATCATGTTCCAGCTAAGCACAATATCTTCGGTCATATGCAGGGGGGGCAGATTCAGATCGGTGGCGAAGTCTGTAAGATTGTCCCGCAGCTTTTCTGTTTCTTCCTCCAATATGGCTTCGGTATTGCCTATATCACTGGTAGGAATGGGATAAACTGAGACTTCAATTTTATCGTTGCTGTAGGACGGATCCCGGTAGGTTAAGGTAGAGCCTTCCAGAGGATCGTTATAAATACGTCTCTCACTCAAAGAGAAATTGGAAACCTGCTGAGGTGCCTTGAGATCATCTTCATAATCTTCAGACTTCAGATTCTGGGCCAGAAAACCTGGGCTAAAGGCTTTTTGTTTCAGGGCATCCTGTAAAAACTGACTGACCAGCTCTCCGGCAAAGGCCGCATCATTGCGCTCACCCGAACGGGAGATTTTGTATTCATACTTCTTCAGAGGCAGACCACGCCAGGTAAGGGTAAAACGAGCCTGCATCTTGTTGCGGTTTTCCCGGTAACTAAGGCTGGTAATCAGCAGTTCGTAGTCTGCGCCAGCTTGTTCAGAAATAACCACAGGAAACAGAGCGGTCTGCTGCAGGCTTTGCTGGAATAATTTCACATCAAGTGCATTTACAGCGCAGTTCTGGTGAGCGGGTTTGCGCTCACAGACTTTTTGCATATCCGGTGCCGTTGACTGCAAAAAGACACCCAACGCTGGCAGTTCCTTTTCGTTGGCAATCGGCGGCATCTGTGTCTGCTCAGAGGTCGAGCTACAGGCTGCCGTCAGCAACGCCAGCAAAGGCACGAGATATTTTATAGGGGAAAATGATTTCATCCTTGAGCCTCGGGTGATAAATCGGTGATGAAGTTTAGACTAACCTGTTGAACAAATATACTACAGATAAGCGCCTCGCGTAATAATAAGCGTTATTCCATTAACGCTTATTTAGCGCTCAGAGGGTACAAAGGATCAATTCAGTTTAATAACCTGGCCGTCTTTCATAACAAAACTGATATGAGTCATCAGGTTAATATCCTCAAGGGGATCACCTTCCACTGCGACCAGATCGGCAAGCTTACCCTTTTCTACTGTACCCAGGTTGTCCTGGGCACCGAGCAGTCTGGCGGCATGATAGGTGGCTGCGCGGATCGCTTCGATAGCAGGCATGCCGGCTTCTGTCATGAGCCTGAACTCCTGGCCGTTATCCCCATGGGCAGACACACCGGAATCGGTGCCAAAAGCAATGTTCACCCCCGCCTTGTAAGCACGAGCAAAGGTTTCTTTAATCAGCGGACCAATAGCGGCAGCCTTGGGACGAACCAGATCCGGAAAGAATCCGTCAATTTTTGCTTTTTCAGCAACCCAGGCACCGGCTAAAACGGTTGGCACATAATAGGTTCCATGTTTTTTCATCAGTGCGAAGACCTCATCATCCATATAGGTACCGTGTTCAATGGAATCCACACCGGCCTTTATCGCACGAATCATGCCTTCCTTACCATGAGCATGCACTGCGACTTTCATCTCATAATCTTTGGCAGTATTTACGATGGCTTGCAGCTCATCGGTCATAAACTGCGGGTTTTGCCCGCTTTTGGCGACACTCAGTACACCGCCGGTGGCGGTGATTTTAATCAGATCCGCACCGTCTTTATATCGCTGTCTTACGGCCTTTCTGGCGTCGGCAACGCCATTGACTACGCCTTCCTGAGGACCGGGATCACCCATCAACACTTTGGCTCTGCCGTTCGTGGGGTCGGCATGGCCTCCTGTAGTGGCAATGGATTTGGCGGCAGTATAAATACGGGGGCCCTGCACCAGCCCTTTCTCGATAGCCTTTCTAAGCGCAACAGATTCATTGTAACTGTCGCCGAGATTGCGGATGGTGGTAAATCCGGCCTGCAGGGTTTTACCGGCAAAATGTACTGCCTTAAAGCTGTAATCCGCTTCATTGAGCGTAAAGCGCTCCATATAGGCGCCGGGGCCCTGTTGTGAGCTGATATGGGTATGCATATCAATAAGGCCCGGCATCAGTGTACTGTCTGAGAGGTCTATCAGTCGATCATCTTCTCCGGCTCTGGTAAAACCTTTTTGAATATCAGTAATGCGGTTTTCGTCGACAATGACGGTGACCTTTTCCATCACCTTATTGTCAGTGGCGGTGATCAGTTTGCCAGCGTGAATATAGGTAGCGGCCTGGATGCCGAGACTGGTCGACAGCAATGCTGCGCCAAGAATAAGAGGAGTGTTTTTCATATTGTTTTTCTCATTGTCTGTTTTGTGGTTCCCGCCTCACATTAGGCCAGTTGTTGTGCCAGATCAAAGTCCGTTGTCGCAGTAATAGGTAGAATCAGGGCATTTCAACAGTTCAGAGGGTGATGTACCGATGCCAGCAGTTAAGGGGCAGCTTTTAGACAAATATAATCTGAGTGGCCCCCGATATACCTCCTACCCAACGGCGTTACAGTTGGGAGAGTTTGAGCCGGCCCTGCTGGTACAAAAATGCCACGATTCTGAAGCCGGGGCCTTGTCTCTGTATCTGCACGTTCCTTTTTGTCATTCCCTTTGTTACTACTGTGGCTGCAATAAGATCATTACCCGCCAGACGCATAAGGCCGAGGCCTATCTGGGTTATCTGATGCGTGAAATCAGTGAACGCAGTCAGATGTTTACTGCCAAAGCCGTAACCCAAATACACTTTGGTGGTGGTACACCCACTTATCTCAGTGACGAGCAGTTCACAAGGCTGATGGCGCATATCAGACAGGCGTTCAGGGTTAAGGACGATGCCGAAATCAGCGTGGAAATTGATCCGCGGCAAATGGCGTTGCACAGAGTACCGCACCTTTACCAACTGGGATTTAACCGTCTTAGTATTGGTGTGCAGGATTTTAACCAACAGGTGCAACAAGCGGTCAATCGGGTACAGGATGAGTCGCATATTTATGCGTTGGTGAAACGAGCCAGGGAGGTGGGCTTTGCATCTGTGAGCCTGGATCTTATCTATGGATTACCTCACCAGACACCGCAGAGCTTTGCCGAAACAGTGGACAAAGTTCTTCAGATACGCCCAGACAGGCTCTCAGTGTTCAATTATGCCCATATGCCCGATAAGTTTGCCGCCCAGCGTCGCATCGATGAAAATGCGCTGCCGGACAGCGCTGCGCGCACGGCTATATTTGCTAAGGCCAGCGCCATGTTATGCGCGCAGGGTTATCTTTGTATTGGTATGGATCACTTTGCCCTGCAGGATGATGAACTGGCTAAAGCACAGCGGGATGGCTGTTTGCACCGGAATTTTCAGGGGTATACCACTCAGGGAGAGTGTGACTTGCTGGGCCTGGGTGTTTCTGCCATCAGCCAGATAAATGGTCTGATCGTACAAAACGAGAAAGATCTCAAGAGTTATTACCGGGCCATGGACAATGCCGGACAGGCGACGGCAAAGGGCTATGTACTCAGTGATGACGACAAGTTAAGAGCGGAAGTCATCAAGCAATTGATTTGTCATTTCCGGTTGTCGTTCGCGAGCATTGAGCAAACTTTTAATATTCGTTTCGACCAGTACTTTAATCCAGAACTCCAGCGTCTGAAACAGATGGTCACAGATGGCTTACTGGTCATGTCCGACAAAGGCATAAAAGTTACAGAGACTGGTCGTGGTCTGATTCGGGCTATCTGTATGCAGTTTGATCGTTACCTTCCGCTGTCGCGACAGCAGGCTTTCTCGCGGATTATATAGGCAGTGCACCCATCCTGGTCTGGTATTCCATCCACATTGCTCTTCATTCAGCAACTTCTATGACAGCGAACCTGGAATAGCTGTCAATAGTCGCACATCCGTTGTTAACTCAATGGCTTAGCGTAAATTTTTGCTATGCTATGGGGCTGAGTTGATAACTTACCGTAGCAGAAGGCCCCTATGCGTCGTAACCAGTCCGTGATTAACGAAGAAGTACAATTTTCAGACCAGGAAGAGTTGGTCTCTACCACTGATTTGCGTGGCATTGTTACCTATGCCAACGATGCCTTTTGCAGGGTCGCCGGGTATGACAGGGACGAACTGTTGGGCAAGAATCATAATCTGGTACGTCATCCGGATATGCCTAAGCAGGCCTTTAAGGATCTTTGGGATAAGCTTAATCAGGGCCAGGCCTGGCGGGGTATGGTTAAAAACCGTTGTAAGGATGGGCGGTACTATTGGGTTGATGCTTACGTGACTCCGGTTTACCAGAATAATGACAAGGTTGGCTATCAGTCGGTACGGGTCAAGCCGCAAAGGGATATGGTGCAACGGGCTGAGCAGGCCTATCAGGCTATTAACAGCGGCAAGTTTAAGGCCGGCGAATTTGCAGTAAATCAGAAATACCTGCTATCCGCTGTCGTAACCTTACTATCATCAGCATTGATCTTCTGGTTTGGCGGGCTGTGGAGTGGTTTGCTGAGTCTGGCGCTGGTGGCTGCGCTGAGCGGGATATTCTGGCCAGAGATTATCAAATTTCCGGTGCAGGCTGAGACACTCAGACTGAAATACGACAGTATCAGCCGGTTTGTCTACAGTGGTAAGGGCAGCCCCGGTGTGTTTGATTTCCATCTGGGCCTCGGCAAGGCGAGGTTGCGCACAGTGCTCGGTCGTATGCAGGACGCTTCAGGCAGCCTGGTGGGTGTGGCAACACAAACCAGCCACTCTGCCCATACTACTGCCGAGGGTATAGAACAGCAGAAATTCGAGGTGCAGCAGATTGCTACGGCTATTACGCAAATGGCGGCCACCAGTCAGGAAATCGCCAGAAATACCGTAGAGACCTCCGGCAAAGTCAGAAATGCCAACGATCTCTGTGCCGGAGCCAAAGACAGTGTACTCAAGAGCAAGGGTAAAGTGTCCAGTCTGGCGGAGGTTGTAGATCGGGCCGCCAGTTCTGCTAACCAGTTGGTTGAAGAAGCAGACAAGGTGGCTAATGTAATGGGCGAAATTGAAGCCATTGCCGATCAGACTAACCTGTTGGCACTCAATGCTGCCATTGAGGCGGCGCGGGCCGGTGAGAGTGGCCGCGGCTTCTCAGTGGTGGCTGATGAGGTGCGGGCCCTGTCTACCCGAACTCAGACCTCTACCGCAAATATTCATACCAGTTTGCAGAATATGCGCAATACTTTGCAGCAGTGGGTTGGCAGCATGGAGCAAAGCAGAGAGCAGGCCATGGAGTGTGTGAGTGATGCTACAGATTCTGCCGCCGCCATGGAAGAGATCTATCAGGTTATGGCTGAAATCTCAGATTATTCAGCACAGATTGCAACGGCGTCGGAGCAGCAGGAAAAAGTCTGTGAGGAAGTCAGCCGCAATATCGGCAATATCACCCAGGTTGCCGATGACAATACACAGGTGGCACAGGGAATGGAACAAAGCTCAGAGGAGCTGCGCGCCAATATCGATAAGATTGCAGCGATGATAAAAACTTTTGGTGATTAGGTCGTGTCGCTCTAGAGCAGGCCGAGGCTAAACTGATAATTACCACTTTGCAGCATCAGATGAGTTTCTCCTTGCTGTTGCTGCGGTTTTCCCTGGTCCACCAACTGGTAAAAAAGGTTTTGATGCAAGCGGCCATAGAGGTTTCTTCTGACCAGAGCATAGGGCAACAGATCACCACTCACCCTGTCCTTTTGCAGGAGCACGGGATGCTCTTCACTGACAATAAAGCTATCACCAGTATTTGAAGTGAATACTAACTTACCCTCCTGGCTCTTCCAGTTGGTGATAATAAAAGGTACATCTTCTACTCTGATGGCGACTTTCTCCACCGGCGTGACGAGGAAATAGTCATCCTGCTCTTTTTTCAGTACCCCGGCAAACAGCCGGACCAGCGGCTGCCGGCCTATGGGCGATCCCATATAGTGCCAGCTGCCGTCGTGCTTAATGGTGAGATCTATCTCTCCGCAATAGGGCGGGTCCCATTTCTCCACCGGCGGCAACTTATCCTGTTGTGCCGCCAGTTGAGTCTGTAGTTGTTCGAGTTTCATCGCTCGTTAAGCACGTCCCGAAACTCTCTGAGTTTGGCTTTGATCAGGCGCATATTTTCAGGCCCGGTACGCAGCAGTTGCTTCTGTGGCGCAGAGAGTGACTCTAAACGTTCATCCTTATACTTATACATCACGCTTTCCGTTGTTACCTCTACGGGCATCGGTACTTCGGGAGTATCCAGCAGATGATCAATGGCATCGGTCAGAACATTGTCAAAATCTTCAGAGCTGTCGCCGATCTCGGCAAAAATTTCTCTGATGGCAGGTTTATAGTCCTCATAGATGGCGATCATCTGTTCTGTGTCCATCTTCTCCATGGCTTCCACATAGGGTGTATAACGCTTGTAGCTGGCGGCATCGATCCATTCCTTGCCGGCTTGACGATAGACCCTGAATTCCTGTACCGGCGGTTTCAATACCTGGTGATTGGGGGCCAGCTTCTGGTCGGCAAGGTTGGCACTGAAAACCACAAAGCGGCGCAACAGATCTTCATCCACAATCAGTCTGGCCATGGCCTCATAGACGCCGGTTTCGGCAATGGCTGTTTTGATCGCAGCATCGCTGATATCCAGTGGCTCAGGCTCCGGCTCTGGCTCAGGTTGCGGTTCTGGCATGGGGTCAGGCTCCTGAGGCATCGGCTCAGGCTCAGGTTCGGGTTCCGGCTCTGGTTCAAAAGCGGGCTCGGGCTGTTGCTCCTGCACGGGAGTCACTGGCTCTGGTTCTGGTGTTTCATCCTCCGGCCAGAGAAACAGCGCAACCAGCAGAATGATTACCAGCCCTGCGATAGCGAAATGGGGAAGCAGGGATTTCTTTTCTTGAGTCTCATGTTCTGTCATAACAACTCGCCTTTTCAGCTGGATGTATATACCTAAGGGATCTCAAAGCGTCAGTTTTTTTGAGCTTACCTGTGTATAGAGTCTATCAGTTAAGACTGATAATGCACCTTGTGTGTTGGATAATCCAGTGACTGATAGTAGTAATTTGTATCAACGACCGCTGTCATATTGAACCGGTTACCAGATTGAAAAGTATAAAAAAACCGTAACGCAAAGGGGGTAATATGAACTTTCAGCTGGAGTCTTTACTCAGGAATAAACCGGTCATTGAATATGTCGGGGTGTTATCCTTTGAAATGAGTGTCTATCTGGTGCAAATTTCGGTCGATGGTCAGCGGGGGCTGGTCTATGCTAATGACAGCAAACCGAAGAAATTTTCCAGTCTGGGTCAGATTCGGGATCTGTTCACAGATTTTAAGGTCGGTCAGGCTGAGTTGGTTCATCAGTCCGCTTATGGCGAGATGATTGGCTCTGATGAAGAGTCTGACAACACCATGAGGTTGCCGATTCGATTGGGGGCAGATTGTTCACTGTAAAGTCGGAAGTTTACAGTTTTTTATGGCTGAGCGATTAGCTTATAACCAAACGGCCTTGTTTATCACTTTTATAAGAGTATCCTAATATAAGGATTTGACTTCTGGAGGATAAATGTCTGAATTTAGCTGGCAGCGGGCCGTAATTAAAGTAGGTAGTGCACTGATATCACCAGATGGACATCAGTGCAGTGCCAAGTACTTGCTGGCCATCGCCAGGTTCATCACCGAAAGCCGCGAGCAGGGTAAACAGGTTATTATTGTGTCTTCAGGCAGTGTGGCTGCCGGTCGCAGTGTTATTGCCCATAAGACCCACCCCTCTATTGCAGAGAAGCAGGCCATGGCCGCGGTGGGGCAAATGCAGATGATGGAGAACTGGTCTCGCTTTTTTGACTTTCCCTGTGCTCAGGTACTGCTGACCTATGATGATTTCCATGACAGATCCCGTTATGTGAATATCAAAAATACAGTTAGAGAACTGCTGAACAATAATGTCTTGCCTATCGTTAACGAAAACGACACCACATCTGTAGATGTACTTAAAGTTGGCGACAATGACAACCTGGCGGCTTATGCCGCTATGGTGGCTGAAGCGGACACGCTGATTATCTGTTCAGACATTGACGGCCTGTACGATGCTGATCCAAGGATTAATCCACAGGCCAAGTTGATCCCGGTGGTCAACAATATCGACGGCTCTATCTATGAGCTGGCTGGTGGCCCTGGCAGTAAAGTCGGCACCGGCGGTATGCGCACTAAAATTGAAGCCGCTGACAAGTGCGCCGAAAGCGGCATCCAGACCCTGATTGTCAATGGCAGTAAGGGTGAAGTGTTTGACGCCCTGCTGGATAGCCGCATCCCTGGTACCCGTTTTGTACCGGCCAAAACGCCGGATACGGCGAAAGAGCAATGGCTCAAACATACGCTAATTGCGACCGGTCGTATCGAAGTGGATCAGGGCGCGAAAAAGGCGCTTATACAGACCGGGGCATCCCTGTTACCCGTTGGTATTACCGGAGTGGAAGGTGACTTTACTGCGGGTGATGCGGTGGAAATCTGTCACAACAATGTTCCCTTTGCCAAAGGTGTGGCGCTATACAGTGCTGCAGATTTGAACGCCATCAAAGGGCTATACAGTGAAGATTTCGAAAATGTCATTGGTTATTCCTCTGGCGAAGCGGCCGTTCACCGGGATGATTTGGCGCTACTCTGAGCCTGTTCATCTTCCTGTACTAAATTTATTTTATCAGCCTGCCGGTATTTCCGGGCGGGCTGTTTTCCGACAAAGGAGAAAATATGACTTTTTCGATTAAGCAGATGGCACAAAAAGCAAGAATCGCTTCACGCCAGTTAGCCAAGCTCACATCGGTGAAAAAGAATGCGGTATTGCACAGCATTGCCGATAACCTCGAGTCCATGACTGACAGCATCCTGGCAGCGAATAAAAAAGATGTCGAAGCGGGCCGTCAGGCAGACCTGGCTGAATCCATGCTCGACAGGCTGACGCTGAGTAAGCAAGCCATAGCTAATATCGCCGATGCCGTGCGTCAGATTGCCGCTCAGGATGATCCTGTGGGCAGTATCCGTGATATCCGTCGTCAGCCCAGTGGTATTGAAGTAGGTAAAATGCGCATCCCTCTGGGCGTGATAGCGATGATTTATGAATCCCGTCCGAATGTGACTATTGATGCGGCGGCCCTGTGTTTTAAAGCCGGTAATGCGGTAGTACTGCGTGGCGGTAAAGAAGCACTGCATTCCAACCTCGCCCTGGCTGAATGCATTAAGGCTGCGTTGCAGGCTCACAACGTCGATCCCAACGTCGTGGTGGTGGTGCCGGATCCCGATCGTGCAATCATGAATGAGCTGATGACACTCAATGAAGAGATTGACCTGATTATTCCCCGTGGCGGTGAAGGCCTGATTCGATTCGTGTCTGAAAACAGCCGTATACCGGTGATTCAGCATTATAAAGGCGTGTGCCATCTTTATGTGGATAATGCTGCAGACGAAGCCAAGGCGTTGGGTCTGTTGCAAAACGGTAAGACCCAGCGTACCGGGGTGTGTAATGCTCTTGAGACGTTACTGGTGCATAAAGACATCGCCCCGAGCTTTCTGCCGATGGCTGCAGCTATGCTGGCCGAACACAAGGTCACAGTGCATGCCTGTGCGCAGAGCATAGACTATTTCGAAGGCGCTGAGCCGGCCACCGATGAAGACTGGGATACAGAGTATCTGGCTCTGGAGATTGCCGTGCGGGTGGTAGACAGCTTCGACGCTGCCGTTGAGCATTTAGAGCAATACAGTTCAGGCCATACTGAAGTGATTGCGACCCAGGATTATTCCCGTGCCCAGCAGTTTATCCGCAGCGTTAACTCTGCAGTGGTGATGGCGAATGCCTCATCACGTTTCTCAGATGGCGGTGAACTGGGTCTGGGTGCTGAGATTGGTATCTCCACCAGTAAGCTCCATGCATACGGTCCTATGGGGGCCGAATCCCTTACCACTGAGAAATTTATTGTGCTGGGCGACGGCCATATTCGACAGTAAACCGCTATTTATTATTTGTAAGGGCTCCGATTCGCAGGGGCCCTTTTTGTTTATTCTTTCAGTTTTTTGAATTCCTGCTCCAGTTGCCAGGTCGGATCCGTTACCAGCTTCTCCAGTACCGCAATGCGTTCCTCCAGGCGTTGAATTTGTTGGTCTTTGTCCCGGCCTTCAGAGGCTGTGTCAGACCTGAAGGGATCCTGTGTCTCGCCGTTACACCAGGCGATTAGTCGCCACTGATATTTGTTGTCCAGCCAGTAAAAGCCTGTAATAAGCGCCGGGATCAGGAAAACTACCGCTATCGTTGCCATGTTTTATTCTCTCTTTGCAAAGGTTATTGCTATCAGTCGTAACCCCAGCAAATTCATTACACTTTTTTGCCTGTATGGTCTGCTTTGATATCGGCACAAAAGTCTCTAGAATCCGTTACATAATCCAGAACCGAGATGATCCATGCCTGTAATCAAAGAATTGTTTGAAAAAAACCGCCAGTGGGCCGAGCGTACTGTCGAGTCTGAGCCGGATTTTTTTAAGAAACTGTCCGAGCAGCAAACTCCGGAATATCTGTGGATAGGTTGCGCCGATAGCAGAGTGCCGGCAAATCAGTTGCTGGACTTGTTGCCGGGCGATATTTTTGTGCATCGCAATGTGGCTAATCTGGTGATCCATACGGATCTGAATTGTCTGTCGGTACTCCAATACGCGGTGGAAGTGCTCAAGGTGAAGCATGTGATTGTCTGCGGCCATTATGGTTGTGGCGGTGTTGAGGCGGCGCTGGCAAACAGGCAACTGGGGCTGATCGACAACTGGCTGGCCCACATTCAGGATATTGCTACCTATCATTGGCAGGACCTCGAGCCTCTGTCCCAGGAAGAGCGGGTACAGAAACTTTGTGAACTGAATGTGCTGGAGCAGGCGCGCAATATAAAACGGACTTCTATCGTCCGTGATGCCCTGGCAAAAGGCCAGGACCTGCGCATTCACAGCTGGATATACAGCCTGCGCAATGGACGGCTGACTGATGTGGAAGCCAAGTACCGCGATGCTGAGCAGCAGCAACGCTGATGTCTGCAAAAGTCTCCCGCCTGACCATATACCCGATTAAATCTACCCGGGGACTGGATATTTCACGCTCAGCGGTGAGCAGTGAAGGCATGGCCTTTGACCGGCGCTTTATGCTGGCTGATGAGAAGGGTCGTATGCTGACCGGAAGGGCGCTGCCAAAACTGGTGCAGGTAAAAGCCACGCCGCTAAACCATGGGCTGTTGGTAACCCACCCGGATATGCCGTCCCTTGAGCTGTATTATGAGGCGTTTTCCGGTGAGGGTATTGAGACTCATGTCTGGAAGGATAAATTCCAGGCTCTGGCGAGCCATCCTCAGGCCAATCGCTGGTTTACCACCCTGCTGGGGCGAAGCAGTCAGTTACTCTATGCTGGCACTGAGTCACCCCGGTTCAGCCAAAGCGCCGGCACCAAAGTGGGCTTCGCCGATGCCTTCCCTTTACTGATTATTTCACAGGCTTCATTAGAAGCCCTCAATGCCCGTTGTGAGGACATTCACAGTATGGCCCAGTTCCGCCCCAACCTGGTAGTAAGTCACTGTGAGGCATTCGCAGAAGACTCCTGGGCGCGGATCCGTATCGGCGAGGTGGAATTGCGTATGGACGGCCCCTGTAGCCGCTGTATTTTTACTACCCGCGATCCCAAAAGCGGCGAGTTTATCGGCCGCCAGGAGCCATTGAATACTCTGTCTCTGTTTCGTAAAGATCAGGTTGGCAAAATTAACTTCGGCATGAATACCACAGTGGTTAAAGGTGGTGTGCTGGAGCTGGGTGCTGAAATCGAAGTGCTGGAGAAACGAACCGCAGAAACTTATGCAGATCGGGGTTAGCGCTAACCTGAGCCCCGTAGGTCGGGCTTCAGCCCGACAACTCACGGTATAATTGCCTTTCAAACCCCATAGTGTGCAAAGCCGGGTGATCTCGCAACGGCGCAGAGACGCAGAGGTTTCAGGGTGTTCTTTTGTTGCCGTCTTCGTGCTCTTCGCGTCCTTCGTGATTGAAGGCTTTCAGACCAAGAAGCGCCCGAAAAGAGCTGCTGTTAGGGGTTAATACGTTGGCGCCAGTAACCAGGTTTTCTTGAATGATGAGCAACTGCAATAACAATTACCTCTTCGGCACTCTCGGCAACCACGATGTCATATGGAAACCGTTTGAGTATCAGTCGTTTCACGCCCTTGTCGCCAGATTTACCCGGCATTGGAGAAAGGGAGAGAATATCTTCTTCTATCAGGTCTACAGCTATTTCTACAGCACCAGCAAATTCTGCTCCAAGCCCATCACGCTCCCTGTTATACCAGTTGGCCGCTGCTATCGCTTCATCGGCGGCCTCCTGGAGTATCCTTACTTTTCTCATTACTGATCCTTGTATCGCGACCTCATTTGCTGCCTGAACTCCTCGCGGTCGAGCAGTTTAGCCTGACCTGAATCAATCAGAGAAATCCGGTGTAAAATTTCGCGGTCCCATGCCTCCTTAACACCGCTTTCTCCAGGCTCATCCAGGCTCGCTATAAGGTCATGCGCCAGCTCTGCACGTTCTGCTTCGGTGAGTTCAAGTACTTCGGTGCGTATCCTTGCTAATACTTCAGTAGCCATAACGGCTCCAATATTCAATGATATAAACATTCTAGCTTCAGAAAGAGCCCCTAACAAGGTGGCCGTTCGGACTCAAACTGTGCTGCGCTTCGTTTGCGTCGCACAGCTTTCGGGTTATGTTCACTGTAATATCAGCCTTTCAAACCCCATAATGTGCAAAGCTGGGTGATCTCGCAGAGGCGCAGAGGTTTCAGGCTGTTCTTCTGTTACCGTCTTCGTGCTCTTCGTGGTTAAAGGCTTTCAGACCACGAAGGACGCGAAGAGCATGAAGAAAGCGGCTGTTAGCCGGATACATAGAAGCCAGGAGATTAAGAACGGTATTTTTGGTGTCATTGTCGGAATAAATTCTGAAAAAAAGCCCGGCCAAACTGGCCGGGCAACAACAGGTGCCAGGGCACCTAACGACAGAAAATGGGAGAAATTTTCTGCGACTTGCTTAACTCTTTTCCACTATGGCTTTCATGTCTTTCATGTAACCACGCAGTGTATCTCCGATTTGCTCGACAGGGTGCTGGCGAATGGCAGCGTTTACCTGCACCAGGGTCTTGTTGTCGACACTGTGGGAATCCAGATTCAGGCCTTTACCAATCAGATCCGTGCCCACTTTTGGCATAAACTGCTCTGCCAGTAGCGGCATGGCCGCGTTAGCAAAAAGATAGTTACCGTATTCTGCAGTATCTGAAATCACCACATTCATTTCGTACAAACGCTTACGGGCAATGGTGTTGGCAATCAGCGGTGTCTCGTGCAGTGATTCGTAATAAGCCGATTCCGGTAACATTCCCGACTCCACCATCACATCAAAGGCCAGTTCAACACCGGCTTTGATCATGGCTACCAGCAAAATACCCTTGTCAAAAAATTCCTGCTCATCAATCTTGCCATCGTATTCAGGTGCCTGCTCAAAGGCGCTTTGGCGGGTTTGTTCACGCCATTTCAGCAAGTTGGCATCGCCATCCGCCCAGTCCTGCATCATGGTGCGGGAGAACTCGCCGCTGAGTATGTCGTCCTGATGCTTTTCAAACAGCGGCCGCAACATCGACTTAAGCTCCTCAGACAGAGCATGAGCCTTAAGCTTGGCGGGATTCGACAGCCTGTCCATCATATTGGTGACACCGCCGATCTTCAGTGCCTCAGTAACAGCCTGTAAACCATACTGTATCAGTGCGCTGGCATAGGCTTTGTCGATTCCATCGGCGACCATTTTATCAAAGGCCAGCAGGGCTGCAGTTTGCTGCATACCACAGAGAATGGTTTGCTCGCCCATCAGGTCGGATTTAACTTCCGCCACAAAAGATGACTCCAGTACCCCGGCTCTGTCGCCACCTGTGGCCGAAGCCAGGGCTTTGGCGATTTCCAGGCCCTGTCCCTGAGGATCATTTTCGGGGTGCACTGCAATCAGTGTGGGCACACCAAAACCGCGTTTATATTCTTCACGCACCTCGGTGCCGGGGCATTTAGGCGCACACATCACCACGGTGATATCGTCGCGAATCTGCTGGCCTTCTTCAACGATATTAAAGCCGTGAGAGTAAGACAGTGTTGCGCCCTTTTTCATCAGCGGCATGACGGCTTCTATCACATTGGCATGCTGTTTATCCGGTGTCAGGTTGTAAACCAGATCTGCCTCGGGGATCAGCTGCTGATAGGTACCCACGGTAAAATCGTTACTGCTGGCACGTTCATAAGACTCACGCTTCTCATCGATAGCGCTTTGGCGCAGGGCATAGGACACATTCAGTCCGGAATCGCGCATATTCAGACCCTGGTTCAGGCCCTGTGCGCCGCAACCGATGATGACAATCTTTTTGCCTTTAAGGAGATCACAACCGGACTGAAATTCTTCCCGGTTCATAAAACGACAGCGACCAAGCTGGTCCAGCTGCTCTCTGAGTTTCAGAGAATTAAAATAATTAGCCATTTGTTGCTCCAAATATCCAGGCTCAGCGCCAGGATGGAAAACCTTCTTCTTACAAGCCAGTGACGTACTTGTATGTTGGCGCTGATGATAGACTAGCCAGTCTGTTGAATAAAATGATATATATGCAATACAGTGTTGCATTAAATGAAATAAACTATGGATATCCGTTCTCTTCAGTTGTTTCAGCACCTGGCCGCCAGTCTGCATTTCGGTAAGACTGCCGAGGCCATGTTTGTTTCCCCGTCCACCCTCAGTCGCGCCATCCAGAGACTCGAACAGGAATGTGGCACCAGCCTGTTTGTGCGTGATAATCGTAATGTGCGGCTTACCGCAGCCGGGATTAAGTTACTGGATTTCAGCAGCCGTACGCTGCAGGACTGGCAGGAAGTGAAAACGGAGATTCAGCGCCAGAGTCAGGCCGTGCAGGGGGAGCTCTCCCTGTTTTGCTCTGTAACCGCCAGCTACAGCCATTTGCCAGCCTTGTTAGAGCGGTTTCGCCATCGCTATCCGCAGGTGGAGATTAAGCTGACTACCGGCGACCCGGCAATGTCCGTGGAGAATGTGCGGGCTAAAAAAATGGATCTTGCTATCGCCGTGGAATCACCTGAATTTGCTGATGAGCTGAGCTTTCAGCATCTGGATACTCTGCCGCTTGTGCTGATCTGTCCCTCATATCTGCGCCTTACCCAGTTACAGCAGATTGACTGGCGACAGGTGGCCATGGTGTTACCGGAGTCAGGACCTTCGCGGCGCATTGTTTACCATTGGCTGGCCGAGCGCGGGATCCGGCCCAATGTGTATGCGTCGGTGGCCGGTAACGAGGCCATCGTCAGCATGGTTGCCCTGGGTTGCGGTGTGGGAATTGTGCCGCGTCCGGTGGTTGAACAGTCGGTACTGGCTAACCAGATTACGATCATTTCGTTACCGGATATCGAGTCATTCAAACTCGGAATCTGCTGCCTGAAAGAACGGGCGACAGAACCCCTTATTCAGGCACTGATGGCGCAGATATAACATTGGCAGGCACACTCGCCACCTGAGTCGCGTTTAGGTACTATGAGCTTCCCTGAAACGGACTGACCCTGACAATGCTGTGGATCCCTTTCACCCTGATGGCCGCTTTGATGCAGGCCTGGCGCAATGCTTTTCAGAAAAAACTCAGCAACGAGGTGGCCGCCAGTGGCGTGACACTGGCCCGTTTTGTGCTGGCAGGCCCTATGGCGGCCCTGTATTTGTCGGGGCTGCATCAATTTCAGCCTGCCTCTGGGCCGGTTTTTACTGTGCCGTTGCTGGGATTTATCCTCGGTGCCGCATTGATGCAGATCCTGGCGACCGCGCTGATGGTTATTTTATTCAAGCGACGCAACTACGCTATCGGTGTCGGACTGGCCAAGAGTGAAGCGGTGCTGGCTGCGGCTCTTGGTGTGGTTTTCTTTTCCGCATCACTGAGTTTGCTCGGCTGGCTGGGTGTACTGTTGGGTGCAATCGCCATACTGCTGCTCAGCGGTATCAATCGGATCCGGAGCTGGTCATGGGATAGCCTGCTACTGGGAATTGGCAGTGGGCTGGCCTTTGCGCTGACATCCCTGTGGGTTCGACAGGCCAGTCTGGAACTGGGATTGCCCTTCCCCCATGGTGCCGCCTGGGTGCTGTTGCTGGTTTTGTTGTTACAGACATTGTTGTTAACCGTCTGGCTGTTGATTACAGACAGGTCTACTCTGCTGGCGCTGTGGCAACGGCCGGGCCTGACTCTGGTTATCAGCCTGTTCAGTTGTCTGGGCTCAATAGGCTGGTTTACCGCTATGAGCCTGGAAACGGTGGCACTGGTTAAAACCCTGGGTCAGGTAGAAATCTTTTTCAGCCTGCTGATTTCCCGCTATTTGTTTCGAGAATCGCTGGCAAGGGCTGATAAATGGGGATTGTTATTGATTGTGGTGGCGGCGATATGTGTGGTGTGGGCTTAGGTGTTATATCATCCATCTCTGGATATAAAAAAACCGGCTTCTGCCGGTTTTTTTATATGAGGGAAAGTGCAGGGCTAACGCTCCCTGACGACCCGCAGGCCGATATAGTTGGCTCTGAACTCAGGGTCGAGTTCCATACGGGTAGAGACTCTGGCCAGCCGCGGGGCGAAATTCCAGGCTCCGCCACGAACAACGGCGCCATTGCTCGAAGAACTGATGGTCCATTCCCAGACGTTCCCTACCGTATCAAACAGGCCGAATTTATTGCGATCAAAGGATGAAACCGGAGCGGCAGCAATATTTGACCACTGGCTGCCACACCAGCCGCAGTTTGCATTACCGGTACCGACACTGTCACCCCACCAGTAATCTGACTCTGTACCGCCTCTGGCAGCATATTCCCACTCGATCTCGGTGGGCAGGCGGTATTTCTTGCCACTGGCTTCGGTCAGCCAGTTTACATAAGCCTGCGCGTCGCGCTGGCTGATACAGACCACAGGATGTTTATCGCTGTTGGCATAGCCAGGTGTGCGCCAGTTCAGTTGCTCCTGCCATGTTGGGGCGCCCTGATCGTAGTAGGCACAGCCTTTGTCTTTTTCCGCGTCGGTGACATAACTGGTCTCTTCCACAAAACGGCGGAAGTCGGCCACAGTAATTTCGGTTTCACCGATACCGAAGGAATTATCCAGGGTCTGAGTCTCTACCGGGCGCTCATTTTCCAGGCCGGTACCGGAGATATCACCCATGCGAAACGAGCCCGCAGGTACCACAATCAATTGCGGTCCGGGCTCATCACCGTGCAGAATGTCCTGCACTTTTTCACCCTTGTTAAAGGCAAATTGCGCGCGCTGCATTTCGACTCTGAGGGTGGTGCTTTCTTTTAAATTGATGGTATCTGTGAAGGTTTCGTAGCCACGCTTGACCACTTCGATATCATGGGGACCGGCTGGCAGCATAATTTGCAGACGGGTTGAGCCGTAGCTTACGCCATCGATAAAGACTTCATCGTCATAGACATTAGAGCGGATGGTTAGCTCGTACATCACCGACTCATCCGTGTTCACCTGGCTGTTATCCTGTGGCACGGTGATCACTTTGGCGACTTCAGGAGGCGTGCGCTCCGCCACACAGTAACGGCTGTCCAGGCCCAGTAACTGGCAGGCCTGAGTGCGTCTGAGGCTGCCTTTCACATCCACATTCATCTGTACGGCATAATTACCGGCGCCGCTGAAGCCATCGCGGGCGACTTCGCTGCGCAGGATCTGCACAA
The DNA here is from genome assembly GCF_001466725.1 of Lacimicrobium alkaliphilum. Taxonomy (NCBI): domain Bacteria; kingdom Pseudomonadati; phylum Pseudomonadota; class Gammaproteobacteria; order Alteromonadales; family Alteromonadaceae; genus Lacimicrobium; species Lacimicrobium alkaliphilum. Next base: position 4,312,467 of record NZ_CP013650.1, read on the forward strand.
ATACGTCGGAATAGGGGCGATGTTGTCTGGCGGCGGCCGCTTCGGTCAGGCCTTCATAGAGCTGATCAAGGAAACGTTTTGAGGCTTTCTGTTTGGCCAGTGACTTACCGCGCTCAGTACACTTTGCAAAGGTTTCATCGCGGTCACAGGTAATTTCGTGATTGACGGTGACGTTGTCCTGGCGGTTGAATTCTCTGACCAGGCGATCGACCCGCGCATTGTTAAGTTGTTCTTTAAGGCTTTCAATCTTATTCAGCAGGCTGTGTTTGGACAGCCGCAGTTGCTCTACGTCCAGTAGTTTTGACTGCCATTCATTGTAGCTGCTGGTAATGGCATCCTTATTTTCTTTGTGAGCACGCACTGCGGATAAATAAGACTCGCGGGCGTCATTGATATCTATGCTCGGATCTTCGATAGTGCGTTCATACTGCACATTCATTTCATTCAGGCGTAACTGGCGCGTATGTTCCAGTTCTTTACCCTTTTCTCGTAACGAGGCCAACTCCCGCTCCAGCTGTGCGGCCTTGGAGATCTCGTCTTCCAGGGTCCGGTGGTAGCTGTCGTATTCGCTTTGGTTGGTTTGAATTTGCTGTTGTATTTCCTCTACGGAAAAATTTTCCGCTGCGATCAGGCCCGCCGAATGTATCAGGGCTATCGCTAGAGCAAGGTGTGCTATTCGCTTCATTATTCCATTCCAAACGGGTCGCCAGCCGGCAAACTGCTATTATTTTTTTGGGCGTAATATTACTTCAAACGGCGACGATTAATTATTTGTCTAATTGTCGCAGTAAGGCCCTATGCTATTGAGTTGTCAAGTAAAGCGCAAGTATCATAGATGCTTATTGGCGATTAAATGGCATAAGTAAATAAAACCTCTTGCCCCTGTTATTGGCTCAGCAGTTGATTCAACAGGCGGTCAAAGGAACGGTATTGCAGCGCCTCGGCAATATGGGATCGGTCGATCTGCAGCTGCCCGTCTAAATCGGCGATAGTACGTGAAACCTTTAATATGCGGTGAAAAGTGCGGATGGAAAGGCCGAGCCGTTCGCTGGTACTGACCAGAAACTGGCGGTCAGTGCCAGCCAGCACGCAGTCCCTTTCCAGTTCATGATTATCCAGCAGAGCATTGGCCTTACCGGCCCGCTGCATTTGCCGGTCTCTGGCTTTTTGCACTCTGATTCTGACAATTTCGCTGCTGTCCCCTTTATCTTTCAGTTGTTCGGCAAACTGACCCGATGGCAGTTTGGGCACATCCACCTGCAGGTCGATGCGATCCAGAAAAGGGCCGGAAATGCGATTCAGATAACGTAATATCTGCTCCGGGTTACTGCGCTTGTCTTCGCTGCTGCCTGTGGGGCTGGGGTTCATGGCTGCTACCAGCTGAAAGCGGGCCGGGAAATTGGCCTGGCGGGCAGCTCTTGAGATTGAGACCTGGCCGGATTCCAGGGGTTCGCGTAATACATCCAGCACTTTACGTTCAAATTCCGGTAATTCATCCAGAAACAACACCCCGTTATGGGCCAGGGATATCTCCCCGGGCCTGGGGATACTGCCACCCCCTACCAGAGCCACTGCAGAGCTGGTGTGATGAGGATGACGAAAAGGCCGTTGCAGCCAGGCTGCGGGGTCAACCGGCTTGCCGGCGATGGAATATACCGCAGCGGTTTGCAGGGCTTCTTCTTCTGTCATTGGCGGCAGAATTGCCGTGAGGCGATTGGCAAGCATGGTCTTGCCGGTTCCCGGGGGGCCGGTAAAGAGCAGATTGTGCCCCCCGGCTGCGGCGATCTCCAGCGCCCTTTTGGCCGCAGACTGACCGACAATATCGCGCAGATCCAACGGCACAGAAGATTCTGTTGTTAAGGTTGCGGCTGAAGGCTCTGCCAGTGGCAACACCTGCTGACCAATTAGATGATGATACACTTCGAGTAACTGAGAAGCGGGATAAAGTCGGGCCTGGCGGATGAGTGCCGCTTCTGTGGTATTTTGCTGCGGTAGGATCAGACTACGATTTTGTTTATAGGTCGCATAAGCCAGCGGCAGGGCACCCTGAATAGCCCGCAGTTCGCCAGTTAGTGCCAGCTCACCGGTAAGTTCATGGCAATCCAGCGCTGACTGCGGAATCTGGCCTCCGGCGGCAATAATGCCAATGGCGATAGCCAGATCGAAGCGGCCACCGTCCTTGGGCAAATCCGCCGGAGCCAGATTCACCGTTATACGCCGGGCCGGAAACTCAAAGCCGGAGTTAATCAGGGCGCTGCGTACACGATCCCTGGACTCGCGCACTGAGGCTTCCGGTAAACCAACGATATTAAAGGCCGGCAATCCGTTTGCCAGGTGTACTTCAACCCGGATAGGTGGCGCTTCGACACCAACACAGGCTCGGGTGTGGGCGATGGCGATAGACATAACTGCTTCCTTTCAAATCCTCTCCCTTAGTTATAGCAACCTTTAGGGCATGTTGATCTTTGCTGGATATTTTTGCAGCAAAGATCAACATGCCCCAGGTTTTTAATGGCTGCCTTTAAACACAGGCAACTGCCAATGCCAGTATATGGCGGCGAGCCGCAGTGCCAGGGTACCCAATAACCCCGAGAGCATGGCCATGCTGGCGCTGGTATCTACCAAGGTGCAAAGCACATACAGCATGCCGCCAAAAATACAGGTGGTGGCATAGAGCTCGCCCTTGAGCACCAGGGGGATTTCGCGGCAGATCACATCCCGGATCAAACCACCAAAGACCGCTGTCATGGTGCCCATAACGATGGCGATAAAGGGGCCGGTGCCATAATTTAAGGCCTTTTGTAGCCCCATCACATTAAAAAACGCCAGCCCCAGTGCGTCGGCTACCAGCAGGATCTGATAAGGGAATTTATGGGTGATGCGCAGCCAGACAATAGTGATAAAGGCGGCCAGAAGAATGGCGTACAGAAAATCCGGTTGCTGTACCCAGAACACCGGCAAATCCAGAATCATATCTCTTAAGGTGCCGCCGCCAATAGCGGTGACCGATGCCAGTACCACCACGCCAAAGCCATCCATATACTTTTTATAGGCCATGAGTGTGCCGGAGATGGCGAATACCGCCACGCCAAAAAGATCGATCCAGTGCAGCCATTGCGCCATCGTTGTTATCCGGTACCCGCTCTGTTGATGCCTGATACTCTAATAGCAATAGTAAAAATAACAACAGCTTTTCCATTGTGCTGACAGGGTCGTTTGCCGATACAAAATAGTGGAATTATCCTAAAGCGGGCATCCTAATAACGGCTTATTAGGATAGCTGTAACTAAAGTTATAAAACTAATGCTTGATCTGCCCTTTTACACCGTGGTATTTCTAATAGGCAGTGACGTAACTTGATTAAATTAGGGCAAAAGCCTTTTTATGAACCAATTCGCAAACCTTCTTCTTACAGTGGTACTGGTCGTGGTGATTATTCCATCTCCGCGGGGGAAGCGTTTGGCCTGAATTAAGTCCAGATTCAAAAAAACCCCGCACGAAAGTCCGGGGTTTTTTTTTGCCTGAATATCAGGCAAACCGGCAACTAAACTAACAGAGACAAGAACATGACAGGCGCACAGGCAATCTTAAAATCCTTAATCCGGCATGGGGCTGACCGGGTGTTCGGCTACCCGGGCGGCGCTATTATGCCTCTTTATGATGCTTTGCTGGACTCGCCCGTACGCCATTATCTCTGTCGTCATGAACAGGGGGCGGCTTTTGCCGCCATAGGTTATGCCCGGGCTACCAACAAGGTGGGCGTGTGTATCGCTACTTCAGGTCCCGGTGCCACCAACCTGCTTACCAGCCTGGCCGATGCCAAGCTAGACTCGGTGCCTCTGGTAGTGATCACCGGCCAGGTGGCCCGCACGGCTATGGGTTCCGATGCGTTTCAGGAAGTGGATGTGCTGGGTTTAAGCCTGAGCATCTGTAAGCACAGTATGCAGGTCATGGAGCCTGCAGACTTGCAGCCGATGCTCAGCCGCGCTTTTGCCATCGCCAAAGACGGACGCCCGGGGCCAGTGTTGGTGGATATCCCAAAGGATATACAAATGGGTTTTGTGCCTGAAGATTGCCCGCAACAGAGCGAGGAGCATCCGTTACCACAGGCCGATACCGCCGCTATTCAACGGGCCAGCCAGTTGCTGGAGCAGAGTCAGCGCCCTGTTATTTATATCGGCGGTGGTGTGGGGATGGCGGATGCAGTGCCGCAGTTACGGGATTTTATTGGTCGTACTGACTTACCCCAGGTGAGTACCTTAAAGGGGCTGGGCAGTGCGGATCATCAGCACCCCCTTTATCTGGGTATGCTGGGGATGCATGGGCTGGCAGCAGCAAACCTTACGGTGCAACAATCGGATCTGTTGTTAATCATCGGCGCCCGGCTCGATGACAGGGTTACCGGCAAGCTGGACGAGTTTGCGCCACAGGCGAAGATCATCCATCTGGATATTGACCCGGCAGAGATCCACAAACGCCGTCACGCCGATGTCAGTGTGCTCGGTGATCTGAAGCAGATTCTGCCTGCTCTTGAATGCCAGAGCCGAAAATCAGACTGGCTTGAGCAGGTGCAAAAGCTTAAACGGCAAAAAGCAGCCCGTTATGCAAAGCATCAGTCTGGAAAGGATGTTGATGCGCCGGCACTGCTGCGCAGCTTAAGTGATCTCAGCGCAGAGGATGCCATTGTCAGTTGTGATGTGGGTCAGCACCAGATGTGGGTGGCCCAGCATATGCGGTTTTCTCACCCGACCCGCCACTTAAGCAGCGGCGGTCTGGGCACCATGGGTTTTGGCTTGCCGGCCGCCATTGGTGCGCAGGTTGCCGAGCCGGATAAACAGGTGATTGCAGTCTGTGGTGATGGTTCCTTTATGATGAATGTGCAGGAGCTGGGTACCCTGCGCCGCTACCAGATGCCGGTAAAAATACTGATTCTGGACAACCAGCGTCTGGGCATGGTTAAGCAGTGGCAGGAATTGTTTCATCAGGAGCGTTACAGCGAGACCGACCTGTCTGACAACCCACCGTTCAGCAAACTGGCTGAAGCCTTCGGTATTGCCAGTAGCGAGATCACAGATGCCGGTGAAGTGCCCCAGGCGCTTAAAACCATGCTTGAACACCCCGGGCCCTATCTGTTGCATGTGCGCCTGGACCATAAGGCCAATGTCTGGCCAATCGTACCGCCGAATACCGCCAATCATAAAATGTGGGAGCAAGCCCGATGACCTACGACCTGGAATTACTCTTATCTGATCAGCCTGCTGCGTTAGAGCGGGTGTTACAAACTGCTCGCTACCGTGGCTTTAAAGTCCGCCAGTTGCAGATGCACCAGCGTGGTTCAGGTTTACAGTTGTCGATGCAGGTATCCGGCCCACAACCCATTAACATACTGACGACCCAGCTACATAAGTTGTATGATCTGGCCTCACTGAATATTGAGCAAACATTGCCGCAAACGGCATAACAAGGAACTATCATGGCTAAGAAACAAGCTGAGTTTATCTGGTTTAACGGTAATATCCTGCCCTGGCAGGAGGCACAGGTACATGTGATGACCCATGCCATCCATTATGGATCGTCAGTCTTTGAAGGCGTTCGCGCCTATCATACCCCCCACAAGGGCACCTGTATCTTCCGTCTGCAGGAGCATACTCAGCGCTTGCTGGATTCGGCAAAAATCTATCGTATGACCATTCCTTATACCGCCGAACAGATCGATCAGGCCACCAAGGACATCATCAAAAAGAATAAGCTTAAGTCAGCCTATATCCGCCCTATCGCCTTTTATGGCGATATTGGTATGGGCCTGCAGGTGCCTTTCGGTCAGGAAACGGAAATGGTGATCGCCGCCTTTGAATGGGGCGCTTATCTGGGCGAGGAAGGCTTACAAAATGGTGTGGACGCCGGTATCACGTCCTGGAACCGTCTGGCCGCCAATACTATGCCCACTGGTGCTAAAGCCGGTGGTAATTACCTGTCATCGCAACTGATTTCAATGGAAGCCAGACGCCACGGCTATCAGGAAGGGATTGCGCTGGATATCAATGGCTATCTCAGTGAAGGCGCCGGTGAAAACCTGTTTATTATCCGTAACGGTATTATCTCTACACCGCCAAGAACCGCAGCCATTCTGCCCGGCATCACCAGAGACACCGTCATTACGCTGCTGGCAGAGATGGGCTACACCGTGCGTGAAGAAAATATCCCCCGTGAGGCGCTGTACCTGGCCGATGAGATCCTGATGTGCGGTACCGCCGCAGAGGTAACACCGGTGCGCAGTGTCGACGGTATCAAGGTCGGTAACGGTGCCCGCGGACCAATCACCGAGAAAGTCCAGTCGGCTTTCTTCGGATTGTTTGATGGCACCACAGAAGATAAATGGGGCTGGCTGACGCCGGTCGAATAAGTTGTTTCCGGCTGTTAGTCTTAGCCCGGATGTAGCGAAGCGAAATCCGGGATCCGATCTGCCGGTGCGAAACACAGATTAGCTGAAGACTGATCTTCAGTGACAGCAATATAAGGGTTAAACAATGCCAAAATTACGTTCAGCGACCACCACTCAGGGCAGAAATATGGCCGGCGCCCGTGCGCTGTGGCGGGCCACAGGAATGACCGAAGCGGATTTTGGCAAGCCCATTATTGCAGTCGCCAACTCTTTTACCCAGTTTGTACCCGGTCATGTGCACCTTAAAGATATGGGCCAGCTGGTGGCCCGCAGTATCGAAGCCGCCGGTGGTGTAGCCAAGGAATTTAATACCATTGCCGTAGATGACGGTATTGCTATGGGTCACTCTGGCATGTTGTACAGCCTGCCATCGCGGGAGATTATTGCCGACTCGGTGGAGTATATGGTCAATGCCCATTGCGCCGATGCGCTGGTATGTATCTCCAACTGCGACAAGATCACCCCGGGCATGCTGATGGCGGCGCTGCGGCTGAATATTCCGGTGGTATTCGTCTCCGGCGGGCCGATGGAGGCGGGTAAAACCAAGCTCTCCGATCAGATTATCGCCCTGGATCTGGTGGATGCCATGGTCGCCGCCGCAGATGACAAGGTCAGCGACGAAGACAGCGACGCCATTGAGCGCTCCGCCTGCCCCACCTGTGGTTCCTGCTCAGGCATGTTTACTGCTAATTCGATGAACTGTCTGACCGAGGCGCTGGGCTTGTCTTTGCCCGGCAATGGTTCGATGCTGGCCACCCATGCCGATCGGGAAAAGCTGTTTATTCAGGCCGGTGAGGTGGCGGTGGATCTGTGTAAACGCTACTACCAACAAAATGACGAAACGGCACTGCCGCGTAATATCGCAGGTCGTGCGGCTTTTGAAAATGCCATGAGCCTGGATATCACTATGGGTGGCTCATCCAATACCATTTTGCACCTGCTGGCGGCAGCACAGGAAGCCGAGCTGGACTTCACCTGTGCCGATATTGACCGCTTGTCGCGCAAGATACCCCATTTGTGCAAAGTGGCCCCGGCCACCCCCCAATATCATATGGAAGATGTACACCGTGCCGGTGGCGTAATCGGTATTCTGGCGGAGCTGGAACGTGGAGGACTACTGCAGGGGGATGCGCCCCATGTACTGGGTAAGACCATCGGTGAGGTGATAGCCGAATGGGATGTGATGAATACTGAAAATGAACCGGCCAGAGAATTTTATCGTGCCGGGCCTGCCGGTATCCGCACCACTAAAGCCTTCAGTCAGAGCTGTCGCTACCCGAGTCTGGATACCGATCGCGAGAACGGGTGTATCCGTAATATGGAACATGCCTTCAGTCAGGAAGGTGGTCTGGCGGTACTGTACGGCAATCTGGCCGAAGACGGTTGTATTGTAAAAACCGCCGGTGTGGATGAAAGTATTCATAAATTTACCGGTCCGGCCCGTATTTTTGAAAGTCAGGACGCCGCCGTTGCCGGTATCCTTAATAACGAAGTGCAGCCCGGTGAAGTAGTGATTATCCGTTACGAAGGGCCTAAAGGGGGCCCTGGTATGCAGGAAATGCTCTACCCCACTTCTTACCTGAAATCAAAAGGTCTGGGTAAAGCCTGTGCGCTGATAACCGACGGGCGTTTTTCCGGCGGAACCTCGGGACTGTCCATTGGCCATGTGTCACCGGAAGCCGCCGCCGGCGGTAATATTGCCCTGGTTGAGCCCGGCGATCAGATTGCCATTGATATTCCTAATCGGCGCATTGAGCTATTGATCAACGCTGAGGAGCTGGCAAAACGACGCAGTGATATGGACGCTTCCGATAAACCCTGGCAACCGGCCGATCGTGAACGCCATGTATCCCTGGCGCTGAAAGCATACGCCTTGCTGGCGACCAGTGCCGACAAAGGCGCGGTGCGCAATAAAGCCTTGCTGGAGGGGCAGCAATAATGGTTGCAGAGGCAGATTATCTGAAGAAAATCCTGCTTTCACCCGTTTATGACGTAGCAGTGCAAAGCGACCTGGTACGGCTGGATAAACTCTCGGCGGCGTTGGGCAATGATATCTGGCTCAAGCGCGAAGACCAGCAGCCGGTAAAATCCTTTAAACTGCGCGGCGCGTATAACAGGCTCTGCCAGTTAACCCCGGAGCAGACTGCGGCCGGGGTGATTGCTGCATCGGCAGGCAACCATGCCCAGGGTGTGGCGTATTCGGCCAGAATCAAGCAGATGAAAGCTGTGATTGTGATGCCCGAGACCACCCCGGAGATCAAAGTCGAGGCGGTGCGCACCTTTGGTGGTGAATACGCCGAAGTGGTGCTGCATGGCACCAGCTTTGATGCTGCCAGCAACCATGCGCGGGAACTGGCGGACAAGCACGGTTATACTTTTGTACCGCCTTTCGATGATCCTGATGTGATTGCCGGGCAGGGCACTATTGGCCGCGAACTACTGGAGCAGAATCCACATCTGGATACTCTGTTTATCGCCGTAGGTGGCGGTGGGCTGGCCGCCGGTATCGGCGTGTACCTCAAGCAACTCAGGCCCGACTTAAAAATCGTGGCGGTAGAATCGGAAGAATCCGCCTGCCTTAAGGCGGCCATGGAAAAAGGCGAGCCCGTGGATCTGCCCTCAGTGGGCATCTTTGCCGACGGGGTGGCGGTCAAACGGATCGGCACCGAACCCTTTCGTTTGTGCCAGCAGTATGTGGATGAGGTCATCACCGTTTCCAGCGATGAGATCTGCGCGGCGATTAAAGATATTTTCGACGATACCCGGGTCATCGCCGAGCCCGCCGGTGCCTTATCGGTGGCCGGTATTCGTAAGTATGTGCGTGAAAATGGTACTCAGGGCCATAAAATCGGCGGTATTCTCTGTGGCGCCAATATTAATTTTCATACTCTGCGTTATGTCTCTGAGCGCTGCGAACTGGGTGAGCAGAAAGAAGTGGTATTTGCCGCCAAAATTCCCGAGCGGGCGGGGGCCTTCCGGCATTTCTGTGAGCTCTTAGGCGGCCGTGCCATCACCGAATTTAACTACCGTTTTGCCAGCAATAAAGAGGCGCATATTTTTGTCGGCCTTAAGCTTCGTCAGGGCCGAGAGGAATTTAAGGCCATTGCCGATAGCCTGAACAACGCAGGCTATCAGCTGTTTGATCTGTCAGATAACGAGATGGCCAAGCTGCATGTACGGTATATGGTGGGCGGCAGGCCACCTAAGCTGCTCAACGAACATATCTTTTCTTTTGAGTTTCCCGAGCACCCGGGCGCGCTCATGAAGTTTCTGGACACTCTCGGCGAGCGCTGGAACATTACCCTGTTCCACTATCGTAATCATGGTGCCGCCGAAGGGCTGGTACTGGCGGGTTTTGATATCCCTGCCAACTCAAGAGAAGACTTTGACCAGCATGTAAAGCAACTGGGCTATCAGTTCGAAGAGCAAACCAGCAACCCCGCCTACCGCTTCTTTTTATCGGATTTAAATGGAGTGTTTGATTAAAAAAATCTATGGAGCCTCCAAGCTGTCGGGATGATTAATCGCAAGACGCGGTAAATCCTTCCCTGGACGCTCTTAAACCTCATCCCTGAGGTTTTAAAGCTTGCGATTAACCATCCGACAGCTCTGGTGATATCTGAATGTTTTGTAAAGGGGGGAAATGAATACGACCGTTAGCCGTCACTCCTTAAAACCAATACCTTTAGCGCCAACTGGAACGTATGTTTTATAAAGATTTCCCTGAGGGCCACTCATCATCTCCTCATAAAGAATGACGCCTCTATTTTTAGAATAAACGTACTTCAAAATAGGGTTTTCAGAAATCTTTTTGTCAAATATAGCGAAGTGAAAATAGCTTGCTCCATTTACAATTGTCTTTTTCTCGACTTTCAATATTACTCCGTCCTTCATATCCCATTCTGTGACCTTTTGGGAAGGCTTACTGGGAATGAAAAATATTGAAAGCACAGAAAAATCACCAATATCATCAACCTTAGTTGGAATAGCTGAGTCACCACTAATTTTTAATATATGTTTTACTCCATCAAAGGTTGTCTCTTCAAAACTTGTGACATCACCAGCTAATGACATATATCGGTAATAATTATTAAGATCAGAACCCAAGGCATTCTTTGTCAACATAGAGAAAAACACCAAAGATAGAAATTTCCACATTCAAGTAGCTCCTCACTCTCCGGCCAGATGCTCCTTAATGGCGTTTAAGAAAGGTTCGCCGTAGCGGGCCAGTTTGGTCTGGCCGACGCCGCTGACTTCCAGCATCTGTGCGCTGTTGGTGGGCAGTTTTTCTGCCATATGAGACAGGGTCATATCGCTGAATACCACAAAGGGCGGTACCTGATCTTCCTCTGCAATGCTTTTACGCAGTTTCTTCAGTCTGGCGAACAGGGCCCGGTCGTAGTTACGGTTATCCAGTTTGGCTTTTTTACCCAAGTTAAGGCTCATTCTGGGTACGGCCAGATTGACCGCCATTTCACCTTTAAGCACTGATCTGGCCGCTTCGTTGAGCTTTATCACCGCATTTTGAGTGATATCCACCCTTGCCAGGCCCTGATGAATCAGCTGGTTGATCAGGTTATGCCACCAGGCGTCCGGTTCGTCTTTGCCAATGCCGTAAGTGCTGAGTTGGTCGTGACCGGCATCAATAATACGTTTAAGCTTTTTACCTCTGAGTACATCAATCAGATACTGGCTGGCGGCAGATTGTTCCAGCCGATAGATACAGGACAGCACTTTTTGCGCGGCCACCGTACCGTCAAAACGCTTGGGCGGATCCAGGCAGATATCGCAGTTACCACAGGCGGTGGCATTGTATTCGCCAAAGTAATTTAACAGCACCTGGCGGCGGCAGGTCTGGGACTCGGCAAAGGCCTCCATGGCCGCAAAACGCTGTAATTCTACTTGCTGGCGCTGCGGGTTTTCGGTCATGCTGATCCACTCACGAATGCGCGCCACATCTTTCTCATCAAATAGCAGCAGCGCCTCGGCAGGGCTGCCATCTCGTCCGGCGCGGCCGGTTTCCTGATAATAAGATTCGATGGTACGGGGCAGATCGTGGTGGGCCACAAAACGCACATTGGGCTTATTAATGCCCATGCCAAATGCCACGGTGGCGACGATCACATCAATATTATCGGCAATAAAATCGCGCTGAATAATCTCGCGAATCTCCGGCTCCATGCCCGCATGGTAACCGGCGCAGTTGATACCGCGGTTAGCCAGTTTATAACTCACATCATCTACTTTCTTGCGGCTGTTACAGTAAATAATGCCGCTGCCTTCCTGTTCGCGGATATAGCGCTCCAGCTGGTCCAGCGGTTTGTATTTCTGGATCTGGGTATAGCGGATATTGGGGCGGTCAAAACTGCCCTGGTAAACAAAGGGCTGCTTCAGATCCAGTTGTTGCAGAATATCGGCGCGGGTGGCGGCATCGGCGGTGGCGGTCAGGCCCATTACCGGCACGCCCGGAAAAAAGTGCTTAAGCTGGCCAAGGGCCATATAATCCTGGCGAAAATCATGGCCCCAGTGTGATACGCAGTGAGCTTCGTCTACGGCAAACAAGCTTACCGACAAATCCTGCAGGCGCTGAATAAAATAGGGCTGCATCAGTCTTTCCGGGGCCACGTAGAGCAGCTTAATCTGACCGTCTCTGACCTGTGACATCACTTCAGACTGCTTCTGGGGTGATAAAGCCGAGGTCAGACAGGCCGCCTGTACCCCCGAGGCCATAAGGGCATCCACCTGATCTTTCATCAGTGATATCAGTGGTGACACCACTACTGTCAGGCCCGGCAGCAGCAGTGCGGGTATCTGATAGCAGAGGGACTTACCACCACCGGTGGGCATCAACACGAGGGTGTCCTGACCATCCAGACAGGCCTGTATGACTTCCTCTTGTCCTGGCCGGAAAGCCTTATAGCCAAAGATATCGCTTAGAATGCCAAGCGCTGAGGGTTGGGCCATAGATGATGCTAAGGAGAGTGACAAAAGGACTCGGTGAGGCAGTTAAAACAGGCTCACAGTTTACCGGGGCAAAGAGGTTGTTACCACCTTGGCGGCGGAATTGTTATGATAGCCAAATTAACAGGTCGTACCAGAGGCGGTTATGGCAACACCACAGATATTGCAAACCAACGAGCTGGCAGATTATGTCGCCGGAGTGTTCCGCGATCATATGTCTTTTAACAGGATGCTGGGGCTTCAGATCAGTCAGTATGACGGAGAAGGAGTGGAAGTACGCCTGCCCTGGCATGATGGCCTTATGGGTAACCCATTACAGAAAATCTTACATGGCGGTGTCACCGCCTCGGTACTGGACACCGTGGGTGGTTTAATGGCGATTCTGCATGTGGTCAAAGATGTGAAGGAGATGGATCTGGAAAGCTTTCAGAAACGTCTGGGCCGCATCGGCACCATAGATATGCGCGTGGATTACCTTCGCCCCGGTAAAGGTAAGGAGTTTATCGCCACCGCCAGCGTAATACGTAAAGGTAGCCGGGTAGCGGTATGCAGAATGGAACTGCATAACGAACAGGGTGAGCATATCGCCTTTGGCACCGGGACTTATATGGTGGGGTGAACCACGACCGTTATGCCAGTGGCATAACGCAGCGTGGTGAACGCGAGTACAGGAGGTACGAGCTGCGGGCGTTCCATCAGGGATGTGCGCACCGGGACTTATCGATTAGCGATACTCACAGTCAATTGCATGTGGTTAATGACCGTTATGCCAGAAACTGCCGGTATACAACGCTGCAAGACGCGGTAAACCCTTCCTTGGGCGCTCTGCAATCTCATCCATGAGATTTTAAGCTTGCAGCTTTTGTATCCCGTCAGTACCAATATCTACTCCTGCTACATGGCGGCCCTGTTTTAAAAAGATTACTTTTTCTAATCCCAGTTGCTAAAAGCATTCGTTTGCTTTGCACACGCTGATCACCGAAGATAAGCGCCTGATCCACTGCTAAAAATCATTCAATGTCTGATAAATCTGCCCGTACCGGCGTGTTGCTGGCCATCGCTGCTTACAGTATGTGGGGCTTTGCGCCCATGTATTTTAAGCTGCTGTTGGAAGTGCCTGCGCCGGATATTCTGCTGCACCGTATTATCTGGTCCATGCTGATTCTGGTGGTACTGGTAGTGGCATTAGGGCAGTTTGCCAAAGTACGTAAAGCCTTACTGACCCCCAAGGTAATGAAGATCCTGCTGATCTCCGGTTTATTGCTGGGCGGCAACTGGCTGCTGTTTATCTGGGCAATTAATAATGACCATCTGCTGGATGCCAGCCTGGGTTACTATATTAACCCCTTGCTGAATGTGGCTCTGGGGCGGATTTTTCTGGGTGAGCGTCTGCGCCGGATGCAGAAAATCGCCGTGGGGCTTGCGCTGTTTGGTGTCGGTATTATGATTGTGTCCTACGGGCAGGTGCCCTGGATAGCACTGGCTCTGGCGGGGAGCTTTGGCATTTATGGATTGCTGCGCAAGCAGGTGGATGTGGACTCTATGCCAGGTCTGTTTCTGGAAACCCTGCTGATGATGCCGGTGGCGATTGCTTACTGGATCTGGTTTGCCAGCCCGGCCAGCAATATGTTTGAAAACAGCACGGCACTGAATCTGACTCTGATGTGCGCAGGAGTCGTCACCACGGCACCGCTGCTGTGCTTTACCGGTGCGGCGCGGCGGATTATGTATTCGACCCTGGGATTCTTTCAGTATATTGGCCCCAGCATTATGTTTGTGCTGGCGGTGTTTTTATACCACGAACCACTGCATCAGGAGCGGTTGATCACCTTTGCACTGGTATGGACGGGCCTGGCCCTGTTCAGCTTCGATTCTTACCGCCATTTTCAGCGCAATCGTAAAGCCAGAAAAGCGGCCATGGCAGCTGACGCCTGATTCCGCAAGCTTTCAGGTATCAGTAATCAAACTGAACAGCTGCCAGCGATGCTTTATCCTATCTTGTGATTGGAGATAACCCGGATGCAAACGCAAACGTTATGCCGGCGTCAGTCTGGCATAGCTTAATACCAGCCATTTATTGCCCACCTCGCTGAAATTCACCTGTACTCTGGCATGCTCTCCCGAGCCTTCATAGTTAAGTACCGTGCCCTCACCAAACTTGGGATGAACAACCCGCTGACCCAGAGAGAACCCGGTGGAATCAAAGGCAGAGTGCGAGGTCACCGGAGCAAAGCGATTCTGCACCGGCCGTGACACCTGAGTATTGCGCAGGCGGATCTCCTCAATGCAATCGGTAGGTATTTCGCGCAAAAAACGTGATGGCGTATGGTATTTTTCCTGCCCATAGAGTCTTCTGCTTTCAGCGTAAGTGATGACTAACTTCTCCATGGCGCGTGTCATACCAACGTAACAGAGACGACGCTCTTCTTCGAGCCGGCCCGGTTCTTCGGCGCTCATCTGACTGGGGAACATGCCCTCTTCCACTCCGCCAATCAATACCAGCGGGAATTCCAGGCCTTTGGCGCTGTGCATGGTCATCATCTGTACGGCATCCTGATGACTGTCGGCCTGAGACTCTCCCGCTTCCAGTGACGCATGGGCCAGAAACGCCGATAAGGGCGTCATATTGTCAGCTTCCTCTGGCAGTTCAAACTGTTTGCAGGCGGTCACAAGTTCTTCGAGGTTTTCAATTCGTGCCTGGGCTTTCTCGCCTTTTTCGGCCTGATACATGGCGTACAGGCCTGAGCCTTTAATCACATGGTCGGCCTGCTGATCCAGCGCCAGCTCCAGGCACTCCTGTTGCAGTTTAAAGATCAGATCCACAAAGGATTGCAGCGCATTGGCGGCACGGCCTGAGAGCTTTTTCTCCTGTAGCATCTGCAGCGACGCCTGCCATAAGGACTGCTCGGTGATTTTGGCGGTTTCCCGGATTTGCTCAAGGGTACGCTCGCCAATACCACGGCTGGGTGTATTTACCACCCGTTCAAAGGCGGCATCGTCCAGCGACTGGTTTATCATTCTCAGATAGCCCAGTGCATCTTTGATTTCCTGGCGCTCGAAGAACCTCAGGCCGCCGTAAATCCGATAGGCCAGGCCTTCGTGCAGCATGGCCTCTTCCAATACCCGTGACTGGGCATTATTGCGGTATAGCACGGCGCAGTCAGACAGGGCGCCGCCCTTGTCATGCCACTGGCGAATCTGGGCGACAATAAAGCGGGCTTCATCGAGATCATTAAAACCGGCATATAAAGAGATGGGCTCGCCATCCACGCCGTCTGTCCACAGCTCTTTACCTAACCGGCTCTGGTTATTCTCAATCACCGCATTGGCGGCTTTAAGGATTTTGCCGGTGGAGCGGTAGTTCTGCTCCAGACGGATGGTCTGGGCACCATCGAAATCTCGTAAAAAGTGCTGGATATTGTCTACATTGGCGCCGCGCCAGCCGTAAATAGACTGATCATCGTCACCCACAATCATCATATTGTTATTGGGGCTGGCCAGCAGCCGCAACCAGGCATACTGGATATTATTGGTGTCCTGAAATTCATCCACCAGTACCGCGCGAAAACGTTGCTGATAATGCTGCAGAATACGCGGGTTATTGACCCACAGCTCGTGGGCTCTTAATAACAGCTCGGCAAAATCCACCAGCCCGGAACGGTCACAGGTGTCCTGATAGGCCTGATAAATTTCTTTCATGCGCTGCTGGGCCGGATCGCCATGGGTTTCAATATGTTGTGCCCGCAGGCCTTCATCTTTGTTACCGTTGATATACCACTGGATATGTTTTGGCGCCCAGTGTTTTTCATCCAGATTCAGGGCCTTGAGTACCCGGCGGATCAGGCGGTACTGATCGTCAGAGTCCAGGATCTGAAAGTTCTCCGGCAGCCGGGCTTCCTGATAGTGAGTGCGCAGCAACCGGTGCGCCAGGCCATGAAAGGTACCAATCCACATGCCCTGCAAGGAGGAGTGCATCAGTTTTTCCACCCGCGCACGCATTTCCCGGGCGGCTTTATTGGTAAAAGTGACCGCCAGAATACCAAAGGGGGAGATACCCTCCACTTCCATCAGCCAGGCCATACGATGCACCAGTACCCGGGTCTTGCCACTGCCGGCCCCGGCCAGCACCAGCATATCGCCTGGTGGCGCGGCCACTGCTTCGCGCTGTTTGTCGTTAAGGCCGTCGATGAGTCTGGATACATCCATGGTGGCTAATCTCACAGGTTCAGAGTGCGTAAATTGCGGCAAGTATAACAGCTATACTGTGTTTTTATACACCAGCTGGCCGGGATCAGCTATTTACAAGCTTCAGTAGTTCGTCCAGTTGCTGTAGCTGAATATGAGGCAATACACTGGCGGGCTCATCACTGATATTCATCGGCCGGTTAGCGGCATACCAGGCGGCCTGGTAACCGGCATTGAGTGCCCCGGCGATATCATTTTTAAAGCCATCGCCAATATGCAGAATCTGTCCGGCAGGAATACCAAGGTGAGCCTGCGCCAGTTCAAACATGCGGCTGTCTGGCTTCATAGGTTGTTTCAGGTTAGCGTGATAACAGGCACTGAAATAGCCGGCGATACCGATTTTCTCAAGGTTAACATTGCCATTGGTGATGGCCACCATCGGCACCCTATCTGCCAGTTGTCTGAGCAAAGAACAGATACTTTCAGTGACCTTAAAGTCGCTGCGTTGGTCGTAAAAATAATCAAATGCCACCTGAGTCGCAGTAGCCAGGGTTTCACCGTCATATCCGCATGTTTGCAGGCCATGATGCAGTTGCTGTCGTCTTAATTCGCCCATATCACTTTGCAGTTCGGGTCGTTGCCGCAGCAGCTGTGCCTTGATCTGACGCCAGAATTCAATGTCATGCCGGGCAGTATCCGGGTATTCCAGATGCAGAAAATCCAGCAGCGCCCGTTCGGCTCTGAGCATAATATTGTGGTTATTATACAGGGTATCATCGAGATCGAATGACAACGCCTTAACAGGCTGTAAGGGGCGGTAAATAATCATCTGTCAGTTTTGGCTCTTCTTCGCTCTGGGATGGGCCTTGTCATATACCTGGGCCAGATGCTGAAAATCCAGATGGGTATACACTTGGGTGGTGGTGAGGTTGGCATGGCCAAGCAGTTCCTGCACGCCACGCAAATCTCCGCTCGATTCCAGCACATGGGTGGCGAAAGAGTGGCGTAACTTGTGTGGGTTAAGAGGCTGATTCAGTCCTTGCTTTAAGGCCCAGTGTTGCATGCGCTGGGCAATCTGCCTTGAGGTAATGCGTCGCCGCTGTTTGCTGATAAACAGGGCTTTTTCTTCAACGGGGGCAAGTTCACCCCTGACTTTCAGCCAGGCTTGCAGGGCCTGCCGGGCAAGGCGACCGACTGGCAGCAAGCGTTCCTTGTTGCCTTTACCCCTTACCCGCAGCAGACTCTTATCCTGATTAAGGTTATCCAGGTTCAGCCCGGTTAGTTCGGCCAGACGCAATCCGCAACTATAGGTCAGCTCCAGCATGGCTTTATCGCGGATCCCCAGAATATCGTCGCCGGGGCTGAAATCGAGCAGTTGGCTCATCTCATCCACATGCAGTTGCTTGGGCAAAGGCCGGCCTTTTTTAGGTGCCTGAATGCCGGTGGTGGGATTACTGGCTAGTTCCCCCTGTTGCAGCAGATACTGGCAGAAGGTACGCAAAGCGGAAAGTTTCAGGGCAATGGAGGCCGGGCTGTGACCTTTTCGTCTGGCCTGATTAAGTACCTGGCGAACATGTTGTGGTGTCAGCTCTGCCCAGTTGTTCAGGGCCAGTTGCTGACTAATATCCTGCAACTGCTGTGCGTAGGTTTCAAGGGTTCTTTTTGCCAGGTTCCGCTCGTTGCACAGATGGGCAAGAAACGCTTCCAGCCTTTGGTCAATGCACCCCGGAGCTGATTCGCTCATACCATCAGTATTCCGCGAGCTGAGGTACCACCAGGGTCAGAAATTTCTGCAGTTGGGTGATCAGCAGGGTGTCCATGCCGGGATGAAAGTGATGGGGCTCGTCACTGCCGACGGCCAGCAGACCCATTTCGCCGCGCTCGCCCAGCAACATCATGGCCACAGAGCCCACCGGGCGGTCGTTGAACAGCATTTTCTGTTCCTGCTGACTAAGTCGGCCAAGATAATAAATATTGTTATTAAAGCGTTTTTCCATCAGGTGTTTTTTGCTGGCCTCAGGCAGATCGTCGTCGAAGCCAAACAGCTTTAATGAAAGGGTTTGCAAATCCAGTTGATGCAACAGCACCTGCTCGAGGGTTTTACGGGCGTCGAACAGTGTCCGGCAGCGGAACAGGCGCAGATTGAGATCGGCATAGATGCGGTAAATACGCTCGTTCTGCTTGGCAGTAGCCATCAGTTCATTGATCTGCAGTTGTAACTGGCGCACTTTCAGGCGCAGTTGTTCTGCCTGACGCTCTACCAGAGAGACAGTGCCTTTTTGCTTGTGGGGTAATCTGAGGCTGTCGAGAATTTCGGGGAAATAAAAGAAAAAATCCGGGTTGGCCAACAGGTATTCCTTAACGGCTTCCGGTGCCAGCGATGCTAACTCCACTGCTGGTGTGGCTTTTTCCTGTCTCGACATGTCACTCATAGGCTGATACTTCCGTCAAATACATGCTCTGCCGGCCCCGTCATCTTCACTACCCGATCACGGCCCTGCCAGCGTATGGTCAGCGTACCACCAGGAAGGTCGACCCTGACTTCTGATTCCAGTTTTCCCCAAAGCTGCCCTATTACTGCCGCGGCGCAGGCACCACTGCCACAGGCGAGGGTCTCGCCGCTACCGCGTTCATACACCCGCAGTTTAATGTGGGAGGGAGAGAGGATTTGCATAAAACCCACATTCACTCCTTCGGGGAATCTTTCATGTTTTACCAGTAAAGGGCCGAGGGTTTCAACTGCTGCCTGCTCAATATCCTCGACTTCCATCACGCAATGGGGATTTCCCAGCGACACAGCACCACAAAAAATGGTGTGTTCGTCCTCACGAACGATATAGGTGGCCTCTTCTTTATTGGCTTTTAACGGGATCTGAGCAGGCTCAAACTGGGGCTTACCCATGTTTACGGTTACCTGACCATCCCGCTCAAGATACAATACCATCCGTCCGGCACGCGTGCCTACGACTATTTTATTTTTGTTAATCAGCCCCTTATTGCGCACAAAGCGGGCAAAGCAACGGGCGCCGTTACCGCATTGGGATACTTCGGTGCCGTCGGCATTAAAGATACGGTAGTGAAAATCCTGATCGGGATCGTAAGGAGGTTCCACCAGCAATAACTGATCAAAGCCGATACCGAAATTGCGATCTGCTAACTGTTTAATCTTGTCCTTGGAGAAAAACACATTCTGGGTAACGTTGTCGATGACCATAAAGTCATTACCCAGGCCCTGCATTTTTGAAAAATGAATCTGCATCGGTACCACTTAGTTAGAGAAATCAGCTTTCAGCTGGCAATAGTCAGAAGAGACACCATCCTGTATCCGAAACTGAATTGCAATTCTGTACTGAAAACTGATTACTGACCACTGATTCCTGCTAGTTTACGGAACTTTATGCTCTCCTTTCCAGAGATCCTTTAGTTTTTCTCGTTCCCGAACCAGAAAGCATTGATCGCCATCCACTAAGATCTCTGCCGGGCGGCAGCGACTGTTGTAGTTTGAGGCCATGGTAAAGCCATAAGCACCGGCGCTGCGTACGGCGATAAGATCCCCCTCATCAATGGCCAGGGCTCTGTCTTTGCCGAGGAAATCACCGGTTTCACATACCGGGCCGACCACGTCATAGGTGAAGGTTTCTCTGCTCAGGCTCTTGTCTACTTCAACAATATCCATCCAGGCTGAATAGAGTGCCGGGCGGATCAGATCATTCATCGCTGCGTCTACCAGCGCGAAATTTTTCTCTGCTCCCTGCTTGAGAAACTCAACCTTGCTGACCAGAATACCTGCATTGGCCATGATTGCCCTGCCCGGCTCAAAAATCAGAGGCAAATCCGGTCTGTTCTGCATACGGTCAACAATGGCTTTCACGTAGGCATCAGGTTGTGGTGGCTGTTCGTCTTTATAGGTCACACCCAGACCACCACCGACATCCAGGTGCTCAATTTCTATGCCCCTTGCCGACAGTTCATCCACCAGCTCCAGTAACCTGTCCAGCGCATCCACAAAGGGGCCCACTTCGGTCAGTTGTGAACCGATATGGCAATCCATGCCCACAATCTTAAGATGCGGCATCTTCGCTGCCTGAGTATATACCTCGACGGCCTGTTCGCGCTCGATGCCGAATTTATTGGCTTTCAGGCCAGTAGAAATATAGGGGTGGGTTTTGGCATCTACGTCGGGGTTGACCCGTAACGAGATCGGCGCCGGTTTACCCTGTTCGCCTGCAACTTTGTTGATACGTTTGAGCTCTGAGGGCGACTCCACGTTAAAGCACTTAATCCCCTGTTCGAGTGCGTAGGCAATTTCCTGCTCTGTTTTGCCGACCCCGGAGAATACCACCTTGGCAGGATCGCCACCGGCTTCAATAACACGGGCCAGTTCACCGCCGGAAACGATATCAAAACCCGAGCCCAGCTTTGCCAGCACGCTGAGTACGCCGATATTGGAGTTGGCTTTGACCGCGTAACAAATCAGATGTGGATGGTTACCCACCGCATCATCAAAGGCGCGCCAGTGACGCTCAATGGTGGCGCGCGAGTAGATATAACAGGGGGTACCGAAGTCGGCGGCAATCTGGCTGACCGGCACGTTTTCTGCCATCAGCTGTTGTTGTTGATGTACAAAGAAATCCATCTAATTCTGCTCTTGTTCGCGGGTGGATTGAGTCTCATCTTGTTCGGTTTGCTGAGGTTTATTGTCCACAGCCTGTTCCGGCATAAACAACGGGCCCTTCTGGCCGCATCCTGCCAGTAACAGCAGGGCGAAAATGGCTGTCAGTTTTAACCTTGTCACAGCGTCACTCCACAGAGGTGTCAGACCCGCTATGATGGCATTGAAGACGCAAAAAGCAAAGCAACTTAAGGCACTAATATCCGTCTGCAAAGCCTTATCTATCGGGGCTTCCGATGCATTTTATCGCTAAGGGCTATGTGTTGGTGGTGAATACTATAAGCGGCTATCAAATATGCAAAATGTCGGTATCAGCGCAAAGTTGCCCGCATCGCAAAGTTTTGTGGAGTCATCTCTCTACCCTCTGTGTCCTCTGTGACTCTGCGGTAAAACAACTAAAATCGTGTTGAATCACTGCAGAAAACGCTGGGGTTTGGGGGCTGCTATTCTTTATACTACGCCCATTATTCGACCACAGGATTTGAGTTTTATGTCTGATGCACCCATGGTGACACTAACACCGCCGGGCACACCTTTTCATATGGCGAATACCGCCACGCAACCTGAATCCGATTGCCTCAATCTTATCGGTTTTGGTTTTGATGGCACCGCCTGTTTTCGCAAAGGTACCCGCAATGGCCCCGATGCCCTGCGTGATGTTTCAGAGGATATCGAGAGCTATTCTCCTTATCTGGATGCGGATCTGGAACAATGCCGCTTTGTGGATATGGGCAATCTGCAACTGGGCGTCAGTGACGATGTGGAGCAGCAGTGGCAAAGTGCTACTGATGATTTTGCGCGCTTATTTGGCGCCCTGGATCTGGAAAAAGAGAAAATCCGCATCATGACCCTGGGGGGCGAGCACTCTATCTCCTATGCCCCGATTAAAAAATACCTTGAGCAATATCCCGATCTGGTGTTGGTGCATCTGGATGCCCATGCGGATTTGCGTGATGGCTATGAAGGCTATCATTTTTCTCATGCGTCCATTATCCGCCGGGCGCTGGATCATTTTGGTCCCGATCATCAACTGATCCAGTACGGTATCCGTTCCGGTACCAAAGAGGAATATCAGTGGATGCGTGAGAATAAAACCATCCGCACCTCCAGAGACAGTTTTCTGCAGGATATCGCTGCCATTTCTGCAAACAGACCGGTGTATCTGACCCTGGATCTGGATTACTTTGATCCCAGCTTTCTGCCCGGCACCGGCACTCCTGAGCCCGGCGGAGAAGATTTTCACTCCTTTGTGAAACTGATCAAGTTGCTCAGAGGTAAAAATCTGGTGGGCTGTGATGTGGTGGAGCTGTCACCGGAAATCGACAGCTCCGGCAACAGTGCCGTATTTGCTGCTAAAGTGGTACGTGAACTGATTCTTTGCATGCAGGCCTGAGCAATCTTGCTCAACCTGTTGATTTGAATTTATACAGGTCGACAAACAGCTGAATAAATCAGGAGCCTGTCAGGCTCCTGGGTCGACTTTTTCTTTTTTTGGGAGATAACATATTGGCGAACTGGACGATTGATGATGCCGAACGGCTTTACCGGGTAAAACGCTGGGGCGGTGGCTATTTTGAAGTGGGAGAAAACGGTAATCTGCATATTACTCCGGCCTTTGATAACCCCGATGTCAGAATTGATTTCAACACCGTGATCGAAGAGATCAAGCAGGAAGGCGTGCAGTTTCCTGTGGTGGTGCGTTTTCACGACATCCTGCGTTCTCAGGTGGCACAATTAAACCAGACCTTTCGCCAGAGTATCAAAGAGGCTGAGTATCAGGGCCGTTACCAGGGTGTTTATCCGGTTAAAGTTAACCAGATGCGCGAAGTGGTGGAAGAGATCGTCGATGCCGGTGAGCCCTATGATTATGGCCTCGAGGCTGGCTCAAAGGCTGAGTTGTTGACCGTATTGTCTTTTGAAACCAGTGAAAATGCCCTGACCATACTCAATGGCTACAAAGATGAAGAATTTATGCGTCTTGCACTGCTTGGTCGCAAGCTGGGGCGCAATATTATTGTGGTGGTAGAAAAGTACTCGGAGCTGCTGTCTCTGGTGCGGATCGCCAAAGAGCTGAATATCGACCCTATTATTGGGGTGCGTTCGAAGATGACCGTTAAAGGTCGCGGCAAGTGGGAAAGCTCCGGTGGTGATCGGGCCAAATTTGGCCTCACCATTGCCGAGATCATCAATGCTGCCAAATATCTGCAGGAGCAGGGCTTGGGTCATTGCCTGAAACTGCTGCATTTTCATATCGGCTCTCAGCTTACTGATATCCGCTCGGTAAAAGACGCCGTGGCCGAAGGCGGCCGCATCTATGCTGAATTGCGCAAAATGGGCGTCGACATGCAGTATGTGGATGTGGGTGGTGGCCTGGGAGTGGATTACGATGGCAGTCAGTCTACCAGTGACTCCTCCCGCAACTACAGCATGCAGGAGTATGTGGCCGATGTGGTCTATGGCATGAAAGAGATCTGCGATCTGGAGGAGGTGCCCCATCCTAATCTGGTCAGTGAAAGTGGCCGCGCCATTACTGCCCATCATAGTTGTGTGATCACCCAGATAGTCGGTGAGATCAAAAACAGTGATATTCAGTTTGATACCCAGGCCGCAGAAGACGAGCATGTGCTGGTCAGCAATATGCGCGATCTGGTGCCATCCTTCGATAACGGCGGCAGTTTGCAGGAGATTTTCAATGACGCCTCGCAGTGGAAAGAACAGGCCATTGAGGCCTTTAAACTGCGGGTGATTTCATTAGAAGAGCTGGCCAAGCTGGAAACCCTGTACTGGCAGATTATGGCGCGCCTGAATCAGGAGCTGAAGCAGGCTGAATTTGTGCCGGAAGAGCTCAAAGGTCTGGAATACGCGCTGTCTTCCCAGTATCTGTGTAACTTTTCGATTTTTCAGTCGGCTGCGGATACCTGGGCTATCGATCAGGTCTTGCCCGTAGTACCGATTACGCGAATGAATGAAGAGCCTTCGGTAAACTGCTCGCTGGTGGACATTACCTGCGACAGCGATGGCAAGATCGACCAGTTTATCGGCGAAGAGGGCATTTCTGATGTGCTGCACCTGCATAAGCTCAAACCCGGTGAAGAATATTATGTGGGCCTGTTTCTGACCGGCGCTTATCAGGATGTGATGGGCGATATGCATAACCTGTTCGGGCGCTTAAATGAAGTACATATCTTCAGTGACGATGACGACCCGGCGGATTTTTATATCGAAGAAGTGGTCACCGGCTCATCGGTCAGCGGTGTGCTGTCGATCATGCAGTATAACCCTTCGGCCATGGCCAAAGATGTGAAACGCTTTATCGACAAACAGGTCGCAGCGGGCAATATCAAACCCAGAGAAGGGGTGAAGTGGACAGATTTCTATGAAGACTGTCTGCATGGGTATACATACATGAAAACCGGCAAATAACAGGAGCGGGCAAATGGCGCAATATCGGGTAGGGATACTGATTTTCGAGGATGTGGAGGTGCTGGATTTTTGTGGTCCTTTTGAAGTGTTTGCCACCACACGCCTGAAAGAACCCCGTCAGCGCCAGGATCCATCTCCCTTCGAGGTGGTGTTAATTGCCGAGCGGACCGATGCCGTTACCACCACCGGTGGCATGCAGGTGATGCCCCATACCACGCTGGAACAATGCCCGAAACTGGATATTCTGATTGTGCCCGGCGGTTGGGGCACCCGCGAGCTGGTCACAAACCAGAGGGTTCTGGATTGGCTCGCACAACAGGCCGGGCAGGTCAAAACCCTGGCATCAGTTTGTACCGGCTCCATGGTACTGGCTCAGGCGGGTCTTCTGAATGGTCTCGAAGCTACCACACACTGGCGCTCCTTAGAGCGGATGCGGGATAGTTTTGCAGAGGTCAGGGTCGCCTTTGATAAGCACTATGTGTTTCAGGGAAACATTTGCACCAGTGCCGGTATTTCAGCGGGAATTGATATGTCATTGAAGCTGGTGGCGCACTACGTGGGGGAGCAGGTGGCCCGCGCAACGGCAAAGCATATGGAATACCCTTACCCGGAGTCTGATGCGCGTCGTATTGAGGTGTTTGAGTGATACCGATGAGGTATCAGCTAAAGCTCAATTACCCATATTGTCAGCAGCCCGCGTTGCGCTGGTGGCACTATACGTTCAGTTAACACTAATACCCGTAATTAAAAAGCCGTAAAGCCCAGAGCGGAGGCGGCTTAGAGCGCAGACTGTGTGAATACTCGAAGATCTCTCAACCCGTTTGATCTGTTTCTTTCCGGCCGCCGGTCCCGTTGTGTGTTTACATGGATATTAGGGTTATAGGTGTCTGAGCGGTTGGTGGTTTAGCTAAGAGTGACAGTGATAAGTCAGCTTATTGCAGGTTAAATGTAGTGTAAAAAGGCATTATCCGGCCTTCAGCATGGATATCAGTCGACGGGTACCCACAATGGCTATCATCCGTTTGAGGTTATAGGCCAGTACGTGCAAGCTCATCTCGGTACTGACATTAGACAGACGTTTCATCAGGAAGTGGGTAGCTCCCATCCACATTTTAATTGTTCCGAAGGGATGTTCGACTGTCTGCTTACGTAACACGGTAGTTTCAGGTGAGGCCTCCAGTCGAGATTGCATTTCTTCAATCTCATCTTCATGAATCCAGCGCCTCATTTTCCTGGGTTCGTAAGATGATGTGGTGCACTTTTTGCGCATAGCGCAGTCTCTACAGGCAATATGATCTACGTAAACCTTTAGCTCTATACCCTTTTCCAGTGATTTCCTTTTGAAGGGGAGCTCGTTTCCGACGGGACAAATATACACGTCCTTATTCTTATCGTATTTAAACAGTGATTTGTTAAATATACCCTTGGCTTTAGAGCCAGAGGTATCACTTTGTGGCACCAGCGCCTTTGCTCCTAAGTCCTGTGTCGCTTTGATGTCTATACGACTGAAATAGCCTTTATCAGCGATCACGGTGATGTCTTTTTTTATGCAGCGCTTTTTGCACCTGTTCGGCGACCAGGGTGAGGTGGCCTCTGTCTGTAGTCATGATGATGTCATGACTGATAATCAGATGGTGCCTGGTATCCACTGCGCTTTGCACGTTGTAACAGACCTGCCGGTTCATGTTATCGGTTTTCATAAGCCGTGAATCCGGATCACTTAACGACAGTTGTTTATCAGGGTGTTGATTGACGGCTTTTTCTATCTCCTTCAACTCACTGAGTCTGTTTTTGAGCCAAGCCAACTTTTCCTTCATTAGTTGGGTCTGTTTCTCGTTGGCGTCTGACGCGTCTGCATTATCCAGTTTGTCCAGGTATTCGCTGATACTGGCTTCGATTCGGGCGATATGGTCTTTGGCTTTTTGTGAAGTGAAGTTATTCGCTTTGCTATTCACGGCTTTGAACTTACTACCATCAATGGCAATGATTGAATCAGTGAGCATATTCATCTGGCGACAGAGTTCAACAAACTGTCGGCAGGCATTCTTGATGCCCTTCCCGTTATCTTTCCTGAAGTCCGCAATGGTTTTAAAGTCAGGAGTCAGGCGTTCCAGCAGCCACATCAACTCTACGTTACGCTGAGTTTCCTTTTCCAGTCGTCGAGAGGATTGAATACGGTTTAGATAGCCGTATATGTAGAGTTTCAGAAGCGTTGCAGGATGGTAACCTGGACGACCAGTTTGCCTGGCTTGAACACGTTTAAAACCGAGGGCATCAAGGTTGATTTCATCGACGAAGACATCAATCACACGCACCGGATTATCTTCTGAAACGAAGTCATCCAGTGCTTCTGGAAATAGGGTTACCTGGTGTCGGCCCTGGCCTTGGATATGGTGAGACATAGCAGCGCACAATGTGTTTTCTTTTTGTACTACTAATTTTAGTCAACCACACAATTGAGGGGTGATGTTAACCAGACCGATTGATCATATTAACGAGCTGTTTAGTCCAAAAGGTGATCAGGAGTTTTCACACAGCCTGAGCGAATTGCAGACATTGGACTTCTTTACCTTGTAAGGTAGAGTAGCTTGACAGGAACAAAACCTTGCATTGGTTGATATAATAAGCTGTTAAATGTCAGGGACATCATGAAGGAAAGTTACCCTTATTGGTGTGAGGATAGGCTAGGGTACAAATATAAGTGCTTAACTTGTGGAGCCTATGTCAAAGAAGGAACCAGAAAGTGCTACAGATGTAATAGCTGGTTTTCTCCTTCAGATGTTGACGAGATGATTCGATATTACATAGCGAACAGAAGAAAGAACTGGCCTCATATCATTTATTTTGTACTATTCACCGCCGGGATGCTGGCCTTCTGTATTGGATTATGGTTTTGACATATAACAAGGCCACTCAAATCGGACACAAACTCGCTGTCACTTTTCTTGCAAACGGCACAACAAAAGCGCCATCAAGTTCGTGCCGCTGGTTGCGGCGTATATTTACAGGAGCGAGATGTGAGCAAGTATTCCATAATTGTTGATGGAAAATTTCAGGAAGGATACGAAAAACACTTTCCTGAGTATTCACAAACTGTTCGCGACTATCTCAGCAAGCATAAGGGAGTTGTTATCCGCCGACAGAAAATTATCAAGACATTATATGGAAATCGGTTCCCTGATTTGGTTATGCTCATTGATTTTCCTAGCAAGGAGGTTGCCGAATCAATATTTTTCGCTAAAGAATATCTTGATATCATTCCTCTCAGAGAAAAAATATTCAAAGAATTCAATATGTACTTGGCTCCGAATGAAAAAATCTAATCGGGTAACCGGGGTTATCTAGCCCCCAGTCCCCCACAACACCCTGCATGCGGCTCCGCACAGGGCGTTTTATTCAGGATAGTGAAGCTCTTGATTCAATCAATCCCGCCTGTTTCAGGTAAACATCGAACAGCGCTGGGTCAGGTCTTGCACTGTGCAGAAGGATCTCTTCTGGTACATAGCCGCCCCTAAAGTTGGAGACGGCCCTGGTTAATGTATTAGCCCCACAGGCGAAGTGGTAACAGCCCCCAAACAGCAAGCACCAAACACCACTGGAGTACGCCGAGCATTGCCAGCGCGTCGCACAGTGTTTTCCCCTCTATCTTTTGCCGGCTAAATGAACGCCACAATCCGAACATCATCGCTAGTGGCAGCATGCCTGTCACTACTGTCAGCAATGCGCTTGCCGGCGTCAGATCACCAAGTTGCAGAAAAGACTGGCTAAAAAATAGTGGTATTGGCAGCAACAGCGCGACCGATGAGATAAATGGCGCGTAAAGCGCAGAAGAAGGCTTTAGCCTGCGACGCAGCATGCAAACCACCCCGGAGATAAGCAGCCATATCAGCCCAAGCACACCCGCCACCAGGCTTCCCCAAAGGGGCACCATGCGCCATAGACTGGTCTGCTCGTAGCTACGGAAACCATCGCTGATAATTCGCTTTCCATCGTCCGAAACAATCAGCGCGTGCGATGCGTGTGTTCTGTCTTCGGCGCGAAAAAGCGGCCCACCTACTGGTGCCAACGCTCTGCTTTTACTCTGAAAGGGTTTCAGGTGCAGGTATTGGCCATCCCACCCGACAGTAGCAAAGTGCAATAGCAGATCCACATAAGCGAAGCTTTCGATGCGGCTAGGCGCCAACACGTAGATGCCCTGCCAGTCGATGAGGTTCTCCAAAGGGGGAGCTGCCGGCATCGTAGGCTCGGTTTGAATACCGAGTTGATCAATCAGCAGAGCATCAAACTCTTTGTAGTCCGCCGTTTCGACATCGGCATTAAAGGCAACAAAAAATGCTTTCTGCTCTTCAGGGAACAGACAAAAATTGGTTTTAAAGCCGGCCGTAGAGCCGCTATGACAGTTGCCGATGACACCGTGTCGGTCACGGCTGTTCAATCCAAGTCCATATCCCGCATCAACCAGCCCTGCCAAGGCCGCTTCGGTGGTGGTCGGCTTTCCCATGGCGCTGAGCAAATCAGCAGAGATAAAGGTCTTGCCATCAATCTCGCCATTGCTCATCAGAAAGTGTGCGAACAGCGCCATGTCTGCTGCTGTGGTGGTAAACTGACCTGCGGGACGAAGATACAGCGGCAGAGTTGGCTGAGTCACCCCATCCTCAAAGTGCCCCATTGCCAGCGCTTTATCTGCATGAGGCCCTTGCTGGGAGACAAACCTAAAGGTACTCATATGCATACCCAGCGGATGCAGCAAGTGTTTATCAAGATAGTGCTCGTAGCGCTCGCCAGTAACCTGCTCGATAACCATGCCAACCAGGGTGTAGCCAAGGTTGGAGTAGGAAATACGGCTGCCCGGCCGACTACGGATCTGTAGAGGCTCTGGTTGAATACTGCTGTGTAGTGGTGCATCCGGTTTGGCGTTGACAGTGAAAATGTGCCAGAGACGGGCATCATCCAGCCCCGATGTATGATCAAGTAGATGACGCACTAGCACCGGATGGCTTGACTGCCAACGATTATCAAAGATGATATCAGGCAGGAGGCTGGCAACAGGGGTGTCGAGGGTCAGTTTGCCCTCTGTAACTAATCTCAGAACGCCAGTTGCTATTAATGTTTTCACTATCGAGGCAGTCTGAACTTTGCTATCAGAGGTAAGTGGTTTTTGGTTGCGAGCATTGGTAAGGCCCGCTGCATCGGTGGCAATTCCTTCGGGGCCTACGGTTGCCCAAACGGCGCCTGTCAGCCCCTGATGTTCTAACGACTTTGCGATCTCCATACGAAGCTCGTTACTGCCCCCGGTTTCACCGGCACCAGACAACGCGCTGAACAGCCCCATCCACACCGCAGTCGTTATTAATATCCATTTAAAAAGTGGATTCATTCTGTACCCATCTGTTACTTGCCTGCCCTTTTTCATTGTCTGGGCCTCAATGCCTCAATAATTTTTGCATCTACCCAGTAAATATCTCCTTCGGGCCCCTTGCCGTCTTTATTCGGGCGAGGTCTTCGATTAAAGAAAAGGTACTTACCATCTGGAGATACATAAGCACTTGCTTCTGTTCCATCGGTATTAATCTGGTTGCCGAGGTTCTTCGCACTGCCCCATTCACCATTTGGCTGGCGAAAGCTGATATAAAGATCCGTATCTCCATATCCATCTTCTTTTTCACTATCCCATATGATGTAAGACTCATCCGGGGCGATAAATGGATGGGCAGTCCACTTGCCAGCGTTAATGTGCTCTGCCAGCAATCCTGGCGGTTGTCGTTGACCGTTTTGAACCTGAGAGATCCTCAGCACATCATTGTTTTTGTAGTCATCAAATATGTAGCTGCCTAGGGCTGATGCTGACAGGCGCATAATGCCCCAGTCTTCGCGATCAAACATCGGGCCAAGGCTTTTTACCTCTGACCAGCCATCAGCGGTGCGTTCCCTGTATTTGTTACCCAAATGCAGGGTATTGCCATCTGGTGACAGTATAGGGCGGCCAATTCTGGGCCCAACCACCGACTCCTGCCACCGGTTATTCTCTAGCGTGAAACGTATTAACCACCACTTTTCAGTGTCGACATCTTTTCTGGAGAAGTAGAACTCGGTTAAATCGGGAGTAAAGGAACCGCTAAAATCGCGATGCCGGGTTGAAACATAGCCCGGGGCGAACTTTTTCGGTGTTAGTCCCGGCGGCACCTGCCCCAGATAAGGCCCCGCTAAGAAAGGCAAGCTTTGCTGATCTTTATTATCCACAGCCAGGAGAGACGTAGGCACTAAAAGCGCCATAGTTAAAAACAGATATTTCACGAGTTACTCCATGAAAGTCATTCAATACAGGTTGTTTTTAGTTTGGGTGCTCGTCGAACTGCTGAGCGTTATCACCGATTTTCAACCAGCTTGGTTTGTCAGCAACAAACTCGTGGAATTTATTTTCGATCTCGATTTCACTATCAATGCAATTTGCATTGATTGGGAAAGTGTCTAATCCTGAGAGCACTTCTCCAAGTGCAGTTCCGCAGATTGAACAGAAGCAACGATGGTATTTATAGGGTGGCTGGGCTTTGAAGGTGGTAATGTTATTGTGGCCAGCAGTAATACTGAATGTATCTGAATTGACAAAGATTAGTGCCCCAGCCCCCATCTTGCGGCAACGGCTACAGTGACACATGCCCATCAAGCCGGGTTTTTCGCTCAGTTCGAATTGTATCGCTCCACAACAACAGCTTCCTTTGATCATCATTCACCTCTCAGATTTAACAGCGCTGGGTATATAGCTGAGGCGGTATTCTATAAGAGACGTTGTGAAAAGGATGTGAAATTGCCCATAACGCCTTAAATTTCATCAAGCTACCATCACTTGCTGGCGTCAGCTTGTGTCGGAGAGCTGAACGCAGCGGTGAAACTATTGGCAACAAGCCTGTGATTATTGGACGGTAAATATTTTACTGAGCAAAAGCCTGCCGTTCACGGCATAAATATCCAGCCGGTACTGAGTGCCGGAATGAGCATCGTCGGGCATTTCAAGCAGGGTTTTCCACGGTTCTCTGTCGTTCCCGTAAACCAGATTCTGATAAACAATTTGCTCATCGGTGCTATCCGGGTCAATGCGTGTCCAGCGGTTAATTACGGCCAGATTCTGAAACCGGCTGCCATTGGCATCGTAGTCCACTAACATACCAAAAACGGTCCCTTCAGTATTAGGGATGAGAGTGGTAGTGTCGGCATGTTCGTGCTCTCTACTTCGTTGGTTAAACTCGAATACGCCCATGTCATCTTCGTCCACTTCGAATTCGAAGTGATGGACATTATAGTTATCTCGCAGAATTTGTTTGAATTGCTCCAGTTCGTCAACTGAGTATTTGCCTTCGAGCAGCACTTCAGTGAGTAGTTCGTGGCGTACTTCCCGAACCTGTTTATTTACCTTTCCGCCTGATGAGAGTTTCAGTTTGCTGACACAGTAAGAGACGTTACGCTCAATGGCTTCACCCAGGCAATGAGCTCGGGCCAGATACAGGTCTGCACGAAGGTCAAAATTTTGAATTTGCGCCAGCGTGAAGTAATCAAAAGAAACTTTCGGGTCATAATGGGGACTGTTTTTATCAGCCAACAGTACACCTAATCGATAACTGGCTTCCTCATAGCCTGCATCAGAGGACTGCTTGTACAACTCGATTGCTTTGGCCAGGCTTTCGTTAACCAGAATCCCACGGTGGTAATAACTTCCTATATTGAACAGGGCTCGGGCATCACCCAGAGATGCTGCCTGTTCGTAATATTCCTTGGCCTTTATCCTGTTTTTTTCCAACAAATAGTTAAATGAAAACACATCGGCGATCAGCATGGCTTCCTGCTGATGTATGTCGTCAAAGGCAGGATCATCGATGTCCTCAAGACCGAGCTTTTCTCGGATAAAGTCATCTACATACGCATTGAGGTGCATGTCACCTCTCCAATTACCGTGCCCATACGCGACATTTCTGTAGATCAGGCTGGTGACATCTTTGTTCAGTTTCTTTAATACATACTCGAACCGATGTGTATGCTCTATTGGCGCAAAATTATCTTTTTGGCCAGCAAAGAACAGGGCCGGGACTTTCAGCTTGTCGGCGGCATAGACCGGGGATGCTTGGGTGAGGCCGCTGTCGCTCACGCCCAGTGCAGTTTTCAGGGTTTTTTGCACCGCTTCCAGGCTGACAAAGTTGTTGGCGTTGAAGATCAGTGAAAGGTCATATATACCAAACTTACCGATAGTGCAGCCATAGAACTCGGGTTGTTCCATTGCTAACAAGACTGCCGCGTAGGCGCCAAAGCCCATACCCATGCTGCAGGCTTGCTGATAGCCATACTTATCACTAATTTGCGCCGTGATCTGTCCAACATCAGCCAATACAACTTGCTTATAGGAATCCAGCGTTTGCTGCTGAAAGTCTTTACCCAGGCCACTGCTACCTCGCAGATTTACGCGTAATACTGCGTAACCGCGGTTGGCCAGGTATTGTGTATCCGGGTCATACTCATTCACCGCCTGGCTGCCAACAGGCCCGCCTTCAGGTACCACCAATAATACGCCGTTGTCACGAAATTTCGGGCGAGTAAGAAACGCTTCAACGGTATGCCCTTTGTCATTGATAAAACTAAACGCCTCCATAGGAGCCAATGGCTTATCGGCCAGGGAAGGGTAAGCATGTGTGAGCAGGCGAGCAGTCATATACAGAGAGTCGAACAGATAATAAGTGCCCGGGTCGTCGGCATTAAAAGCCTTGACGATACTGATATCTCTATTCAGGTTAGAAGAAACATAGACCACCTGCTTGTTGTCAAATGTCTGTCTTACCTCGTCATTGAAATCCTCTATAGCAGGATCAAAAAAATCTTCGGTTAATTTTCCATGTTTCCAATAACTGACCGAATCAAGGGTGAGGGTTTCAGGGTCAACCCAGGCTGATTCAAGATCATAGATGGGGTGCTCGTAAAGCTTCGTTTTCAGAGTTTGAGTTTTCGCATCATATAAGTAGGCGGCGATGCGGTCAGTATGTTGATTGGTTAAAACTAAAAAGGTGTCATCCTGTAAATAGGCCTGGACGCTAAACGCATAGGCATCATCATTGACAACCCTCAATAATCGCCAGGCCTTATCTGATGCTGGCCGATACCAGTGCTCGACTTTGTCCCCATCTTTGCTTGCAGCGAAAAGCATATCGTTAGTGCTGTCGAAACTGTAATGCAGCGCCCCATCAAGCAGGCCTTCAACAGGTTTTCCCAGTGAGGCAACGCTGTTATTAATGATCGCAGATACGCCGACCTGATAGACAATCAATTCATCACTATCATTGCCCTGTACAAACAAAACCTGATTATTTCGAAGTGGCTGAAAGTCGAGGATATACCCGTATTGCTTGGTATGCTCAAACACAAGTTTTATTTTCTGATCTTCAATATCCAGATTAACCACGCCATAGTGCTGACCGGATTTATCCTGGTATTCAATGAATAGCGAATCGTTGTCAATCCATTCATAATTGTGCAGTTTGGCACCCTCTGAAAACGATAATTTGCTTTCCAGTTCAATGTCACTGGTAAAAGAGATGATTAGACTCTGCTCGCCTGACTGTTGGCGAAAAGCTGCAAAAAATGAGGCGTTTGGATTGAGCTTAAAAGAATAATAAGTCGGCGACTGAAACAGATCGTTTGGGCTGATAGGGGTTGCCTGTAACGTCGAAATCGGTAGCAAAACCAGAAACAGAAAATGTAAGACTCGCATGGCTATTTTTCCTGCTGTTGTGCAAAGGACGTGCTGTTCACATAATCCAGAAATCCATCTTCACCTGGCCCTCGATAGCTGATGGTGTTGTGTGCGAGGATGTTGGGAAAGTGCTCTTGCATAAACTCCAGCGCATAAGAGGAGCGGTTGACCAGTTTCAATCCATTTCTTTTAATGCGAAAACCAGATGTGAAAATTTCCAGTTCACCCACGTAGCTTACTTTTCCTGCATCGACTGAAAATTGCCAATAGTCGCTATTTAAATCGTATTGATACCAACTGCTAAACCTGATTTGCTCTATTTCATAGTGCCCGGCTGGAACTTCTATCAGCAGGTAGCGGCTGCCGCGGCGTAAGTCAGCAGCGGAGAATTCCAGGGTGCGCTCGCCACTGATACGGAGCTTTTCTAAACTCTCTGTTGTGGCAATGGCCATTAATAAATAGCCCCTGTCAGCCTCAAGATCTTTACCGACATCAGATTTGATGCTGGAGACGGTTTGCGCACAACTGCTAAGTGCAGCACAAACTGCAATAATTAGGAAAGCTCTCATTCAACGTCCTGTAGTGGGGTAGGAATCCATTAATGTCAAGAAAATACCATTAGTTCAGGATGTTAGTCAAAACACTTAAGGAATGAGAGGGCCGTTTAATAGACTTCGGGACCCGGCCATGGATTTTGTTTCAGAGTGAAGGAAAAGTAACCTGGCCATATCATTACAGCCAAAAGAAAAACACCGCGCATGTGTGCACTCTGCCTTACCAGGCTGGTTAAGGGGTACAGAACATGTTAGAAAAACATAATGCAGAAACACGGCGTTTCGCCGCAAATTAATCTGTTATTTGTGAGGGAGTATCGCCGCGTATATGGAAACCAAATCACATTAGTCTGTTGGGGACTTGCTGTACTGGCTGTAATTGCGATTTTTTCTGGCCGTTCGCTTTGCATATATCCATGTTTATGTTTGATGCACCGGGAGCGACTGAAAAAGCTGTAAATTGGTTGGCGGTTGTATTACTTCTCACTTATCCAGCAACCATTTATATTGGTGTTGGCATCACTAAAAGTGCTCACGAGAACAATAGAACATTGCACTCATTAGTTGGGCTTGCTGTCAGTTACAGCAACTTTGCGGTCCTGTTTATATTGCTCAAGTGGTTTATCTGAATTTACTAATTACGTATAGCAAGGCTACGCATGTCGGCCAAAACTCAACGCAGAAGTATGGGTTTAATCAACCTCAAAAATAGACCGCGTCAGATATGGCTGAACGTTGTTCTTTCTAGCCTTTGGGTAAAAAGTCCGTCAACAGCAAGGCAATGCCCAGGAACGACATAAAGCCGGCAATATCCGTAACAGTGGTCAGCACAATAGATGACGACTGGGCCGGATCCATCCCCAGCCGTTTTAGCCCCATAGGTACCAGCGCACCGGCGCTGCAGGCAATGACCAGGGAGCTGACCATCGCCAATGCAATGACCAGGGCCAGTCCGGCCGATTGACTCCAGAAATACACGCCGACAGCGCAGGTCAGTGCAATGATGACGCCGTTGAGAAATCCGGCACGCATTTCCTTAAACAACACTCTGGACCACTGCCTTGTGGTGATTTCGCGCAAGGTTAAACCCCGCATGGTCACGGCCAGCGCCTGGGCACCGGCATTTCCGGACTGGCCAGCGGCAACGGGTAACAGAATCGCCAGTGCCGTGACTTCTGCAATCAGATTTTCAAACATGCCAACCACGGCCGCTGCCGCGAAGGCGGTGAGCAGATTAATCTGCAGCCAGGGCAGCCTTCTGGTAACTGCAAACCAGCTGCTGGATAAGGCCTTTTCTTCCTTGCTTACCCCAACCATGGTTTGCATATCAGTGGCCAGATCTTCCTTGGTAGACTGATACACATCGGAGTAACCAATTTGCCCTACCAGCAGGCCCTGCGCGTCCAGCACCGGTATAGTGTTGCTGTGCTGTCCCTCGAAGGTTTCGATCACCGTATCCTTGTGATCAAGCACACTGAGTGTGGCTTTAACAGGCGTAGCAATACTGCTGAGTAAAGCATTGGAAGGGCTGGTGACCAGATCGGTAATTTGTACCTGGCCGGTCAATTGCTGTGAAGCGTCCAGCAAAAACAGGGTATCCGGGCAGGTTTGTTTGCTGCGGCGTAGTCGCGCCAGCGCATCAGATGCACTGGTGTCAGCAGAAAAAGCCTGTACATTGGTTGTCATCATCAGTGCCGCACAATCCTGCGGATAACTCAACAGCGTGCGGTATTCCCTTACCAGGGCGCTGTTGTTGGTTTCCTGTAGTGCAAATAAGGCCTCTCGCCTTTCAGGTGACAGACGGCTGAGCAAGCTGATCGCCAGATGGCTGTCGAGAAATCCGATCAGACGGGCCGCAAAATCATCATCAAAGTGAGCAAAACAGGCGTCAGAGCACCCTGGAGGCAGGTGTTTCCAGAGTCCTGCCACCAGATGCATGGGTTGTTGCTGTAATAATTCGGCAGCCTGGCTGGCCGGCATCATTTCCAGATAGCGGGCACTTCTGGTTGGATAGTTTGCCAGAAAAACCTGATTCAGCTGTGTCGCCGTATCATCGAGGTGACCAAGAGATTGCATGAGTCGCGTCTCCTTACCCTTTTGTTTGAGGGCTGAACAGTTCCAGTAGTGTGCTGATTGAGGCACCATAGGCATTGAGGATTTCATGGGGTAATGCCTGCTGCCTTCGCGCGCCTTTTTTGTTCAGAACATGGCGTATCTGGTGGTGATGAATCACTCCTATCAGCTCATTGTCATAATTGACCACCGGCATGCTGTCGCGGTGCCACCAGTCATCCAGACTGATTGCCGAGCGCAATTCGGTAAAGCCGTTAAGGCCAGCACAACGTTCTTCGATAAGGTGGGAAACCAGTGTCGACTCAGAGGCATGCAGTAATTTGTAGATACTCACCGGCCCGATAAGCTGACGCTGTTGATTGACTACAAAACAATGTTGCAGGTTCGCCGCCGTACTTTTTCTGAGGCGTAATACCGCATCCTGAACCCGCATGGTGTCGGTCAGCATCAGCAGATCGGTTTCTAACCAGGCACCAACCGTATAATCAGGGTAACCCAACAGTCGCTGACAAGCCGATTTCTTTCTTGGCGTCATCAGCGTGAAGCATTGGGCGCGCTTCTGATCATCAATATGCCGCAATATAGTGGCAATATCGGCACTTTTAAGCTCAAAAAACAATCTTGAAACTTGTTCGTCAGACATCAGGGATAAGATACCTGAGGCATGATCCGGCATCATTGCTGCAAGAGTGCTGGCTGCTACTTCCGCCGGGGCCTGAGACAACAAGTCTGTTACTTTCTGCGGCGATTCCCGTTCCAGTTGTCGTGCAGCAGCCTGAGGTTGCTCCTTAAGAAAATGCAATGCCAGGCTGAGATTCGCGGTAGTCATATTAACTCCCCGGTTCTGAGCTGGTCTTTGAGTCCGCAGTGGTGTCCCGTTTAAGCACACAACTGCTGCTGTCCATCCAGTGTTTGCCCGGAATCAGAGTTCGCCCTTGCTGAGTTTCCAACACCAGCATATTGTCGGTAATCTCCAGCAACACGCCCTGTATGTCGCCGATGCGGATATGATCCTGCAATTTACAGTGTTTTCTGGCCTGCCGGGTGCCGACCAGGTTGGCCACCATATCCTTGCTGCCAAGGCCGAATGCAAGGGCCAGCCCGGCACTGAAAACGGCCAGCAATACCACCACCAGGTTGGTGATAAAGTGGATGTTGATCCCCAGTTGCTCAACACCAATAACCAGGGCCGTAAAAATCACCGCATATTTAACCATGGCTGCCAGCCAGATCCCTCTGGGAAGGCGGGCGGATTCGGCGGTGGCTTTGGTCATTGAACTGAGCAGGTTAGCGAGCACAAACCCGCCAAGCATAATTAAAAGACCTGCCAGTAAGCGGGGCAGATAAGTAAGAAACTGACCTAACCAGTTGGCGAACAGTTCCAGACCCAGGGTCGAAGTTGCTGCGGCGAGGAAAAACAGGATGACAATCCAAAACACCACTCTGGCGGCAATACGCCCATGGTTTGGTCTGATATGCAACGAGCGTTGGGATGCTGACAGGGGTTTGGCCAGGGCCAGTAAACGGTTGATTAAGCTGACCAATGAGCGCGTCAGCCGGGACAGCAGCCAGGCAATGAGCCAACCCGCCAAAAACAGCAACAGCGCTCCGAGTATTTGCGGTAAATAGGCAATCAGGTGCTCTGTTAAGCGGGCATAGAGCTCAGTAACAGCTTGTTGCCATTGACCCGTATCAGATGTGGTTGTCATGGTGCTTTCCTCTGCTTTTCTTAGCTTGCGGTTTTATCACACTACTCTGATGATAGCCTGTAACTTCTATATTTCTTGTTGATGGTAAGGCATGCCCGGATAACAATTGGCAACAGGAGAAAACAAATCACTACAAACTGATAGAGAACTGCACTGTGTAACATTCTAACCTGCTCCTATCCTTTTTGGTTGGAGTAAAACAATGATAAGCAGCTGGAAAAAGAAACTGCCCCTGGCTCTGAGCGTAATGATCATGGGTAGTCAGGCTGCCTGGGCCACTGTGGTAGAAGTCCAGACGGTATTGGGAAATTTTCAGGTAAACCTGTTTGATAAAAAAACACCGGCCACGGTAAATAATTTTCTTGGTTATGTGAATTCAGGCGCGTATTACAGCAATGTGGTGCATCGCAGCGTGCCGGACTTTGTGATTCAGGCCGGCGGTTTTACCTATAATGATGAATTTCCTCTGGATCGGGTGACCAAAGGCGCAGCCATAGCCAATGAGCCCGAACTGTCGAATGTCAGAGGCACTATCGCCATGGCTAAATCTGCCGGTGATCCCAACAGTGCCACCTCAGAGTGGTTTATCAATCTGGATGACAACAGCGCCAATCTGGATATTCAGAATGGTGGTTTCAGTGTGTTCGGTCAGGTGCTGGGGGATGGCATGAAGGTAGTGGATGCCATTGCCGAAATGCAAACCTACGATGCCGGTGGCGCCCTGACCGACATCCCTCTGCGTGACTACTCCGATGATCAGGAGGAACTTAAGGGAGAAAATCTGATCCTGATCACTGATATTGTGGTGGTGGATGACAGCACAGACACGCACCCCGAGTTAGAGCCGGTGCCCAACACACTAATTGATAAACAACAGAACGACGATAATAATGGATCATCAGGTTCCGGTGGTGGTCTGAGCTGGGGTATTCTGATGCTCGGCTTGGCCGTTATTCTGAGAGCTCGGCCTTCCATTCGCTGTTATCGTCGCTGATATTCTCCAGCACATGTTCTTTGTAGTGTTGCCAGAAATCAGGATTATCTTTGGCAAACCAGAATCCGAGGCTGCTGATATAGTTTTCTGATTTCAGTACCTTAGCCAGTGCAGTATCGATTCTGTTTACGGTTTCCTCGCCCCATTCGGTGTTACTGCAACCAATAGCACCGGTAATGGGGCTGTGCTGGTTCTGTTCGATCGGCAGATAGCTGAGGGTGCTCTCTTCGGTCAGTTCAAAGTAACGGCCAATAACCGGGTAGTCGAGGGTATAGTCCAGTCTCCCCAGTGCCACCATATTCAGTGCCAGGGTAGATTTGCCGGACAAGATCCGGTGGTTGCGCTGCGCTTCGCTGTAGCGATCAAGCAAAGGTTGCAAAACCTCTCCGTAAGCCCGGCCAAGGGGACGGCCAAATTGTAGCGAGTTGTCCTGTAGCAGGGCGGCAAAATCTACCGGTTCGCCATAGCGCTGACGAATCACCCTGGCAGAGGAGGCATTAACAATAAGCTGATGAGGCTGATAATACAGCGTTGCCCTGGAATAGCGGGTAATCGGGGTATCTGCACGCTTAATCATGCAGGGAAAGCAAACCGGAGCCTGCTTTTCTCTCAGCCTGGCGATACGGGCCGGGGGGATGGTCAGGACTTCGTGATCGGAATCCGGCATGGACCGAATCATTTCCTCTACCAGCACATCGCAAAAACCCTGGCTCTGATAGTCACCATCGAGAATATGAAATGGCGGTCCATCGTTGACGGCCCAGGTAACTTTATGGGGCCCGGGGGAAACAAAAGGTTCGGCAAGCACCGGCAGGCTCAAAAGAGATGCCAGAGCAAGGGGCAATAACCCTCTGGTAACTTCCATATGTACTCCCTTTGCCAAAATTCCGGGCCTTTGCGTGCTTAGCCCTGTGCGACAAACAAACCACGCAACACATCACAGATTATAAACCAATACGTTCGATGCCGACGGAACGATCTTAGTTGATTTAACTTCACTTGCCTTGTTTTTCAGACTACTGGTCGCTGATCCCGGGGTCTGAACTTACCCCTTTGACTGTAAAACGTTATCTTGCCCGGCTTCCCTGTTTTTAGATTTATATCCGCGTACTCGCAGAGTCCGGGTAGTTAAAATAAGGTGACACATGAAGTTACGTAGTCTTGCTTTGCTGTTATCAGTATTTTCGGCTCTCGCAGCGGCCGACGCCATTCGCCAGAGCAAAGGTGATTTTGAAGATAAATTCAGACAGCTCGATGAAGTCTTACCCACGGCAAACGTTTATCGCAATGCAGCAGGTGAACCCGGTCACCAGTACTGGCAGCAACAGGTAGACTACAAAATAAAGGTTACACTGGATGAATCCCGCCGGCGTTTGCAGGCGACGCAGCAAGTGCGTTATCAGAATAACTCACCAGATACCCTGCGTTACTTATGGCTGCAACTGGATCAGAATAAGTTTAAACCGGACTCCATGGCCGAGCTGAGCACGGCGTTTGCCGGTATCGGCCGTCGTGGACCTGCCACAGAAGCCGGAGATGGTGACAAGCCTGCCCGCCTGAGTCTGGGAGAGCTGCGACGCCAGCAGTTTATGCAGGACAATGAGCTGGGTTATGAGATTGGCGAGGTCAAAGATGCGATGGGGAACCGGCTCAGATCTACCCTGGTAGGTACCAATATGCGTATCGATTTACATCAGCCCCTTAAACCCGGAGAGACGGTTTCATTCTCGCTGGACTATGCCTTTAATATTGTCGAAGAAGATGCGGTTTCGGCCCGTGCCGGCTATGAACATTTCCCCGATGATCCCAGAGAAGGCGGCAACGATATTTTCCTGCTGGCCCAATGGTTTCCCCGCTTACACGCCTATACCGATTACGAAGCCTGGACCAATAAAGAATTTCTTGGCCGCGGTGAATTTACGCTGGAGTTTGGTGACTATGAGGTAGAGATCACCGTACCGGCTGATCATATTGTCTCGGCCACCGGCAGCCTGCAAAACGCCGGGCAGGTTCTGACACCAACTCAGCAACAGAGACTGAAACAGGCAGAAACCGCGAAACGGCCGGTGTTTGTGGTCACCGAAGAAGAGGCGCTGGAAAACGAAAAGACAGCAACAGAGCAGACTAAGACCTGGCAGTTTAAAGCCGAAAACGTCAGGGATTTCGCCTGGGCTTCATCGCGCAAGTTTATGTGGGACGCCAAAGGCTATCAGCAGGGGGGCGATGAGCAGCCGTTGGTAATGGCCATGTCTTTCTATCCCAAAGAAGGTGGCGACCTGTGGAAGAAGTACAGCACCGAGTCCATCGTTCATACCATGGAGGTGTACTCCCGTTTCTCCTTTGATTACCCCTATCCCGTGGCTCAGTCGGTAAATGGCCCTGTGGGTGGCATGGAATATCCCATGATTACCTTTAACGGCCCCCGTACTGAATTACAGGATGATGGCAGCCGCACTTACTCACAGGCAGAAAAGCGCTTCCTGATTGGTGTGGTGATCCATGAGATCGGGCATATCTATTTTCCGATGATAGTGAATTCCGATGAGCGTCAGTGGACCTGGATGGACGAAGGCCTGAACAGCTTTCTTGATGGCGTGGCTGGTCGCGAGTGGGACCCGGACATTCCATGGGGTGTGGAGCCTCGCGATATTACCGGTTACATGAAATCCGAGGTGCAGGTGCCTATCATGACCCAGTCAGACAGCATACTGAAAATCGGCCCTAATGCGTACACTAAGCCTGCCGCCGCGCTGAATATTCTGCGCGAAACCATTTTAGGCCGGGAGCTGTTTGACTTCGCGTTTAAAGAATATGCCCGTCGCTGGAAGTTTAAGCGCCCGACTCCGGCTGATTTCTTCCGTACCATGGAAGAAGCCAGCGGTGTCGATCTTGACTGGTTCTGGCGTGGCTGGTTTTACAGTACCGATCATGTGGATATCTCCATCGACCGGGTCTATAAGCTGAGAATGGACACCAAAGATCCTGACATCGACTTTAAACGTCTGCGCCAACAGGAGCTGGATAAGCCATTATCGCTGACGGTGGAGCGTAATCGTCAGGAGGGTGAGCTATGGATCGAG
This sequence comes from Lacimicrobium alkaliphilum, assembly GCF_001466725.1. Lineage (NCBI taxonomy): Bacteria > Pseudomonadati > Pseudomonadota > Gammaproteobacteria > Alteromonadales > Alteromonadaceae > Lacimicrobium > Lacimicrobium alkaliphilum. The sequence continues at coordinate 4,355,290 of NZ_CP013650.1, forward strand.
CGCAATCCGGATGTCAGTGATTTCTATGACGAGCACGACAGATTTACGGTCACGAACAAAGAGCGCAATCAGTACCGTAAATTTCTTGCCGGTCTGGAGGACTGGGAGCGAAAGGCCTTTGAGCGCGCCGTCAGTGAAGATCGCAACTATTATGTGATGGAGTTTTCCAATCAGGGTGGGCTGGTGATGCCGATCATTCTGCAGCTCGAATATGCCGATGGCAGCGAAGAAATAATGCGCATCCCTGCGGAAATCTGGCGTCGCAGCCCCAGGGCGGTAAAAAAGCTGATCGTTACCGACAAAGAGCTTGAGCAGGTAACAGTCGATCCGCGCTGGGAGACGGCTGACGTGGATGTGGAGAATAACCACTACCCCAGACGCATTATTCCTTCCAGAGTCGAAGCCTACAAGGCGAAGAAATCCAAGGCCAAAGTAAGCCGGGATATTATGCAGGATATTAAAACCGAGCTGAAAACCGAAGAAGAGCTGAAGGACAAGCAATGAGTCGTTGGTTATGGTTGCTGATCGTGCTGGTGGCAGCAGCTGCGCTGCCCGCTGCCGCGCATCAGCAGAAAGCCGCACTGACCAAGGTATTATTTAATCACCGTACCGGGCAGCTGGATGTGATGCACAGATTTTATCTGCACGATGCCGAGCATGCGGTGAAAAAACTCTTTGATCGCAACGCCGATATGCTTAACTCGGCCGATACCCAACAGGCATTCAGTGACTATGTGGCAGCGCGTTTCTCGCTGCTTCATCAACAGCAGCCACTGCCTCTTGAGCTGGTAGGTTTCGAAGTCGAAGGCAAGTTTTTCTGGGTCTATCAACAGATTGCAATACCGGAATCTGTTACCAGTCTGACGGTCAAACACGATGCTTTAAGGGATATCTGGCCACAGCAGGTCAATCTGGTCAATATTGAAGGTCAAGAGACGATCCGCAGTCTCAACTTCGAAGGCAGCACAGAAGTGCTCAGTGTCAGCTTCGACTCCCACCATCACTGAGAACCGATAAGGTGCCCCGTCAGGGTGAACTTTTACCCTGTCGGGCTATCTATGCTGTTACTGTCAATGGACTGTGTAGACCCTTTGCTGTCAAAAACCGCTCCGGCACAAGCTTCCCTGCTGCCATTTATCGTTGTTTCGCTGTTGATTCATGCCCTGGCGTTCTGGTGGCTGATAAGATTGCAATCTCAGGCCATTGCGCCGATGGTTGCACATAAAGATCATAACACCACCATTAAGGCCCGTCTGTGGCAAGCTCCCGCGCCTGCTGTAGCGGCCCCGGAGCCTGAACCTGAGCCGGAAGCGGTACCTGAACCGGTTCCGAAGCCCCAGCCATCACCGGCTGAGCCTGAAGCGCCTCTATCACCCCCGCCCGAACAGTCAGAACCGCAAGTGGCTAAACAGCCTGAGAAACCCACGTCTGTGCCTGACAGCCAGGGGCCAGCGGCCATTGAATCTGGTTCTGAAGTAAAGCCTGTTGGCCCTGCTGAATATCAAAGTGCGGCACAACGGCACTTGTCCGGCTGGCAATATCGGCAACAGCAGCAGCTGGCAGAACAGGCCAACCGTGAATACCGTCAGCAACGGCAGAATCCTATTGGCGAAATACCGGATTACACGGAAAAACTCAGCGAGGATGAGAAACTTCGTGAGGCCGTTACTAAGGACGTAAACTGTGAAGCGGGTATAAACGGTGCTATTACCAGTCTAATGCGTATAGCCGGTGGTGCAGTTCGCTGCACTGAGCGGGGCGCGTTTCAGCAGTATATTGATAAACGGCTGAATAAAACCCGGAACCAATAAAGCCACTGGATGCCCAGCAACCTTTGAATTAGCAATGTGCTGTTCAATAACACCCAGCTATCAAAGGTGCTGGACAGGCCCGGTTACTTTAGTCGGGCATGACCGCACGTCGTTCCCGCGGCCGTAGGCGGGAACCCAGCGCCCTTGCTTTATATGATGAACTACAGTTTATGTAGCCTGGATGCAGTGAAACGGAATCCGGGGATTCATCCGGCTAACAGCAGCTTTCTTCGTGTTTTTCGTGGTCCAAAGGCCGTCAACCACGAAGGACTCGAAGAGCACGAAGACGGTAACAGAAGAACGCCTTAAAACCTCTGCGTCTCAGCGTCTTTGCGAGAGTGTTTTTTATCACCGTATTTCACCTTGCTCGCTGCGGGTTACTGCATGACAACGGAATGAGTTATTGCATAAAAATGCATTAAAAAGAGATGAAAATACGTTATTCTCTGGCCCCATAGCGCACAGAGAGTAAGGGGAGCGGGAAATGTCTCTTAATATAGCCAAATTCGGCGGCACCAGCGTTGCGAACATTGATGCAATGACCAGTTGTGCCCGAATTGTCATGGACAACGCAGCCACCAGAGTGGTGGTGGTCAGTGCCGCCGCAGGCGTGACCAATTATCTGGTGCAACTGGCCAACGAAGAGCTCACGGTTGAGCAAATCAACCAGGTGATCGCCAGTATTGAACAGATTGAGTTCGCGATTCTTACCGGTCTGGACTCTCCCCCCCAGGTGTCGGTAAAGCTCAATGAATTGCTTAATCTATTGCGCGAGCTGGCTTTTCATGAAGAAATTCTGCACCGCCCGGATCTGAAAGATGCCATGTTGTCACTGGGTGAACGGATGTCGTCATTACTGTTTGCCGAACTGCTGTGCCAGAAGGGCCTGCAGGCAGAAAATTTTGATGCCCGCAAGGTCATAAAAACAGACAGTGACTTTGGCCAGGCCGCACCGGATATTGAGCTTGTTGCGGCGCAGGCCAACAAACTGATCAAGCCCGAGCTGTCGCGTACGGTGCTGGTGACCCAGGGCTTTGTGGGCTCTGATGAACAGGACAATACCACCACCTTAGGCCGTGGCGGTTCAGATTACACTGCGGCCTTGCTGGCCGAGGCGCTGGGTGCCGACAGCTGCGAGATCTGGACCGATGTGATTGGCGTATATACCACCGACCCACGTATCACCGACAAAGCCCGGCCCCTGCCGGAACTGAGTTTTGAAGAAGCGGCAGAAATGGCCACCTTTGGTGCTAAAGTGTTGCACCCGGCAACCATGGTGCCGGCCGTGCGCAGAAATATCCCGGTATTTGTGGGTTCCAGCCGGGAACCGGAGAAGGGTGGCACCTGGATCGTCAAGGACTGTAAACAGGAGCCTCATTTCCGCGCCCTGACCCGACGCCGCGATCAGGTGCTGGTGACAGTGAAGACCCCGAGCATGTTGTATGCCTCAGGCTTTTTGCAGCAGGTGTTTGAGATTCTCGCCCGCCATAATCTCAGTGTGGATCTGGTGACTACCTCGGAAATTGCTGTATCTCTGACCATAGATAATCCGCCCAACTCGGTGCGCGCCCGCCTTAACCGCGCCACTATTGAGGATCTTAAGCAGATCAGCGATGTCAGCGTCGAAGAGGGTTATGATCTGGTCACCGTGGTGGGTAACAACATGCACAGCGCCGCCGGAGTCTCCAGCCAGATCTTCGAATCCGTCAGAAACTATAATCTGCGACTGATTTGCTATGGCGCCAACCCCCACAATATTTCCTTTCTGGTAAGTGGCAAAGACAGCACCGATGTAGTGAAGGAACTGCACCGGGATCTGTTTGAAGTAAGCTAACAACTTGCCACAGTCACAATACTACTTCATCGGGCAAGTTATGACGGGCGCAGGGGCTATGGTAAAATCACGGCTATAAAAACCATAGATGAACCCTGCACATGGTCAGACGCACAAAGGCTGAAGCTGAAGCCACCCGCGCCACTATTCTGGATGCGGCCGAAAGACAGTTCTTCGAACAAGGGGTCTCCCGTACTACGCTGGATAAAATCGCCCGCGCCGCCGGGGTGACCCGTGGTGCCGTATACTGGCACTTTGACAATAAATCCGACTTATTCAGTGCCATGCTCGAACGCATACGGCTGCCGTTTCGGATGATGCTCAGTGAAATGGACGAGGTGGCTGGAGCCGACTCACTGCAAAGTGTCCGCGATATTATGATCCGGTCTTTGCAGATAGTGGGGGAAAGCGAGCAGCACCGGCGGGTACTGAGTATTGTGTTTCATCGTTGTGAGTATATTGATGAACTCAATCCTGCGGTGCATGAGCAGGAAAAGCTGGATATGGAGGTGCAGCAGACACTGGAGCGCGCCTTTGAACGGGCCCGCCAATCGGGTCAGCTTAATCCCGATGTCAGCCCCGGGCTTGCTGCCAGCGCCCTGCATGCCTATATCAGCGGGTTAATCGGTAAGTTTTTGCTGACTCCCAATCAGTGTGACCTGTCACAATCAGCACCAGCCTTAATCGATTGTTTTCTGGATGGGGTAAAAAAATGCCAGTCAACATAAGTGACTGGCATTAGCGTTAATCGCCTGACTTAGCTCGTTACCTTCTTTCTGACAAAGTATTTCTGCACCACCAGATAAAACACCGGCACCAGAAAGATGGCCAGGAAGGTGGCAGAGATCATGCCACCCAATACGCCGATGCCGATGGCGTTGCGGCTGGCAGAACCCGCACCACTGCTGATGGCCAGTGGCAGTACCCCTAAGGAAAACGCCATAGAGGTCATAATAATTGGACGCAGACGTAACCGAATCGCCTCCAGTATGGCATCAAACAAGGCCTTACCCTGATCCTGCAGCGCACGGGCAAATTCCACAATCAGAATGGCGTTTTTCGAGGCCAGCCCCATGGTGGTTAACAGCCCGACCTGGAAGTACACATCGTTGCCCAATCCGGTCAGGTAGGCTGCTGACAGTGCACCGATGATCCCCAGTGGCACAACCATAATCACCGAGAAGGGAATGGCCCAGCTTTCATACAGTGCGGCCAGACACAGGAACACTACCAGAATAGACAGCGCGTACAATGCCGGCGCCTGCGCCCCTGACATACGCTCCTGATAGGAAGTGCCGGTCCATTCAAAGTCGATACCCTGTGGTAGTTGCTCAATCATCCCGGCCATCTTATCCATGGCATCGCCGGAGCTGAATCCGGGTGCGGGCTGGCCCTGAATTTCCATGGCGGGCACACCGTTGTAACGCTCGAGGCGCTGCGGGCCATACACCCAACGGGTGCTGGAAAAGGCCGCAAAGGACACCATTTCGCCCTCGTTATTACGCACATACCAGTCATTCAGGTTTTCCGGCATCATGCGGTACGGCGCGTCGGCCTGTACATACACCTTTTTGACCCGGCCGCGATCGACAAAGTCGTTCACATAGCGCGAGCCCCAGCCAATCGACAGGGTCTGATTTATGTCGCTGATGCTCACACCCAGTGCTTTGGCCTTGAGTTCATCCACATCGATTTTCAGTTGTGGCGCATCTTCCATGCCATTGGGGCGTACACCTACCAGTTCAGGTTGCTGTGCCGCCATGCCCAGAAGCTGATTTCTGGCCTGTAGCAGTGCTTCGTGGCCAAGCCCGCCGCGGTCCTGCAAGAACAGGCTGAAGCCGGTGGCATTGCCCAACTGAGCAATAGGCGGCAGGTTAAAAGCAAAAACCTGCGCTTCTTTAATGGTGGAGAAAAAGCCCATGGAACGACCGATCACCGCCTGTACTGCCTGACTGTCATCCCGCTCGCTCCAGTCTTTGAGGCGCACAAAGGCCAGCCCCATATTCTGTCCCTGGCCTGCAAAACTGAAACCGGATACGGTAAAGACTGACTCAACAGCCTCTTCCTGTTTGTAATACTCGGAGATTTTCGTCATCACCGCTTCGGTACGCTGCTGACTGGCGCCGGTGGGCAACTGCACCAGTGACAGAAACACGCCCTGATCCTCATCGGGCAGGAAAGACGTAGGCAGACGCACAAACATCAGTGCCATTACCGCCACAATGGCCAGATACACCGCCATTGAGCGCAATGGCCGCTTCAGCATACCGCCGACCATGCGCTGATAGCCCTGATTACTGCGTTCGAAGCCCCGGTTAAAGCCACCGAAGAAGCCGCCTTTACTGTGATGATCGCCATTCACGGGTTTGAGCATGGTGGCACACAACGCCGGTGTGAAGATCAATGCCACCAGCACCGACAGCGCCATGGCAGAGACGATAGTGACGGAAAACTGCTGATAAATGGCGCCGGTGGCACCGCCAAAAAAGGCCATGGGCACAAACACCGCCGATAACACCAGACCGATACCAATCAATGCCCCGGTAATCTGGCCCATGGATTTTCGGGTGGCCTCAACCGGCGATAAACCATCCTCGGTCATCACCCGCTCGACATTTTCCACCACCACGATGGCATCATCCACCAGCAGGCCGATGGCCAGCACCATACCAAACATAGTCAGGGTGTTAATGGTAAAACCAAATGCGGTCATGATGGCAAAAGTGCCCAGCAATACCACGGGTACCGCCAGAGTGGGGATCAGGGTGGCCCGCAGATTTTGCAGGAACAGGTACATCACCAGAAAGACCAGAAAGATGGCCTCAAACAGGGTTTGTACTACTGAGCTGATGGAAATCTCCACAAAAGGGGTGGTGTCGTAGGGGATCACCATTTCCAGGCCCGGTGGCAGAAAAGGCTCCATCTCCGCGAGAATGTTTTTTACCTCTTCTGCGGTATCCAGTGCGTTAGCGCCGGTGGCCAGCTCTATGGCCAGGCCTGTGGCCGGGTCGCCGTTGTAGCGGCCGATGACCGAGTAATTCTCACCCCCCAGCTCAATTCTGGATACATCTTTGAGTTTCACCTGAGAGCCATCGGCGTTAACCCGCAACAGGATTTCGCCGAACTCTTCGGCACTGGTGAGGCGGGTCTGCGCCAGAATAGCAGCATTAAACTGCTGACCTTCAACCGCCGGTGCGCCACCGAGCTGACCTGCGGTTACCTGATTATTCTGTTCATTGATGGCTGCGGTCACATCAGCAGGGGTTAGCTGGTATTGATTGAGCTGATCGGCATTGAGCCAGATACGCATGGCATACTGGCTGCCAAAGACCTGAACATTGCCCACTCCGTTGGCACGGCTGACAGGATCTTTGACATTCGACACCACATAATCGGCAATGTCGTCGCGCTGCATACTGCCGTCTCTGGAAACAAAGCCCACCACCATCAGGAAGCTGCCATTGGATTTGGCCACCGCCACACCCTGTTGTTGCACTTCCTGAGGTAACAACGGCAGTGCCCGTTGCAGCTTATTCTGTACCTGTACCTGGGCGATATCGGCATCGGTTCCGGTTTCAAAGGTCAGGGTCACAGACACATTGCCCACTGAATCGCTTTGTGCCGACATATACATCAGGTTGTCGAGGCCGGTCATAGACTGCTCTATCACCTGAGTAACAGCATTCTCTGCAGCCTGCGCGGAAGCACCGGGATAGCTGGCATTAATGGTCACTGCCGGCGGTGCAACCTGGGGGTATTGCTCCACCGGTAACTGTTTAATGGAAAGCAGCCCGGCAAGCATAATAACAATGGCGATAACCCAGGCGAAAATCGGCCTGCCGATAAAGAAATTAGCCATAGATCAACCTCCCTGTGAAGCAGATTGGACTGCAACCACCTTAACCTGAGCACCGGGCTGAACACTCTGCAGGCCCTTGACGATGACTCGGTCACCGGCTTGCAGACCGGATTTTACGATCCAGCGTTGGTCTCTGGCCTGCCCCAGCTCCACGACCTTGCTGACGACTTTATTGTCCTTGTTCACCAGCATTACCGAGGCGTCACCTTTGGGAGTATGAGCCACTGCTTTTTGTGGCACCAGAATCGCATCGGGGTCGGTACCTAACTCAACCTGAGCACGTACAAACATGCCAGGCAGCAAATCGCCTTGGTCATTAGGGAATACTGCCCGCAAGGTCACCATGGCGGTACTGGGATCCACATTCACTTCTGAAAACTTCAGTTTGCCCTTATGTTGATACTTCGTGCCATCTTCCAGTTTCAGGCTCACATCGGCCTGAGAGGTATTGTCCAGATCACCGCTTTGTAGCTGATGGCGCAGCTTGCGCAATTCACTGGCTGACTGGGTTAAATCCACATAGATAGGATCAAGCTGACGAATGGTGGCCAGCCCCTGCTGTTGATTAGCGGTCAGCAGTGCCCCTTCGGTTACCGCAGAGCGGCCTATCTGGCCGCTGATGGGGGCGCGGATCCCGGTGTACTCAAGATTGATGCTGGCACTTTGTACTTCAGCCTCGGCAATAGAGACCTCGGCTTCGGCCTGCATCAGTGTCGCAATGGCATCATCGTATTCCTGCTGACTGACAGACTTGCTGTCAAGCAGTCCCTTAAAACGTTCGGCCTTTAAGCGGGCGTTGTGCAATACCGCCCTGGCCCTTGCCAGGCGGGCTTGTGCACTGTTAAGTGCGGCTTCATAGGAGGCAGGATCAATCTGATACAGCAACTGACCCTCTTTAACCTGCTGGCCTTCTTCAAACAGTCTTTTTTGCAGTATACCGCTGACCTGCGGGCGAATTTCAGCCTGGCGATAATCCACTGTACGTCCGGGTAGTTCATTGGTTAACTGCAAAGGTTCGCTCTGCAATTGTACTACCTCTACTTCCGGAATCTGACTGGCCGGCCCGTTTTGCTGTTGCTGCTGGCTGCAACCCGCCAGCAGTAATGTGAAAATCACACCCGAAATCGCAAGTCTGTTTCGCATTGTTATACACCTTAAAAAATCCCACAGGTAACCTGGGCAGAATAATGGCAGGGAATATACATACAAACCTGTATGTAAGCAATGTTGCCGACCCCTCATCTATGTATTTCAACGGTCACCCGAACCTACCATAGCTTTCAGCGTCAGGTCGTTGTGCCTAGTCAATACAAGGGTTGTAGCAACTCTATATCAGTCGGATATGAATACCAGTTATCGACTTACCAAATTGTAAGAATTGGTTACCCGCAGACCTGAACAGGGCAGAGACTGCAAATAACAATACCAGGCCGGCACCCTATACATGAATTTTAGTCCCGAACTTTACTGTTCGCAGCCAGGGCAGATATCCGGTGATTTACACAAATCCGTTACCACAAAACGCAATAACAAAGATCTTTACTCTGAGGTACTCAACTTATAGCGTGACCTGTTCACATCTATTGGCCGGAGAAGCAGATGCAACTATGTAGATTGGGGCAATCAGGTTATCAGGTATCAGAGATTGGCCTGGGCTGTTGGCAATTGGGTAATGATTTTGGCCCGGTAGAAGACAGCCAGGCCCTTGAGACTCTGGATACCGCGCTCGAGCAGGGGATCAGGTTTTTCGATACCGCTGATGTATACGGCGCTGGCCTGAGTGAAGAGCGCATCGGCAAGTGGCTACAGGGCCTGTCTGATAAACCTGTGGTTGCCACTAAGGTCGGGCGCGGCTCAGGACTTTATCCCGATGGCTATACGCGCGAAAAGGTACGCCAGTCGTTGCAGGACTCGGCCAGACGCCTGCGCGTGGAAGCGCTGGATCTGGCCCAGTTGCATTGTGTTCCGCCTCAGGTACTGAGATCGGGTGAGTTGCTGGGCTGGATGGAAGAATTCAAACAGCAGGGATTGATTAAGGCTTATGGTGCCAGCGTGGAAATGATTGATGATGCACAGTTCTGCTGTGATCAGCCAGGCCTGAGCAGTGTGCAGATTATTTTAACCTGTTCCGCCAGGATGCCACCGGACAGCTGCTCGACAAAGCCGCTGCCAATGATATTGGTGTTATTGTGCGCCTGCCGCTTGCCAGCGGTTTGTTAAGCGGTAAGTTGCGCCTGGATCAGCAGTTCAGTGAGCAGGATCACCGCCATTATAATCGCGATGGTGACGCCTTCCATGTGGGGGAAACCTTCAACGGTCTGCCTTATGCCAAAGGGGTTGAGTTGGTAGAGGAGTTAAAAAACCTGCTGCCAGCCGATACGGATATGGTCAGTCTGGCACTGCGCTGGATCCTGGATCATCCGCAGATCAGCACGGTGATCGCCGGCAGTGGAAAGCCGCAACAGGTCATCAGCAATGCGGCTGCCAGTGATCTGCCAGCGCTTTCGGAGGAGTTACACCAACAGCTCAGGGATTTCTATTATCACAAGGTCCGTCAGCATATCCGGGGCGGTATTTAGTGCTCTTTGCGCACTACGGCCTTTGTGACCAGGCTGACAAGTTCCTGCCAGATGGGTGTGAGATTCGGATAGCGGCCACTATCGGGATCCAGCCCTTTGTGCTGGCGGTTGGTGAGTAATATGATGATTAACTCATTCTCTGGCTGGATAAGAAACTGAGTACCGGTAAAACCGGGGTGCCAGTAGCTTAGCCCTGTATTATCGGTGTTTTTCCAGAATCCCAGGGCCTGGTTATTGTCATAAGGGGTTTGTAAAAAGGTCTGAAGGGTGTCAGAGTCGGTAAGGCGGTAATCTCCGTAACCGCCGCCGTTCAATAATGTCTGCCCGAGAACCGCCAGATCACCAACAGTAGAAAACAATCCGGCATGGCCGGCAACACCGCCCAGGCCATACCAGGCATTGCCATCATTGGCTTCGCCAACAAGCGTGTAATCACGATATGCGGTAAAGGGGGGCTCAGGTAAGGGCTGTGCCAGCGGATAGGGTTTGCCCGTTGCTACCATCTTTTGCTCAAAGGGGTTGCCGTGGGATGTCGCCACGATACGCTGTTTAAGCTGCGGGCCTGGCCGGTAGCCGGTATCTTTCATTGCCAGCGGGTGGTAAATATGTTGCTTAACAAAATCGTCCAGGGGCATGCCCCCGACCTTTTCAATAATCTTCCCCAGTAACATAAACCCCAGATCCGAATAGGCCCGGCGTTCACCCGGCGCGTAGCGCAGCGGCAGAGCGGCAATATAATCAACAATGTTCTCTTGGTTCTGCAGATATAACCAGGTGGGCTGCCACTGCCACAAGCCACTGCGATGGGTAAGCAGTTGCTGAACCGTGATATCAGCCTTGTCGGTTTGTGCAAATTCAGGTATCAGCGCACCCAGCCGAGCATCCAGCGCAAGCTTCTGTTCACTGACCAGATGCATTACTGATACGGTTGTGGCAGCCACTTTGGTGACAGACGCCAAATCAAAAACAGCGTCCTGTGACATAGGAACCGGCTTGGCCAGCCGGACTAGCCGGCCATCCTCTTGCAGGGTAAATGCCCGGGCATAACCAAAAGCACGCTGGTACAGCACCCTGCCCTGATGCGCGATCAGTAAGCTTGCACCGGTATAAAGGTCATTTTCTTCTGTGCCTGCATGATCCTCAATCAAGGTGCTGAGCTCTGAAAAATCGTACTGAGGCTCAGTGGCACCATAAGTAAGCTGAGGATACATGGTTTGCGGTGCTGTTGAGGTGGCGGAAGCTGTCATCAACGGCGTGACCATTAACACAGCGAGTAAAAAAGCATTCAGGATATAGTGCATGGTGGCAACGGCAACGCCCGGTTTGAGGAACTTAATCATGCTTAACCTTGCCAGAAAAACCTGCAGAGGAAAACCGTCTGCAAAAGTAAACCGACTCTGACGATTGCGACAATCGATTTATACAGCGGGACAGATGCCCGGTTCTGAACTACTTTTTCACTTAGGCTATAGATAGTTACGGGCGCTCAGTGAATTGAGTACTGAACCCGCTCTACGCAAAAGGAGAATACGATGAGCAATAACAATACAGCAAGCGGTGGCAAGTGCCCGGTGATGCACGGTGGCAATACCGTTTCCGGTAAATCCAATATGGACTGGTGGCCGGAGTCACTGAACCTGGACATCCTGCATCAGCATGACCGCAAGACCAACCCCCTGGGGGAGGACTTTGATTATGCAGAGGAATTCAGCAAACTGGATCTGGAGGCGGTCAAGTCTGACCTTAAAGCGCTGATGACTGAGAGTCAGGACTGGTGGCCTGCCGACTGGGGCCATTATGGTGGCCTGATGATACGTATGGCCTGGCACGCTGCTGGCTCCTATCGTATTGCTGACGGTCGCGGTGGCGGCGGCACCGGTAATCAGCGCTTTGCACCGCTCAACTCCTGGCCGGATAACGTCAATCTTGACAAGGCCCGTCGCCTGTTATGGCCGATTAAGAAAAAGTACGGTAACAAGCTTTCATGGGCCGATCTGATGATTCTGGCCGGCAATATGGCTTATGAGTCAATGGGGCTGAAAACCTTTGGCTTTGCCGGTGGCCGGGCCGACATCTGGCATCCTGAGAAAGACGTTTACTGGGGCGCAGAAAAAGAATGGCTGGCACCCAGTGATAACCGTTACGAAGACGTAGATAACCCAGAGAGTATGGAGAACCCCCTTGCTGCGGTGCAGATGGGGCTGATTTATGTCAACCCGGAAGGGGTTAACGGTAATCCGGACCCGCTTAAGACTGCGGCGCAAGTGCGTGAGACTTTTGCCCGAATGGCCATGGACGATGAAGAAACCGCGGCACTAACGGTAGGTGGCCATACGGTGGGTAAGACCCATGGTAATGGCGATGAAAAATTTCTCGGCCCTGAGCCAGAAGCTGCCGATGTTGATGAGCAAGGGCTGGGCTGGAATAACCATACCAAACGGGGTATTGGTCGTGACACCGTGACCTCTGGCATCGAAGGTGCCTGGACCACGTATCCGACCAAATGGGACAACGGCTATTGTCATCTGCTGCTGAGCTATGAGTGGGAGACGAAGAAAAGTCCGGCCGGTGCCTGGCAGTGGGAACCTGTTGATATCAAAGAGGAAGACAAGCCAGTTGATGTGGAAGACCCATCGATCCGGTGCAATCCGATTATGACCGATGCCGACATGGCCATGAAAATGGACCCCACGTATCGCAAAATTATCGAGAGATTCCAGCAGGATTTTGATTATTTTTCTGATGTATTTGCCCGCGCCTGGTTCAAGCTGACCCACCGGGATTTAGGACCTAAAGCACGTTACCTGGGGCCGGATGTGCCAGAAGAAGATCTGATCTGGCAGGACCCGGTGCCAGCGGTGGATTACAGCCTGAGTGAGGCAGAAATAGCCGAACTTAAAACTAAATTGCTCAACAGTGGCCTGTCTTCTGTTGAGCTGATCAATACCGCCTGGGACAGTGCCCGTACCTTCCGTGGTTCCGATTACCGTGGTGGTGCTAATGGTGCCCGTATCCGTCTGGCACCGCAGAAAGACTGGCAGGGCAATGAACCAGAGCGCCTTGCCAAAGTGCTCAGCAGACTGGAACAAATACAGTCCGGGCTGGATAAAAAGGTCAGCCTGGCGGATCTGATTGTGCTTGGTGGTACCGCCGCGGTTGAAAAAGCAGCCCGGGACGGTGGGGTGGATATCACTGTGCCTTTTGCACCGGGCCGTGGTGATGCCACAGAAGAAATGACCGATGCAGAATCCTTTGAGCCACTGGAGCCGATACACGATGGCTACCGTAACTGGCTGAAGAAAGATTATCAGGTCAATGCTGAACAACTGTTGTTGGATCGAACGCAGTTAATGGGCCTTACGGCGCCGGAAATGACGGTGCTGATCGGCGGGTTGCGGGTGCTTGGCACTAATTATGGTGGTACGCAGCACGGTGTGTTTACCGACCGTGTTGGTGTGCTCAGTAACGACTTTTTTGTCAATCTCACCGATATGGCCAACACCTGGAAAGCAAGCGGCAACAACCTGTATGAAGTGCGGGATCGCAGAACAGATCAGGTGAAGTGGACCGCCACTCGTGTGGATCTGGTGTTCGGCTCCAATTCAATACTGCGCTCCTACGCCGAGGTGTATGCCCAGGATGACAATAAGGAGAAATTTGTTAAGGACTTTGTCAGTGCCTGGGCCAAGGTGATGAACGCCGACAGGTTCGATCTGAACTCATAAGGACCCACCTGATTACCACAACAACGGGGCCTCCACACCCCGTTGTTGTGTTTTCCTTTGGCCTACTGACCTTCATTACTGTGTCGGGCAGTCAAGCGTTGGCAGGTTGCCGAAGTCCTTGCCACAGGTGTTGTTATACTGACCGACATCATTGTTTATCTGATTACAAAGCGAAATATTGGGGTTGCCACTGTCTACCGATTGCCGATACAGGTTTTCGTCATGCTGCATGCGTAACAGATCACTGGTACAGCGGTTTGAGTGAGCTATTTTGTCTGCGGCGTACCAGCTTGAAAAGAACGCCGCAGCGGCAGCAGCTACCAAAGCAATCACAATGGCCGCCAACAAGGTTATACCCCGCTGTCTTAACGATTGTCTCATTATATTTCCTTAGGCCCGGGGGCAATTAACATGAACGCGCCGGAAATGACCTATCCCGGAAGATAGGGTATAGGCCAGAGGTGCGGTATTTGCCAGCTTTGCTGAAGACAGGATTGTCTGTAAATGGTACTCATGAGGCATCGGATGCTGTTGGATCTGCAGCACAGTGAACTAAAAGAAGATTGAAACAGCATCCGGTCACAGGGGAGAATACAAACCAACAACCATTGATTAAGGATAACCGGCAGTGAAGTTATTATGGATAAGCATTTTTTTAGCTGTGCTGATCTGGTCAGGCATTGAACCGAAAGACACCTTTACCTGGTTTCTCGAAGTCTTGCCCGCCATGATTGGTGCATTGCTGGTGGTCACCTCCTACAAAAAATTTCCGCTCACTCCTTTGCTTTACATACTGATACTGGCCCATTGCGTGATACTGATGGTGGGCGGTCATTACACCTATGCCGAGGTGCCGCTGTTTGATGGTTTGCTTGGCGCAGAGCGAAATAACTACGACAAACTGGGGCATTTCTTCCAGGGTTTTGTACCGGCAATACTGGCTCGCGAATTATTGATCCGGCTTAATGTGGTTAATGGTGCAGCCTGGCGCAACCTGTTTATTGTCTCGGTCTGCCTTGGCTTCAGCGCCTTTTATGAACTGCTGGAATGGTGGGTGGCCCTGGCTTCGGGCGAAGGCGCAGAAGCTTTTCTGGGAACGCAGGGCTATGTCTGGGATACCCAGTCGGATATGGGCTTTGCCTTGCTCGGCGCTCTTATTGCCCTGGTGACTCTGTCAAAATGGCATGACACTCAGCTGGAAGCTCTAAAGCGCACTTAGATGGATAAGCTGTTAACGCTGTTATTGGCCCCCTGGTTGCTCTGGCAGGCCCGTCAGGTTCGCCGGCATGCTCTGCGCCTGCCCGAAGCACCAGGTGCCCGAGACGGCGTCAATGGCTCAGGGATGCCGCTGGGCGTATTGATACTGGGTGATTCGGCCGCCGCCGGTGTAGGCTGCGCCAGCCAGTCTGAGGCGGTCACCGGCCATTGGATTAATCATCTGGCTTCGCGGTACAAGGTGCACTGGCAATTATTGGCTCAGTCAGGACTCAACTGTGCACAGGTATTGCAGTTGCTGAAGAAAAGCGAAGTGGTGGTGAGTCCGGTCGATAGGGTGTTGCTCTCTGTAGGGGTTAACGATGTGACCGGGCGCACACCGGCTCAACGATGGTTGTCTGACCTTGAGAAAATGACAGGCTATTTACGCCAACAGCTTGGAGCGAAAACCATCATCTATACCGCGTTACCCCCTATGCACCGGTTTCCTGCCTTGCCTCAGCCATTGCGATGGTTTTTGGGCCGGCGGGCTAAAGTGCTTGATGCCTTGCTGAAAAAACATTGCCGCGATAATGCGGGCTTACATCATGTGCAGATTGAGCTGCCCTTTGATGCTGAGTTTATCGCCAGTGATGGCTTTCACCCTTCCGGACAGGGTGCCAGAGTCTGGGCACAAGCCGTGGCACGGATTAATCCTGAGGCAAAAAACGGAGTCTGACGCAATTGGCCTTACTCCTTTATATTTTCACCATCATAGCGGTGTAATGTGGCTGTGTTATCAGTAATAATCCCCTTCCATGCAGTTTAGTCGGGTGTCGTATGCTTAAGTTCTGGTACAAAGATTTTCCGCAATACCCTCAGGAGCACCTTGAATACTGGCGCTCACGTCTGATCCAGCACACGCTGTTGATCAGTGCGGCCTTTTTCCTGCTGCTGACACTCCTTAATCTGTTCTTTTTCGGGGCTTACCGGCTTGCGCTTCTGGACAGTTGCGGCTTTGTGATCACTCTGGCTATTTATGCCTGGTTCCGGCGAACGGCCAATATCGGTGTCGCTGCATGGGCGTTCTCGATTATGGCTGCCGGGTTGATATGCCTGTTTGTTTTGATGGTGGGCGGTAGTGCGCACTCTCTTATGTGGGCCACCCTGATCCCGCCTTTTACTTTTTTCCTGGTGGGGCGCCAGTGGGGAACGGTGCTGAGCGCGGTGGTTTTCAGCCTCTGTGCGGTAGTGGTTTATCAGCAGGTGCAGGGGCAACAGGCGGTGACCTTCAGCAACGGCGCACTGTTAAATGTGATTGAGGTGGCGATTGCCCATGTTCTGATATTTCGTTTTTATGAGCGCAGCCGAACCGTGGCCTATCAGCAGCTTGCCGGTAAAACTAACCAGATGCGCCAGATGGCCGAAACCGACAAGCTTACCGGACTATACAATCGTGAGAAGCTGGATCAGACGCTCAATGGCCTGTTGCCGGACATCACACAAAGCAATAAGCCGGTTACCCTGATGTTGCTGGATATCGATCACTTTAAACAGATAAATGATGAGTTCGGTCACCTTCGCGGTGACAAAGTGCTGACACAGCTGGCCGAACTCCTGCGCAGTCAGATGCGGAATCAGGATTTTATTGCCCGCTGGGGCGGCGAAGAATTTGTGGTGCTGCTGCCAGACACCCTGCTTAAACACGGCGCTGAGCTGGCAGAGCGGCTGCGGGTGTATATCGCCGCGCAGTCTATTGAGGGGCATAACTTAACCATCAGCATCGGGGTTGCCCAGCATCAGCAAAATGAAAGCACCGAAGCCCTGCTGGACAGAGCCGACAAGGCGCTGTATCAGGCCAAACATCAGGGCCGCAATCAGGTGATTACAGCACAGTGATGTGCCTGGACTGAGAAATACAGCGCCAGGGTTCGTCATCTGATGAACGGTTTTTGCCGAGACATTTCCCTTAATCTGTTGCCGACAGGCTTATCTGTTGTGTTCGTGAGAAGCGGGAGCCGCAACTGGCGTATTTGCCTGTTATCTCAAGGTGTACATTGTGTTCTCCGACATTGTCGAAGGCGAATGGGGGGATATTTATGCTGGCTCGTCCATCATTATCAACACTCGCGTCCACATTGATGGGCAGCGTTTTGCGTTGAAAGATGTTCTCTGTCGGCAGCAGTTGCTTATGCAAAGCCCATAGCTGAGGGCCTGAAGAGGACATGCCCTCTTCAGGTGCCGGGTCAGTCTGGATAGTATTGAGGCGCTGTTCGTGTTGTTGTTTAATCTCCGCGAGCGAATGTAAAGGTGAGTTGATGTAAGCCCGCACCTGTAGCTCGCTGACGGCCCTCCCTTTGGTATCCAGTGCCGCTCTGAGGTTTACAGGCGCCTTTTTATGCTGGCACAAATGGGTTGCATGCAAAGATAGCGAGCTGCTGTCCTGGGGCTCAAATCCGCCCATGGTTCCCTGAAACTGGTTATTCGGTACCTGCCCGCACCAGCAGCCGACGGTCCATTGCCCCGGTAGCGGATCGTGCAGGTGAAAGGTTACAAACTCGCCGCCCTCAAAGGTAGGTGGTAGTGCAACTTTCTGATTATTAGGATCACGTAGCAGCACACTGACCTGATTGACACCCGGGGTACCCGCTGTGTAATCGATCTGGCTGTTGAGCCAGTTCACCCCCAGGCTGATATGCGCGGTATTGGCTGGCACCTGCAAGGGTAAAGAGCTGAACTGATAAGAAGGGATTTGCTGGCGCTGGTTAAGAGAGGTCTGGGCGACTCTGGAATCATTGGCTATCTGATTATAGATTGCTGCCAGCTCGAAGGCATCCGGGCTGAAGTAATATTTGCCGCCGGTCTGGCTGGCAATACTCTGCAACGTCTGGATACCGGAGCTGTTGCCCAGCGCAATGGTATACACAGGAATATCTGTGGGTAAACCGCTTAACGGATCGCCACCCACATTGTACTCTCCGTCCGATAGCAGGATGATTGCCTTAGCCGGGTTACTGGCGCTGCCCAGCATGCTATGCGCGTTGGTTAAGGCATTTTTAATATTGGTGTTGCCGTAGCTGGAGATGCCTTTAATCACATTCAGAGCGGCCTGAATCACGTCGTGGTTGGTGTCCAGTGTATTGAGTGTGTACAGCACCGGTGAAGTGTCATCAATGGCAACCAGGCCTATCTGATCGTTGGCGCGCATAATTGAAACAAAGGTGGCGGCATCGGTTTTGGCGGGTTCTATATAATTGTAGTAACCCATTGAACTGGAGCGATCGATAATTGAAGAAACGCTGACTTGCGCCATGAGTTTTTCCCCGCGTTGTTGTGAATATGGATAAAAAGGGCCTTCTATTTTGCGGCCCACAGTTTATTGATCTCTTCCACTGCGCGCAGTGCACCACCGTTATTTCCCCGTGAGATAAAGTCAATGGCGAGAAAGTTGGGCAGGTGATGCTCCCACCCCAGATCCGGGTTGGTTTTAAATTTTGGATTAAATTTGCATACGTCGGCGCGAGCCATCAGTGCCTCAAAACTATTCAGGCTGTTGTAGTTCAGGTAGCCGGTTACCGGCAATGCATACCAGATGGTGGGAAAGAAGTTGACGGTATACAGTGAGCGATTTTTAGCAAGGGGTATCCGGCTGGATTGATCCCGTTCTGCGTAGTCGCCATTAATGCTTCTATCGCCGTACCAGGTTTCCACCGTATAGCTCCATACATAGGGTATACCATCGCCTCGCTGCTCTGCGAACAGCACCAGGCGTTTGTTATTGGATACCATCCACCCGATAGTGGGCCAGCCATTGGTTAGCACAGGCCCCCAGGTACCTTGAGGCCCGGTATTGTTCTTGGATGGGTCGAATATCATCGAGCTGACACCAGCTGCGGCCAGTGTTTGTTCAGTGAGTGTTTTGTCGTTCTGACGGTTTTCAAACTGGATCGTCACCACCTCGGTGGGGTTGTTTTCCATCCAGATGCGAATTTCGGTCAGGGCGTCGGCTAACCGGTACCAGCTCACGCTTGACCAGCTGATACCATGGTAGAGCACGATGGTATCCACGCCCTTTATCTGCACCTTGTGGGTATCCAGCATCAGCCCGCGAGCGCCGTAATTCAGCTGCTCTGTGAGTGTCATCTCCTGATTGCCGAGCCACCAGCCATTTAGAAAGTCAGCGAAGGAATTATGTGACATCAGATAGCAGTACTGATCATAACGGCGGGTTGCGGGCTGGGTGGTGAACAGGGGCACAAAAGCGGGCTCAGTATACCCGGCGATGGGTGTAGAATCGGACCAGAAGGTGGTGCCGGTGTCGGCGTTAAGGCAGTAGCAGTGTTTGTCATTGCTGGCAAAACAGACACGATTGCCTACCACCAGCGGATCCCGTTCAACTCCCAGGCTGACATCAAAACTCCACAGCTCAGTAAATACCTGGCTGGTTCCGGGTTGTTTTATCTGGTAGGCCACCATCTGCCCGTCAATGGCGTTATAGGCAACAAACAGACGGTTGGAAGCCGCGGTGAAACTGCGCACAAAATGCCCTGGTTTTGACAACCTGGCTACGATAGTGCCGGTTTCCATATCGAACGCATAGAGGGTGCCATCGTCACACCCTACCAGTACGAACTCACCGACCATTTTCGGTGAAGAATGAATTGGCCCGCCCATTTGTGTCCGCCACAGACTCTGGTTGGTGTTGAAATCGTTGGCGTAAACGTAACCGTTCAGGTCGCCGTAATAGGCGATACCATTGTGGATCAACGGATCACTGTCTACCGCGTAATTTAAGGGTTGCCGGTAACTGACCTGCTTGCTGACAATATCGAAGCCAAAGACCCCTTTTTGTGACGTCATCAAAATGGTTTTATTGGCCAACTGATTGGAGTAGATACGGGCCCGCTGGCCCGAGGGCAGTTGTAGAATGTCGTAATCACCTGTTTTGGCTCCGGTGCTGGTATTCAGGGTGTGCAGTTTACCGGTTGAGGTGGCGATATAGACCGTATCTTCAACCACGGTAGGGGTGGCATCAATACTGCCGTCATAGGCCTGCACCCATTTTTTCTGGCCGGTATCACCATGCAGGGCATACAGATTACATAAGGTATCGCCATCCCCGAAATAGGCGATATTGTCCACTACGGCGGGTTTGGCGGTGAGGAAACCATAGGCGGTTTCAAAGCTCCAGGCTTCATTACCAGTGCTAAGGTCATGGGCGGTGAGTACACCGTCGTTATCCGAGAAGATAGTGTATTGTAAGGGTTTTGAGACCGGCGCTGATTGCAGGTAGATGCCGAAATTGTCGACATAGCCGACCACTTCAGTAGACGAGCGATATACACCGGAGAGAATCAGGCTGATGGAAACCGAGCTGGCATTGGCTGGCACATTAAATAAGGCCACCCGTTGGGTTAACCATTTATCTGTTGTCTCCAGGTCAACGTTGACAAGGTGAGACTGACCATCGCCGAAATCTGCCACCACGGCAAAACTGCCGGTAGTGGGCAAGGTTTCCATAAACACACTGAAGAACACCAGCACACTGAAGTTATAACTGGCAGAGATATCAAAGGCCTTGGTAGCCAGAACCGCCTCTTCTGTAGGGTAGGTGGCTGAAAACTTACAACTGTGACTGCCGTTTAATACCTGTGTGCTGGAGCTGGTGACATGTTTGAACTTGCTTGGGTCGAGGTTGGTACTGGTGGATAAATCTGGGCCAAATGCGATAAAATATCCGTGGTAAGCCCATTCCTGTGTGCTGAAGAGATCCATTGAGTCCATCATTATCTTCCCTTTGTCCTTTTTACAGATTCTGGATCCCACTTCTGACCAGATGCCTTCGCCATCTTGGCGATACGTAAATGTAGACACTGAATATTATTTGTACAAGTTTTGATAAAAATACGGCGGCGACTGGCTTAAAGCAGCATTTCGAAATAGATATTGCCATTGATCTGTTACGTCAGGGCATTGTGTCTGTTACCTGGCAGGTATCCGTTTCGGAAGATGGCGAGGCTCTGCCATGCTAAGTTGATATTTCAGGCTATTGGTACGAGGGCCGGTTTAATTTATTGAGGTCTTACCTGAGAGCTATGGCTCTCAGGTCACTATAAATAGCATTCTGCTATCCCGCCGTAATAGTGTTGGTTTCTCTAATACACATTCTGTAGTGAATTAACCCAGTCTTTAGCCTGGCCCGAGTCAAAGGTCTGAACCAAACCTATATCCTGACCTTCACCCACGAATAACTGGCTGATAAGCGCCTCGATTTTTTGTGGCTTTGATTTCTTGTCTAGCACTGCAAATACTGCTTTGCTAATTGCTTTCGTGGCCGCAGATTTATCCTGTGGACTCAATGTTGAGGTTTGCACAAGAGCGGTATTTACAGCATGCAATAAGGTGTTGAGATAGGCTGGCGACTTTGAAATACCCCGGCTCATCGGAATGAGTGCCTGGCCAGGAAGACTGTTCAGATAGGTCCAGACTAATCTGTCAGTACTTTGTGTAAGTTGCTCACCAAAAGACAGAGTCGCTTCTGCCAGAGGACGAAATGATAAATCTCCATTAGTACTGTTGGTGAGGATCACCAGCCCCTCATTCATGTCCGGGTGTATAACGGCGTAGGTTCTTACACCTGACTCACGGCCATCATGAAACAACGCATCAGCTTTTCCCATAGGGATTAATTTCCAGCCCAAACCAAAGCGCTCGGCAGGGTTTTCATGTAGTGCCTGAGGGGTTCGCATTTCAGTGAACAACTCAGACGGCAAATCAGCCCCTTCAGACACCCAGCCTAAGAAGCGGGCATAGTCTTGCACCGTTGTCATTAAATTAGCCGCAGCGTTCGGCTCCCGCTTTTCGATTGCGGTGTAAATTGGGTTTTCCTCTTCATCAAAACCCGTAGCAACGTTATTACCTAACGCATTGTTCCAGCCCATAGAACTGTTTTTCATGCCGGCAGGTTTAAACACATATTTTTGGGTCAATGCAGATAGATCAGTCTGGAGTTTATTTTCAATAGCGCGGCGCAGGTATTGATAACCTTCACCGGAATACTCATGGCGCTCCCCGGGTTTGAACATAAAGGCAAGTTCTCTTTCTCCGCGCCAATTGGGTAATCCACTTTGGTGGCTTAGAATCAGCCGGGCCGTCAAGTTCTTGTGCCTGTTATCATCAGCAACATCAGGATCAATCCAGTACTTTGCCAATGATTCATCTAATTCAAGGGCATCTTCAGCAACGAGTCGCATCGCCATGGTTGCGAAAACCGGCTTGGTTAAACTGGCTGCATTAAAAATAGAGTCTGCCTCCAACTCTTCTCCTTCACCACGCATGCCGAAAGCCCCATGCCAGGAGACCGCACCATTCTCAATCTTTGCAATAGCTAAACCGCGGATTTTAGCCTGGCTCATCAACTCGTGGATCTGAGTGACAACTTCATCCGGAGGTGCCATGTTGCGCTGCTCATCGGCACTGGCCACAGGCCAGAAGAGGTACAGCAGAACACTGCTGACTAAGGTTATGACTTTCATTATTTATTCCTCAATTTATAGGATGGTTCAATTCAGTGGTCAGTGAAATGGTCACGACGTTAGTAATAGATACACCGGGCACATAACGGGTTGCATAAACGAACCAAACTTTTCTTGCATATTTTTCTAAACCGGGTAACAAGTTGATGTATCTATTAACTATGAGAGAACTTCTCAGGAGATCCCTATGGAAGACATCATTGCGGTATTAATTCCAATCATTGGATTTGTCTGCCTGGTCGTCATTATAAAAGCTGTGCTCGACAGCAGACTGAAACGCAGGCTTGCCGAGACACATGCCAGTGAGGAGTTAGTGCGCGCATTGACAAAGGCTGACTTGGATAAACGGCAACATATTTCACTTAAGTGGGGAATACTTCTGGTTTTAACCAGCATAGCTTTTTTGCTAATTGAAATTTTTGACTTAGAAGCGAAGGATCCGGGAGCCTTTGGCATCCTGATCGGTGCAATTGGGCTTGGCCTGCTGGTGGTGCACTTCCTGCAGCGAGGAGAGCGCTGAGATCCTGCCAAATGGACGATAATACACACAGAGCCGATCAGGATCGTGAATTAGTCGCAAATGTGCTGGCCGGCCAACAAGGTGCGTTTGCACTGTTAATAGAGCAACATCAAAAGCTGGTATGGCATCTTGTTTATCGTATGGTTCACAATCCGGACGATTGCAAAGAGCTATGCCAGGAGGTGTTCCTGCGGGTGCATAAAAATCTGCAAAGCTTCCGCTTTGAAAGCAAGCTCTCGACCTGGATAGGCAGAATTGCTTTTAATATTTCCAGCCGGCACCTGCAGCGCAAACAGCTGCCCTTGATAGCACCGGGTGACGACGACATTTGTCCAACTGAGACAATCGCCGATGACGTTGACCTTGCGGCAGCTTTTGCGGATGAAGATTTACTGATGAAACTGCACAAAGCGCTCGAATCTTTAGCACCTGTGCCCCGCACGATCCTGACGCTTTACTATTTGGATGAGTTAACTATAAGCGAAGTGG